>NZ_JBHSUF010000005.1:0-397258 GCF_042660575.1 Nocardiopsis tropica
AGACGATGGGGCACGCGGGCGCGATCGTGTCGGGTTCGGCGGGCACGGCCGCGGCCAAGCAGGAGGCCCTGGAGGCCGCCGGCGTCAAGGTCGGCAAAACCCCCAGCGAGACTGCCAAGCTGGTGCGCGAGCTGTTCTAGCACGCGCCCCGGGAGCAGCCCCGACGGGTGACCGCTTCGACGGCTCCGCCCCACCGCCGGTTCATCCGGAGGGTGGGGCGGAGCCGTTTTCGCGTGTCCGGCTGGTCGAGAGGGCCCGCGAACCGCCGTCCGACCTGCCGCGGACGGTCTGCACGGTGGCCACGACCGCGCCCGGGACGAGGAGGACCAGGAGGAAGAACAGCCACGCGAACACGGCGCCGGTGTTGCCGCTGGAGATGGACGGCACCCCCCAGAGCACGAACATGATCCCTCCCCAGATCACCAGGCCGCCCGTGTGGGGACGGTTGCGGCGGTCGGACGAGCCCTTCCCGCCCTCCCGCCGGGCCGGCGGGAGGGCGGCCTTCCCGGCAGGCGTGGGCGGGCGCCCGTCCCCCGGCTCCGCGTCCCCGGGGACGGCGAGCGCGCTGGGCCGGGACTCCGGGGGCAGGTCCTCGAAGAGCGGGACCAGGTCCGTGTTGGCGACCGCCTCCAGCACCGCCCCGGCGCGGGCCCCGTGCTCCTCGGGGTCCAGACGGCCCTCCTCCAGAGCCGTCCGCAACCGTTCCAGCGCCTCGTCGCGCTCCCGGTCGGAGAGCCGGTAGCGGTCGGGGTCGGTGCCTGCCATGGGTGTCCGTCCGCAGCGGGGGTGAAACCTGTCTCCCTCCGTACGACGGGGGCCGGACGCCGACGGTTCCACCGGCGCCGCCGCACACGCGCGCACGACACGCGCGGCGGGATACCGCGGAGCATTCCGGTCCCTGGCAGCATAAGTCGGGTGAGTACGCCAGGATCTCCCCCCGACCGAGGCCGACCGCCGAAGCGCCCGCGGGCCACCGCCGCGGAAGCCTCCGCGCCGGAGGCCGCCGACGAGCGCAGGCCCCTCTACGCGACCGGGGGCATCGCCGCAGCCACGGCGGCGGGCAGCGGTCTGGCCGCCATCGTCACCCTCACCATCATCGGCTGGGTGGCCGCGCCGCACGACACCTTCGGCGAGGACATCGTCGACATCCTCCAGGGAGCGGTCCTGGCCTGGCTGGTCGGCCACCACGTGTCGTTCACCGTGCCCGACGGGCAGATCGCCCTGCTCCCGCTCGGGCTGGTCCTGCTGCCGGGCCTGCTGCTGTACCGGTCGGGCCGGTGGCTGGCCCGCTCCTGCGAGATCCTGCGGCTCCGGTACGTGTGGGGGGCGGCGGTGGCCGTCGCCGGCCCCTACGCGGCGATCGCCGGCACGCTGGCGCTGGTGGCGCGCACCGAGGCGATCGAACCCAGCATGCCGCGCGCCCTCGTCATGGGGTTCGCCATCGCCTTCCTCGCCGCCGGGCTGGGGGCGCTGCGCCAGCTGATGCGCGACAAGGGCGTGGCGGTCCGGGACCTGCTGGAGCTGATGCCCGCCAGGCCGAGGTCCCTCCTGGTGGGGTTGCTCGCGTCCACCGGCACCCTCCTGCTGGGCGGGCTGCTGCTGTTCGCGGCGGCGCTGGCGTTCGCCTTCCCGGAAGCCGTCGAGACGACGAGGGTGCTGGGACCCGGCGTGGTCGGCGGTGTGCTGCTGGTGGTCATCCAGCTGGCGTACCTGCCCAACGCGGTGGTGTTCGCGGTCTGCTACGCGCTGGGGCCGGGGTTCGCGATGGGCGCGGGTACCGTCGTCGCCCCGACCGGGGTGTCGGTGGGCGCCCTGCCGGTGTTCCCGATGCTGGCCGCCCTGCCGGACGACGGGGCCGCTCCGGCGGTGTCCCTGGTGGCGCTGGCCCTGCCGTTCGCGGCGGGCGCGGTGGGCGGTGTCCTGACCCAGCGCAGTGCGCCGGACGCGGTCGGCGAGGCGGCCCCCCTGTGGGGGTTCGTGTGCGGTGTGACCACGGGGATCCTGTGCGCGGCCATGGCGGAGATCGCGGGCGGGCCCCTGGGGGGAGAGCGGCTCAGCGAGGTGGGGCCGTCGGCGTGGCAGGTGGGCCTCGTCGCCGCCCTGGAGGTCGGGGTGGCCGCGGCGGTCGCCGCCTGGATCGCGAACTGGTGGTACTGGCGCAAGCTGCGGCTGGGGAAGGACACGGAGTCCCCCGGCTCCACGGAGTCCGGGACGGGCGCCGCGAAGAAGGGGGCGCGGGCCCCCGTGCGGCCGGGGGCCGAGCCGCGGCCGGTGGTCGAGCTGCCACCGGACGTCCCGGTCGGGAAGGGCCTGGCGACGGTGACGCCGCTGCGCCGCCGTGACGGCCAGGGCGTCGGGGACGCCGGGGAGGAGGCGGGGCCGGACCCGGAGCCCTCTCCCGCCACCCCCGGGGAGCTGAGGGCGGCCAGGGACCGGGAGCGGGCCGCCCGGACGGTCGACCGCGGCGCCGAGCGCGGCGCGCGCAAGGAGGCCCGCCGGGAACTGCGCGACCACCGGCGCCGGGAGAGGCGGGAGGCGAAGGACGCCCGCCGCGCCTCCGGCGGCCGCTGGTGGCGGCGGAGGCCGGGCGAGGACGAGGAGATGTACGGCATCACCTACGAGGCGGACCCCGGCGGCGTGGACGCCCCCGGGCACTGACCCGTTCGGCGGTGCCGCACCGGACCGCCGCACGGCGGCGGGTCCGGCGGCCTCCGGTGGAGGCCGCTCGGACGGGAGCCGTCCCGGCCGACGCCTCCGTGGACGCCCCGGCCGGGGTCCGGGCTACTGGGCCGGGGTGCTCCGGCCGGCTTTCCTGTGCGGCTCGAAGACGGCGTTGACCAGGTCGCTGCACCACTTGAGGAGTTCCAGGTCGCGCAGCGGCTTGCCGCCCAGGCCGCCGGCCTTGGGCACCGGCACCAGCAGGGTCCGCGTCGTCTCCTTGTGCAGGGACTTGGGGTACATCCGCCGCAGCCTCAGCTCCTGCGACTCGCGCAGGTCGACCGGGGAGAACCTGATCTGGTTGCCCTGCATGACGACGTCCGAGAGCCCCGCCGACTTGGCGAGCACCCGGAACCGCGCCACCGCCATCAGGTTGTCCACCTGCTGGGGCGGGGGCCCGTACCGGTCGGTGAGCTCCTCGTACGCGGCGAGGATGTCCTCCTCGCTGCCCACGCCGGCGATCCGCTTGTACGACTGGAGCCGCAGCCGCTCGCCCGGAACGTAGTCGTGCGGGATGTGCGCGTTGATGGGCAGCTCGACCCGGGTCTCGATCTCCTCGACCGCGTCCGGATCGCCCTTGAGCTCGGCCACGGCCTCGCCCACCATGCGCACGTACAGGTCGAAGCCCACGCCCGCGATGGTGCCGGACTGCTCCGCGCCCAGGATGTTGCCCGCGCCCCGGATCTCCAGGTCCTTCATGGCCACGTACATGCCCGCGCCCATCTCGGTGTGCTGGGCGACCGTGGCCAGGCGCTCGTAGGCGGTCTCGGACAGCGGTTTCTCCGGCGGGTACAGGAAGTACGCGTAGGCGCGCTCGCGCCCGCGGCCCACCCGGCCGCGGAGCTGGTGCAGCTGCGAGAGCCCGTAGGTGTCGGCGCGGTCGATGATGAGGGTGTTGGCGTTGGGCACGTCCAGGCCGGACTCGACGATGGTCGTGGAGACCAGCACGTCGAAGTTCTTCTCCCAGAAGTCGACCATGACCTTCTCGAGCTGCTGCTCGTTCATCTGACCGTGCGCGTAGGCCACCCGGGCCTCCGGCACCAGGCGCTTGATGCTCGCCGCGACCTTGTCGATGGAGGCCACGCGGTTGTGCACGAAGAACACCTGGCCCTCGCGCATCAGCTCGCGGCGGATCGCGGCGGTGATCTGCTTGTCCTCGTAGGGGCCCACGAAGGTGAGCACCGGGTGGCGCTCCTCCGGCGGGGTGAGGATCGTGGTCATCTCGCGGATGCCGGTCAGGCCCATCTCCAGGGTGCGCGGGATCGGCGTCGCCGACATCGCCAGCACGTCGACCTGGGTGCGCAGCCGCTTGAGGGCCTCCTTGTGCTCCACGCCGAAGCGCTGCTCCTCGTCGATGATGACCAGGCCCAGGTCCTTGAAGCGGGTCTCCGACGACAGCAGGCGGTGCGTGCCGATGACGACGTCCACCTCGCCGCTGCGCAGCCCCTCGCGGGTCACCTCGACCTCGCCGTCGGTCTGGAACCGCGACATCGGTTTGACGGTGACCGGGAACGACGCGTACCGCTCGGTGAACGTGGACATGTGCTGCTGCACCAGCAGCGTGGTGGGCACCAGCAGAGCCACCTGCTTGCCGTCCTGGACCGCCTTGAACGCGGCGCGCACCGCGACCTCGGTCTTGCCGTAGCCGACGTCGCCGCAGATCAACCGGTCCATGGGGACGGACCGGGACATGTCCTTCTTGACCTCGTCGATGGCCGCGAGCTGGTCGGGCGTCTCCACGTACGGGAAGGCGTCCTCGAGTTCCCGCTGCCACGGGGTGTCCGGACCGAACGCGTGGCCCGGGGAGGCCTGGCGGGCCGAGTACAGGCGGATGAGGTCGCCGGCGATCTCGCGGACGACCTTGCGGGCGCGGCTCTTGGCCTTGCTCCACTCGGCGCCGCCCATCTTGGACAGGGTGGGGGCCTCGCCGCCCACGTACCGGGTGACCTCGCCGAGCTGCTCGGTGGGGACGAAGAGGCGGTCGCCCGGCTGGCCGCGCTTGGAGGGCGCGTACTCGATGAGCAGGTACTCGCGGGTGGCCCCCTGGATCTGGCGGCTGACCATCTCCAGGTAGCGGCCCACGCCGTGCTGCTCGTGGACGACGTAGTCGCCCGGTTTGAGCTGGAGCGGGTCCACGGTGCCGCGCCGCCTGCTCGGCATCCTGCGCATGTCGCGGGTGGAGGACTTCTGTCCGGCCAGGTCGGTCTCGGTGAGCACCACCGTGTGGACCGTCCGCAGCAGGAACCCGTGGTCGACCAGCCCGGTGGTGACGGTGGCGACGGCGGGCGGGGGAGGGTCGGCCAGGTCGGAGGCGAGGGCGGCGCCCAGGCCGGCGTCGCGCAGCATCGCGACCAGCCGCTCGGCGGGGCCGTGGCCCTGGGTGACCAGGACGACGCTCCAGTTGTCGTGCAGCCAGCCCTTGATGTCGGCCAGGGCGCGCTCGGTGTCCCCGCGGTAGGACTCGGCGGGTGCGGCGCCGACGACGACGGCGTCGTCCTCCTCGGAGGCGCCCCCCTCGTCGCCCGCGCTGAAGGGCGTGAGGCCCCACCAGGGCAGGTCGTGCCCGGCCGCGGCGGCGCGCAGTTCGGCGACGGACATGTAGGCGGACGCGCCCAGGTCGATGGGGGCCTCGCCGCCGGAGGCGGCGTTGATCCACGAGGCGTCGAGGAACTCGGCGCTGGTGGCCTCCAGCTCCACCGCGCGGGTGCGGATGCGCTCGGGGTCGCAGCCCACCACCATCGCGCCCTCGGGCAGGTAGGTGAAGAAGGGCTCCATGCGTTCGGCTAGCACGGGCGCGAACGCCTCCATGCCCTCGACGGAGACGCCGTCGGCGATCTTGTGCAGGATCTCGGCGAGGGAGGGGTGCTCCTCGGCCAGGGCCCGTGCGCGGTCGCGCACGGTGTCGGTGAGCAGGAGTTCGCGGCACGGCGGTGCGAACAGCCCGGAGGCGGCGCCGGCGCGCGAGCCCTCGTCGCCCTCGCGCGGGGCGATGGACCGCTGGTCCGCCACCTGGAAGTAGCGGATGTCCTCGACGGTGTCGCCCCAGAACTCCAGCCGCAGAGGGTGCTCCTCGGTGGGCGGGAACACGTCCAGGATGCCGCCGCGCACGGCCATGTCGCCGCGCTTCTCGACCAGGTCGACCCGGGCGTAGCCGGTGTCGGCCAGGGCCGTGACCACGTCCTCCAGGGACGCCTCGTCGCCGGGGCGGATGCGGACCGGCTCCAGGTCGCCCAGTCCGGCCACGAGCGGTTGCAGGACGCTGCGCACGGGGGCGACGACCACCCTCAGCGGGGTGGTGAGCGGGTCGGCGGGGTCGGGGTGCGCCAGGCGGCGCAGGACGGCGAGACGCTGTCCGACCGTGTCCGAGCGGGGGGAGAGCCGCTCGTGCGGGAGCGTCTCCCAGGCGGGGAAGAGCGCGACGGAGTCGTCGGGCAGCAGCGAGCACAGGGCGTCGGTCAGGTCCGATGCCTCGCGCTCGGTGGCGGTGACGGCGAGGACGGGCCGACCCGCGCCCACGGGGGCGTCGGCGGCCAGCGCGCCCACCATGAAGGGGCGCAGCGCGGCCGGCGCGACGAGGTCGAGGTGGGGATCGAGGCCGCGTCGGGCGGCCTCGATCGCGCTGTGCAGTGCCGGGTCCCTGGAGACGTCGGCGAGAAGTCCAATAAGGCTCATAGCACCAGAAACTGAAAGTGGAAGTGGGTCCGGATCAGGCGGTGGTCGCGGCCTGCACGATGAGAAGGCGGCTGCGGGAGTGGACGCCCGGCACCCCTCAGACTATCGAGTCCGGAGGTTTCGCGCGGGCGGGGTGTGGACGAAGGCCCCGCAGGCTCGCCCGTGCCGCCCCCGGCGGCAACCGGCGCCGGAGGGGCGGTGCACAGTCGGTGGAACCGCCGGTGGGGTGCTTCTATTCCGGCTCCCCCGCCGTCCGCGCCGCGCTCCGTGCGACGCGGGCGGGGCGGCCGGGGGCGTCGGGCATACGCTAGAGGCGATTCCCGGAACACCGTAGGAGAGGAACCTCGTGGTGAGTGCGATCAGGCGTGGGAGCGCGCCGGAGGGCGGCGGCGGACGGTCGGGCGCCCCGGTCTTCGTCCCGGGTCCGGACGGCCTCGCCCACCTGGAGCTGATCCTCAACGGCGCCTACCCGCTGCCCGGCTTCATGACGCGGGACGAGGCCGCGTCGGTGGAGCGCTCCGGGCGGCTGCCCGACGGACGCCCCTGGCCGGTTCCGGTCACCCTGGAGGTGCCGGAGGCGCTGGCGGGGGCCGCGGCGCTGACCCTCGCCGACCCCGAGGGCGCGCCGCTGGCCGAGCTGACCGTCACCGAGCACTGGGAGGCGGAGGGCGTCCACCGCCTGGCGGGGGACGTGGCGCTGCTGCGGCCGCCCATGTACGGGGTGCTGCGCAAGCTGCGGTCCTCGCCCGCGGAGGTGCGGGGCCAGCGCGAGCTCGAACCCTCCTCGTGCGGGTCGCTGCTCGCGGTGGTCACCGACCGGCCCCTGCACCACCGGGTCCTGCACCAGATCCGCGCGGAGGCCGACGCCCTCGGGGAGGCGGCGGGCGGCGCCCGCGCCGAGGTGCTGGTGATCGTCGAGACGGGCCTGGAGGACGAGGGCATGGCGACGGCGGTCCTGGCCGCCGAACCGCTGCTGCCGGGGCGCACCGCGTTCGTCGTGTGCACCCTGCCGAGGGGCGCCGCGCGGACCGAGGGCGCGCTCGGCGGCAGCTGGGGCGTGCGCGACGTGGCGCTGGCCGCGCACGTGGCCGCCGCCTACGGCGCCACCCACATGCTGGCGGTGACCGGCGGGAGCGGACCGGACGTCGAGCGGGTGATGGCCCGGCGTCCGCCGCTCACGGTCCTGGAGCCGGAGCCGTGGCGCTACGACTCGTCCGAGGGGCTGTGGCAGCCCCTGACCCGCGTGGACCCCGCGCACGCCGTCCCGGAGCCGACGGACGAGGAGGTCGAGGCCGAGCTGGCGCACGGGCGCGAGCTTCCCGCCTGGTTCACCCCGGCCCGCGTGGGCGCCGAACTGGCGCGGTTGCGCCCGGCGCGGACCAAGCGGGGGGTCGCGATCCTGTTCACCGGCCTGTCGGGTTCGGGCAAGTCCACGATCGCGCGCGGGGTGGGCGACGGCATCCGCAGGTCGGGGCGCACGGTGACCCTGCTGGACGGGGACGTGGTCCGGCGCATGCTCTCCAGCGGGCTGACGTTCTCGCGGGAGGACCGGGAGCTCAACATCCGCCGCATCGGCTATGTCGCCGCGGAGATCACCCGGCACGGCGGGGTGGCCGTGTGCGCGCCGATCGCCCCGTACGCGGCGGGCCGGGCCGAGGTGCGGGCGATGGTGGAGGAGTTCGGGGACTTCTTCCTCGTGCACGTGGCGACGCCCCTGGAGGTGTGCGAGGCCCGTGACCGCAAGGGGCTCTACGCCAAGGCGCGCGCGGGGGAGATCGCGGAGTTCACGGGGATCTCCGACCCCTACGAGGAGCCCGGGGACGCCGACCTGGTGCTGGACACCGGCGGCGACCCGGCGGAGTCCGTGGCCGAGGTGATGGCGGCCCTGCGCGAGGGCGGATGGCTGCCCGGCTAGGGTGCGGGCGCGCAGGACGAGCAGTGGCAGGATCCCGACAGCTAAGGACCGAGATGACCGACCCCCAGCCGACCGGGCACCGAGTACTGCGCCTGGTGGAGGTGATGGACACCCTGCGCAGGGAGTGTCCCTGGGACAGCTCCCAGACCCACGAGTCGCTGGCCAAGTACCTGATCCAGGAGGCCTACGAGACCCTGGAGACCATCGAGGAGGGCGACCTGGCCTCGCTCCGCGAGGAGCTGGGCGACGTGCTGCTCCAGGTGGTGTTCCACGCGGCCGTCGCCGCCGAGCGCCCCGAGGGCGACCCGGCGCGCTTCACGGTGGACGACGTCGCGGACGCGATCATCGACAAGATGACCCGCCGCCACCCGCACGTGTTCGGCGGGGCCGAGGTGGCGGGCGTCGACGAGGTGTGGGCCGACTGGGAGGCCATCAAGGCGGCCGAGCGCGCGGCCAAGGCGGAGGCGGGCGGGAACGGCGCGAAGCCCTCCGTCCTGGACGGGGTGCCGTTCGCGCAGCCCGCCGTGCTGCTGGCCCACGAGCTCCAGAGGAGGGCGGTCCGCAACGGCTTCCCCGCCGAGCTGGTGGGCGACGACGGGGCCGAGGGCGGCGGGCTGTTCGCCGCCGTGGCGGCGGAGGGCGCCCGGGGCCGGGACGCGGAGACGGACCTCAGGGCGGCGTCCCGCAGGTTCGACGCGCGCGTGCGCGCCGCCGAGGAGGCGGCCCGCGCCGACGGCAGGGAGCCCCGCGACCTGTCCGCGGCGGAGTGGCGCTCCTACTGGGACGCGGCCGGCGTCTAGCGCCCCCGCGTCACCCCGGGCGGGCCTCCGGGGGAGGGGGCGGCAGGGCGCGCGTGCGGAAGGCCTCCGTGGCGGGGTCGCGCTCCGCGCCGCCCGCCCGGGGCCGGCGCGCCGTCTCGCCGATGGTCAGCCAGAGGCCGACGATCACCCAGTTGGCCATCAGCGCCGACCCCCCGGCCGACAGGAACGGCGCGGTCATACCGGTCAGGGGGATGAGGAGGGTCGCCCCGCCGAGCACGATGAACACGTCGAACGCGGTGAGGAAGGCGTATCCGAGGGCCGTCAGCTTCAGGAACCAGTCCCGGGAGCCCAGAGCGATGCGGAACCCCCGCTCGGCCAGGATCAGGAGCAGGAGGAGGACGGCCATCAGGCCGGTGAGCCCCAGCTTCTCGCCCACCGAGACCAGGACCAGGTCGCTGTCGGCGGCGAAGACCTCCTGGACGGCCCCGCCTCCGAAGCCCGTCCCGGTCAGGCCGCCCTCGGCGAGCGCGAACACGCCCTCGACGATCTGGTAGCTGCCTCCGGGGCGGCTGTACACCTCCTCGTCGAAGGGGTCGAGCCAGATGTCCACGCGGTTGCGCACGTGCCCGAACATCAGGTACGCCGCGTACGCGCCCGCCGAGAAGGCCACCAGGCCGATGAGCACCCACGACTTGCGGGCGGTGGCGGCGTAGAGCACCGCCAGGAACGTCCCGAACAGCAGGAGCGACGTCCCCAGGTCCCTGGTGCCCACGAGCAGGAGGATCGCCAGGCCCCAGCCCACGGCCATGGGCGCCAGGTCGCGTGCGCGGGGCACGCTGAACACCTTGAGGCGGCCGACCCTGACGGTGCGGGTGACCAGCGCCATCACCTCGCGGCGCCGGCCCAGGTACGAGGCGAGGAAGAGGACGAGGAGCACCTTGGCGAACTCCGAGGGCTGCATCGTGAACGGGCCCAGGCCGATCCACCGCCGGGCGCCCAGCACCTCGTGGCCCAGGGGGGACAGCGGCAGCAGGAGCAGGAGCAGGGCGGCGCCCGCGATCACGTACGTGTACATGGTGAGCCGCTGCGGGCGTCGCACGGCCACCACCGCGGCGGCGCACAGGGCCATGCCCACGACGGTCCACACCACCTGCCGGTCGGCGTCCCCGTGCTCCCCGGCGGTCGCGGCCCGGGTCGTCTGGATCACCCAGATCATGGTGACGCCCAGTCCGTTCAGGACGGTGGCGACCGGCATGACGACCGGGTCGGCGTAGGGCGCGACCCGGCGCAGCAGGAGGTGGAGGGAGAGGGCCCCGGCGCACAGGACGGCCAGGTAGAGGCCGAGGACTGGTTCGGCGCCGCCGGTGACGGACAGGGACGCCGTCAGGAGGGTCGCCGCGACCGTCACGAGCCCGGCCGCGAGCAGGACGAGCTCGGACCCCCGGCGGGGCACCGGGCGGAGGGCTCCGTCGGCGGACACCGGTCCGGTCTCGGAATCGCCCACTGTCGTTCCGCCGTCCACCTCGGGGCACGGGCGCCCGGGCCGGGCTCCCCGGCCCGGCCGGGTACTCCGCCCCTGCACTATAGGCGGGGGAGCCGTCCCGGCCCCCGAGGCGTGCCGTCCGGGCGGGCCGAGCCCTGACGGCACGGGCGGGTCAGCCCGGCGCGGGCGCGGGTGCGTCCAGCTCCAGGGCCTCGGCCGCCGTCGAGAGCTTGGAGTCGAAGCCCCCGACCCGGGACAGCAGCGGGGCGGCGCGCACCAGCGCGTTGCGCACGGCGATGCCCGTCCGGGTCCGCGGGGCCAGGAACCCCAGGCCCGCGTCGGCGATCGCCTGGTTGGCGGCCACGAAGGGCCGCATCCGGGCCTCGTAGGCGGCCAGCGCCGCGGCGGGGGCGTCGTGCCGGGCCAGTTCGCCGGCGAGCACGTGGGCGCCGACCAGGGCGAGGCTGCTGCCCTGGCCCGACGCGGGGGAGGGGCAGTGGGCGGCGTCGCCGAGCAGGACCACCCGGCCGGCGGACCAGCTGCGGGCCCGGATCTGGGTGACGGAGTCGAAGTAGAAGTCCGGGGCCGCCCCCGTCTCCGACAGGAGGCGACCCGCCTCCCACCCCGCCCCGGCGAACGCCTCGCGCAGGAACCGCCTCTGCTCCCCGGCCGGTCGGCGGTCGATCCCGGCCTCCGAACGCGTGGACACCAGGAACATCGCCTTCGCCCCCTCGGCCCGGGGTGTGTGGTAGAGCGCGATCGCCCGCCCGGGGAGGTTGTGCAGCAGGACCTCCCGGTCCAGGCCGAGGTGGTTGGGCACGGTGCAGATGCTGATGTAGGCGTTCAGGAACCTCCGGAACGGGCCCTCGGGGCCGAAGGCGAGGGCACGGGTGGTGGAGTGGAGGCCGTCGGCCCCCACCACCAGGTCGAACACGCGTGGCGCGGCGTGCGCGAAGGACACGTGCACGCCCTCGGGGGCCTGCTCCAGCGCGGTGACCGTGTCGTCGTACAGGTACTCGGTGTACGCGGTGGTGGGTTCGTGCAGGAGCCGGACCAGGTCGCCGCGCAGGAGTTCGCGGGACCGCCCCTCGGAGGCCGTGCGGGCCTGGGAGGGGGTGAAGTCGGCGATGCGGCGCCCGCGCGCGTCGACGAACGACGCGGACGCCATGCCGGTGCCGTGCTCCGCGATGCCGTCGAGCACGCCCATGCGCTCGGCGACGTCCAGGGCGACGCCGCGCACGTCGACGGCATAGCCGCCGGAGCGGGGCGCGGGGGCGCGTTCGACGACGGTCGGCGCGATGCCGTACCGGTGGAGCCAGTGGGCGAGGGCGGGTCCGGCGATGCCGGCGCCGGAGATCAGGACGTTCTGTACGGCGGTCACGGGGGTTCACGCTCCTTCGGATGCCTTGCGGGACACGTTAGGCAGCTACTTACCGTGCGTCAAGTAACTTACCGGTCGGAAGGTACGGGTTAGACTCGGCGGACCAGGCGGCGAGTGAACGGGAGTGACACGGGTGCCCAGAGCGCAGAGCGACACCAAGGCCGAGATCCAGGCCGCGGCACTGGACCTGTTCGCCCGCAAGGGGTTCGAGAAGACGAGCCTCCGCGAGATCGCGGAGCGCCTCGGCATTACCAAGGCGGCGCTGTACTACCACTTCCCGTCCAAGAACGACCTGCTCAGGTCGCTGGTCGAGCCCCTGGAGCAGGACATGGGCGACCTCTTCGCCGAGTACGGGGACGAGCCGGGGGAGGCCACGGAGGGGATGTCCGACCGCGCCCGCGAGCTCCTCGGCGACTACTTCGACATCTGTGTGCGCCACAGCACCCTGCTGGTCGCCGTCCTCAACGACGTCGGCTCCCTGGCCGACATCGGGCTCATCGACGCCGTCGTGGCCTGGCGGCGCCGGCTCGACCGCCTCCTGGTCGGACCCGGGCACGGGACTCCCGCCAGGATGGGCGCGGTCATCGCCCTCGGGGGGATCCAGGACATCTCCGTCATGCTCTCCGCGGAGGAGGCCCTCGCGTACCGGGAGAGGGCCCTCGACATCGCCCTGGCGGCCCTGGTGGCCGGGATCTCCTCTAAGGACTAGACCAATTCGGCCGGGTGCCCTCACCCGGCGGCGGTCGGTGTCGCTAGTCTCGTGTCGGGTCCTGAACCAGTGGTCCGAGAAACCCCAAGAGACGGAGAGAGACCGTGGCGTCCATCGAGGCAGTACAGGCGCGAGAGATCCTTGACTCGCGGGGCAACCCGACGGTCGAGGTCGAGGTTCTGCTCGACGACGGAACCATCGCGCGCGCGGGAGTCCCCAGCGGCGCGTCCACCGGCCAGTTCGAGGCAGTCGAACTGCGTGACGGCGGAGACCGCTACGGCGGCAAGGGCGTGACCAAGGCCGTGACGGCCGTCAACGACGAGATCGCCGACGAGCTCCTCGGCCACGCGCCCGACGAGCAGCGCATCATCGACCGCGCGCTCATCGACCTGGACGGCACCCCGGACAAGTCCCGGATCGGCGCCAACGCCATCCTGGGCGCCTCCCTGGCGGTGGCCAGGGCCGCCGCCCAGGAGGCCGGGCTGCCGCTGTTCCGCTACATCGGCGGTCCCAACGCGCACGTGCTTCCCGTGCCGATGATGAACATCCTCAACGGCGGCGCGCACGCCGACAGCAACGTCGACATCCAGGAGTTCATGGTCGCCCCGATCGGCGCGCCCACGTTCTCCGAGGCGCTGCGCTGGGGGACCGAGGTCTACCACTCCCTCAAGTCGGTCCTGAAGGCCCACGGCCTGGGCACCGGCGTGGGGGACGAGGGCGGCTTCGCCCCCAACCTGGACAGCAACCGCGCGGCCCTCGACCTGATCGTCGAGGCCATCGAGAAGGCCGGCTACACCCCCGGCACCGACATCGCGCTCGCCCTGGACGTGGCCGCCACCGAGCTGTTCAACGACGGCGTCTACACCTTCGAGGGCAAGGCCCGCACCTCCGCGGACATGGCCGCGTACTACGCGGAGCTGGTCGACGCCTACCCGCTCGTCTCGATCGAGGACCCCCTCGACGAGGAGGACTGGGAGGGCTGGAAGGCCCTCACCACCGAGCTCGGCGACAAGGTCCAGCTGGTCGGCGACGACCTGTTCGTCACCAACCCCGAGCGGCTCCAGCGCGGCATCCTCGCCGACACCGCCAACTCGCTGCTGGTCAAGGTCAACCAGATCGGCACCCTGACCGAGACCCTGGACGCGGTCGCCATGGCCCAGCGCAGCGGCTACACGGCGATGATCAGCCACCGCTCCGGCGAGACCGAGGACACCACGATCGCCGACATCGCGGTGGCCACCAACGCCGGCCAGATCAAGACCGGCGCCCCGGCCCGCAGCGAGCGCGTCGCCAAGTACAACCAGCTCCTGCGCATCGAGGAGGAACTGGACGACGCCGCCGTCTACGCGGGCGTGTCGGCCTTCCCGCGCTTCGCCAAGCGCGGCTAGTCTGCCCCAGTGTCCCGCGAATCCAAGCAGCCGCCCCCAAAGGCCGGGAAGGCGTCCAAAGCCGACAGGCCGGCGGGCAGGGCTGCCCGGAGGAGGACGGGGCGGAAGAGCGCCGTAACCGGCTCCGCCAAGGGCAGGGGGGCCGGGAAGGGCACGGGCCGCACCACCGGCGGGGTGCGGCCCATGCTCACCAGCCGTGCGGCGATCCTGGCCCTCGTGGTGTGCGTGATCGCACTGAGCCTGGCCTACCCGCTGCGCGAGTACGTCGCGCAGCGGGCGCAGATCGCCCAGCTCCAGGAGGACCGCGCGCGCATGGAGGAGAGCGTGCTCGACCTGCGCGAGCGCGAGCGGGAGCTCACCCAGGACGAATACGTCGAACGGGAGGCCCGCGCGCGGCTCCACTACCAGTACCCCGGCGAGACCGCCTACATCGTCATCCCGCCGGACTCCGAGGACGACGACGAGGCCGAGACCGGTCCCAGCGAGCCGTGGTTCACCACGCTGTGGCGCTCGGTCGAGGAGGCGGACAGCCCGCCGCCCGACGACGGGCTCTGACCCGCCCCGGGGCGCGTGGCGGGTCCCGGCCGGGGCCCGCCCCCCGCGGGCGGCAGGGGTGCGGGGGCGGCCCTATGCTGGGTTCGCCATGACTTCCGCTGATCAGCCCGTGCCCGGGCGCGCCGCCGGACCGGCGGGCGCCCCTCCCGAGGGGCACTCCGAGAACCCGGTCGCCGCACGCGACATCGCCGCCATCGAACTCCAGCTGGGCCGCACCCCGCGCGGGGTGCGCGGGGTCGCGCACCGCTGCCCGTGCGGGCTCCCCGACGTGGTGCGCACCGCGCCCCGCCTGGAGGACGGCACCCCCTTCCCGACGCTGTACTACCTGACGTGCCCGCGCGCGGCGTCGGCCATCGGCCGGATGGAGAACTCCGGCCGCATGCGCGAGATGCAGGACCGGCTCGCGACGGACCCGGGGCTCGCCGAGGCCTACACCAGGGCCCACGAGTCCTACATCGAGGAGCGGGCCGAGCAGGCGCGCCTGGACGGGGTCGAGCCGCTCCCCGAGGGGATGCAGAGCACCGGCGGCATGCCCACCCGGGTCAAGTGCCTGCACGCGCTGGTCGGCCATGAGCTCGCCGCGCCGGGAACCAACCCCTTCGGCGCCGAGGCGCTGGAGGAGCTCCCGCAGTGGTGGGACAGGGGACCGTGCGTGTGCGTCGACGAGGACGCCCGAGAGGGCAGTGAGGGGAACGGGTCATGAGCGGTGTCGCGGCCATCGACTGCGGAACCAATTCCATCAGGATGCTGATCGCCGACGTGGTCCACATCGACGGCGACGAGGTCCAGGTGGTCGACGTCGACCGGCGCATGGAGATCGTGCGGCTGGGCGAGGGCGTCGACCGGACCGGCGAGTTCTCCCCCGAGGCGCTGGAGCGGACCTTCGAGGCGCTCCGCGGCTACGCCGAGGCCATCGAGGCGCACGGCATCGCCCTGGGGCCGGACGCGGTGCGCATGGTCGCCACCAGCGCGACCCGGGACGCGGCCAACCGCCAGGTGTTCATCGACGGGGTCCGCGAGATCCTCGGGGTGGAGCCCGAGGTGGTCACGGGCCTGGACGAGGCAGAGCTCTCGTTCGTGGGGGCCACGGCCGAGTTCGACGCCGAGGCGGCCGAGGGGGGAACAAGCGAGCCCGCCCCGCCGTTCCTGGTGGTGGACATCGGGGGCGGCTCCACCGAGTTCGTCCTGGGGACGGGCCCGGAGGAGGCCGAGAAGGGCGAGCTGGTCCGCGCGGCGCTGTCGGTGGACATCGGCTGCGTGCGCATGACCGAGCGGCACCTGCGCGACGACCCGCCCACGGCGGAGCAGATCGCGGCGGCCACCGCCGACATCGACGCGGCGCTCGACGAGGTCGAGCGGGTCGTGCCCCTGCGCGAGGCGGGATCGGTGGTGTGCGTCGCGGGAACCGCGACCACGGTCGCCGGTATCGCCCTGGACCTGCCCGCCTACGACCCGGAGCGGATCCACCACTCCCGCGTGGGGGCGGCGGACCTCGACCGCATCACCGGGGAGCTGCTCGCGGCGACCTCGGCGGAGCGTGCGGAGATCGGCGTCATGCACCCCGGCCGGGTGGACGTGATCGGCGCGGGCGCGCTCGTCCTGTCGCGGGTGCTCGCCCGCACGGGGGCGGACGCGTTCACGACGAGTGAGCACGACATCCTGGACGGTGTCGCCTGGAGCCTCGTGGTCCAGGCGTAGGCGTTCCGCAAGGGCCTTTCGGGACCCCCGAACAGGGTCCCCCGGGTGAGACGCATCACTGCGGAAGACCCTTGTGAATGCTTTCACAACCACTCTGACCTGCATAAACGCAAGGCATGCAGGTGGGCAAGTGGTCGGAAGGTGATCAGATGTGAACCTTCTCTGTCGGTAGGTGCTTGTGAAAGAATGCACAAGCACCACCCGAAAAGTACGGGTACCCACCACGACGGGGTGGTGCCCCGCTGGAACGCGAGAGCGGGCGACCGGAGACCGCGAGACCTTCGCGGCCCCGGACGGGCGCGACAGAAACCTTTAGGGCGGATATGCGATGACCGAGAGCAGGAACTACCGGCTGGTACACGGCGGAGGGGACGAAGCGGAGATCCCGCACATCCTCATCGTCGGCGGCGGTTACCTCGGGATGTACACCGCGAGGCGGCTGGAGAAGAAGCTCGGGGCGGGCGAGGCGCGGATCACCGTCATCGACCCCAACTCCTACATGACCTACCAGCCCTTCCTGCCCGAGACCGCGTCCGGCAACATCTCGCCGCGCCACGTCGTCGTCCCGCTGCGCAAGGTCTTCGACCGGGTCCGCGTCCTGGGCGGGCGCGTCGTGCGCATCGACCACGCCGACCGCCAGGTCCGCTACGAGCCCAACGTCGGCGAGCCCGAGACCATCGCCTACGACCACCTCGTGATGGCCGCGGGCGCCGTCTCGCGCACCCTGCCCATCCCCGGCCTGGCCGAGTGGGGCATCGGGATCAAGACCGTGGAGGAGGCCGCCTACCTCCGCAACCACGTCCTCAACCAGCTCACCATCGCCGACTCCACCGACGACGAGGCCACCCGGCGCAAGGCGCTCAACTTCGTCTTCGTCGGCGGCGGGTTCGCCGGCGCCGAGGCCATCGCCGAGCTGGAGGACATGGTCCGCGACGCGGTCCGCCTCCACCAGTCGATCGACCTCGACGACGTGCGGTTCTACCTCATCGAGGCGGCCGACAAGATCCTGCCCGAGGTCGGCCCCGAGGTCGGGAACAAGGCCCTCAACCAGCTGCGCCGCCGCGGCATCGACGTCCGGCTCAAGACCTTCCTGGAGTCGGCGGCCGACCAGCACATCAAGCTCAGCGACGGCACCGAGTTCGACGCGGGCACCCTCGTGTGGACCGCGGGCGTCAAGCCCAGCCCGGTCGTCGCCGCCAGCGACCTGCCCCTCGGGCCCAAGGGCCACGTGGACACGAGCGAGTTCCTCACCGTCAACGGCGTGGAGAACGCCTTCGCCGGCGGCGACAACGCCCAGGTCCCCGACGGGAACGGCGGCTACTACCCGCCCAACGCCCAGAACGCGGTCCGCCAGGCGCCGGTGCTCGCCGACAACGTGATCGCCTCGCTGCGCAACACCGAGCTCAAGGCCTACAAGCACAAGAACCTCGGCGCGGTCGCCGGGCTGGGCCTGCACAAGGGCGCCGCCCAGCTGTTCGGCGTGATCAAGCTGAACGGCCGCCTCGCCTGGTACGCCCACCGGGCCTACCACCTGTTCGCGGTCCCGACCTTCAACCGCAAGATGCGCGTGCTGTCGGACTGGACGCTCGCCCTCTTCCTGCGCCGCGACTTCGCCGCGCTCCCGGAGATGGCCGAGCCCCGCCAGGCCTTCGAGGAGGCCAGCCGGCCGCAGATCGAGGACGGCCGACTCCGCCGGGTCAGCTGATCCGGCCCGGTCGCGCGACTCCCGCCCGCGCGGCCCAGCCCGAACACACGAAACGACCGGTTTCCCCAGGGGAGCCGGTCTTTTCGTGACCATAACCGGCCAAGCCAAAGCAAAGTGGGCAATCGACCCGGCCGGTATGATGGGTTCGCCCTCGTAGCCCAATGGAAGAGGCAGGCCCCCTAAAAGGGTCACAAGTGTCGGTTCGAGTCCGACCGGGGGTACCAGTGTTGCTTTTGGGGCTCTTGCTGTTTGGGGGCTCCGCTTCGCTTCGCCCCGGGGTTCGGGCGCCTTGAGGCCGGTGTGCTCCCTGTGCTTGCTTGGGGGCTCCGCTTCGCTTTGCCCCGGGGTTCGGGCGCCTTGAGGCCGGTGTGCTTCGTCCTCGTCTGCGCCTGTCGCTCGTTCCTCGCTCGCGGCTTGACTCGTCCTGCAGCACCCCGGCGGCGCCCTCACGCACAACCCCCTGGGGCGGGGTTGAGCCCTCACTCGCAACCCCTGGGGCGGGGTCGGCTTGCACCGGCCACCCCCGGGCAGGGCGTGGGGCTACGGGGTCTGCTGCTCCATGAGGAGCTGCAGCTGCGTGAACAGCCGTTCTCCCGGGTCGCCCAGGTCGATCCCGCTCACCGAGGCGGCCCTGCGCACCCGGTACCTCAGGGTGTTGGGGTGGATGTGCAGCCGCTCCGCCGCCGCCCGCGCGTCACCGAACGCCTCCAGGTAGGCCAGCAGCGAGTGCACCAGGTCGGCGCCGCCCGCACGGTCGTACTCGATCAACCGGCTCACCCTCGGGTCGCGCAGGGACGGGTCCTCCCGCAACCGGGCCAGCGTCTCGCCGATCAGCACCCGCGAGCGCACGTCGGAGATGGTCGCCACCTCCCAGTCCAGGTGCCGCTCCAGGTCGCGGCCCATCGCGTCCAGCACGCGGTCGGCCTCGGCGCGCGAGTCCGGCACGTCCGCCAGCCGCTCCATCAGCGACCCCACCGCCCCCTGCACCCGCGCCCCCAGGGCCGCGCGCGCCGCCGCCACCGTCTTGCGCGTGAGTGCCAGCACCGACTGCTCCACCCCCCGCCACCCCTCCCTGCCGCGCTCCAGGTCCGGCAGCAGCACGTACACCCGGCCGCCCAGCTCCGTCACCAGGGCGCTGCGGCGGTACGCGGCGGTGTGCACCGACACCAGGTCGATCATCCGGCGCCGGCGCAGCTCGCGGGCGGGCCGGTCGGGACGCTCCTCGCCGGCTCCGTCCGGAGCCTCCAGCAGCGAGAACGCCACCACCAGCGCGCCGCGGTCGGCGTGCACCTCCACCGTGTCGGCCAGGGCCCCCGCGTCGATCCTCCCCTCCAGCAGGCTCGACAGGAGGTCCTCGCGGAGCCGCAACCCCGCACTGGCCTGGCTGCGCTGCCTGATCATCTGCAGCGCGGTGGTGCGGGCGGCCCCCAGCAGCGCCTCCTCGGCGTTCTCCGCCAGCGGGCTCGCGCCCTCCTGCACCCAGATCGCCCCGAGCGGCTGCCGTCCGGCGTGGATGCCCACCGCCAGGCGGCGGCGGATGCCCAGGTCGGGGTGCTCCTCGATGCGCACCACCTCCTCGCCGGCACGCAGCTTGGCGAACACACCCCACTCGCGCAGCAGCGCCAGGTACGACTCCGGTCCACGCCTGCCCAGCACCGACAGCCGCCGCAGCTCGTCCACCTCCGCGCCGCTGGAGTAGGCCAGCACCCGGCTGGCCGCGTCCTCGATGCTCACCAGGCCACCGGTCAGCTGGGCGATCGTCTGCGCCATCGAGAACAGGTCGCCGCTGGACTCGCCCAGGTCCTCGACGGCGGTCAGCCGGGCGTCGTCCACGATGCTCTGGCAGACCGCCTGCAACTGGTCCCACCGCACCTCCGCGCGGACCGCCAGCAGGGCGATCCCCGCCTCGCGCGCCTCGCTCCGCAGCGCCTGGAGCTCATCGGTCGCGCCCGGCCTGGGCCGCCCCGCCCGGCCGCCCGACGACGGCGCCTCGTCCTGGGGATGCCCGCCGGTCTTGACGGCGACCGCCGTGGCGCCCTGCTCGGCCAGCGTCCGGACGAGCCGGCGCGCGGCCGCTCCGCGCGCGCCGATCAGCAGCACCAGGTCGCCCTCGCGGACCTCCGCGCGGTCCTCCGGATCGAGGATGACGACATTGTCCACCTGGACATCAAGACCCCCCGGCGCGGCCGCGACGTCCGCGACGGGGTCGCCCAGGGCCAGCAGCAGTCTGCGCAGGGGCACCCCGGTGGAACCCTCCTCGTCGTGGGCGGAGTGACCTGCGAAGACGCTCGTCCGCACTTCCGTCCGGTGCGGTTCGCCGTCAGAGGGGTGGAAGGGGCCCGGTGGTGGGGTGTCAGTGCTCATATGAGTCCCATTTTGTCCCAGTGAACAAATAAGGCGGGCAAAGAGTGGCCTGCCCCACAAGGTTCGCACGGTCTTGTTCTGAGAGCGTTGAGTCAGCTCAACCCTGCTCGTTTCAGGGACATTCTTAACTGGGGAGGTGCCCATGGACGCCGTGACCAACGTCCCGCTGCCGCAGAACGAACCCGTTCTGTCCTACGCGCCCGGCAGCGCCGAGCGCGAAGAGCTCGTCGCCAAGCTGGAGGAGCTCGGCAAGGAGAGCATCGACCTTCCGATGCGCATCAACGGCGAGAGCCGCATGGGCGGCGGAGAGCCCATCGACGTCGTGCAGCCGCACCGTCACGCCGCCGTCCTGGGCACCATGCGCAACGCGACCCACGACGACGCCCGCGCCGCCGTCGCCGCGGCCAAGGCCGCCGCCCCGGCGTGGCGCGCGATGTCCTTCGACGACCGCGCCGCCATCCTCCTGCGCGCCGCCGACCTGCTCGCCGGCCCCTGGCGCGCCACCATCAACGCCGCCACCATGCTCGGCCAGTCCAAGACCGCCCAGCAGGCGGAGATCGACGCGGCCTGCGAGCTCATCGACTTCTGGCGCTTCAACGTCTCCTACGCCCGCGAGCTGATCGCCCAGCAGCCCCTGAGCGTCCGCGGCGTGTGGAACCGCATGGAGCAGCGCCCGCTGGAGGGGTTCGTCTACGCGATCACCCCCTTCAACTTCACCGCCATCGCGGGCAACCTCCCCACCGCCCCGGCCCTGATGGGCAACGTGGTCGTGTGGAAGCCCTCCCCGACCCAGCAGTTCGCCGCCGAGCTGACCATGCGCCTCCTGGAGGAGGCCGGGATGCCCCCGGGCGTCATCAACATGGTCACCGGTGACGGCCTCGCCGTCTCCGACGTCGCCCTCAACGACCCCGAGCTCGCCGGTGTGCACTTCACGGGCTCGACCAAGACCTTCCAGCACCTGTGGAAGAGCGTCGGCGAGAACATCTCCTCCTACCGCAGCTACCCGCGCATCGTCGGCGAGACCGGCGGCAAGGACTTCATCGTCGCGCACTCCTCCGCCGACCCCGAGGTCCTGCGCACCGCGATCGTCCGCGGCGCCTTCGAGTACCAGGGCCAGAAGTGCTCGGCCGCCTCGCGCGCCTTCGTCGCCCGCTCCGTGTGGGAGCAGGTGCGCGACGACCTGGTCGCCGAGACCGAGGCCCTGACGATGGGCGACGTGACCGACCTGTCGAACTTCATCGGCGCCGTCATCGACCGCCGCTCCTTCGACAAGCTGGCCAAGGTCCTGAAGGACGCCGAGTCCGACCCGACCCTGGAGATCATCGCCGGCGGGACCGCCGACGACTCCGTCGGCTACTTCGTGCGCCCGACCATCATCGAGGGCACGGACCCGACCAACGACGTGTTCCGCACCGAGTACTTCGGCCCGGTCATCGCCGTCCACGTGTACGAGGACGACGAGTTCGACGACATCCTCAAGATCGTCGACGAGGGCTCCGCCTACGCCCTGACCGGCGCGGTCCTGGCCAAGGACCGCTCCGCGATCGCCAGGGCCACCGAGGCGCTGCGGTTCTCGGCGGGCAACTTCTACGTCAACGACCGGCCGACCGGCTCCATCGTGGGCCAGCAGCCGTTCGGCGGCGGACGCGCCTCCGGCACCAACGACAAGGCCGGTTCCGCGCAGAACCTGTCCCGCTGGTCCAGCCCGCGCGCCATCAAGGAGACGTTCGTCGCGCCGACGGTCTCCTCCTACCCCCACCAGGGGTAGCCACGGTTCCGCACCCCCTCCCGTCCTGAGGGGGTGCGGACCCCTCCAGCCCCCCGAGGAATCCACCGGCACCGCGGGGACACCCCCCGGCCGCTGCCCCGTCCGCGCGGGTCCACAGGCCCGCGCACGTCTTCTTCGAGGTCACCATGCTTCGTAAGCCCCTTCTGCTCGCCGCCAGGTCCGCGAAGGTCCGCACCGTCGTCGAGCGCACCCCCATGACCCGGGCCATGGTCCACAGGTTCGTGGCGGGCTCCACCATGGAGGAGGCCCTCCCCGCGATCGAGGACCTGACCAGGGACCGCTACGTCACCCTGGACTTCCTGGGGGAGGACACCGCCGACGCCGCGCAGGCCGCGGCGACGGTGACCGCCTACCGGGACCTGCTCGCCGCGCTCGGCGAGGCCGGTCTCGGGGACCGGGCCGAGGTGTCGGTCAAGCTCTCGGCCGTGGGCCAGTTCCTCGACAGGGACGGCGAGAAGATCGCCCTGGAGAACGCCCGCGAGATCGCCGAGGCGGCCAAGGCGATCGGCACCACGGTCACCTTCGACATGGAGGACCACACCACGGTCGACTCCACCCTGGGGATCCTGCGGGAGCTGCGCGAGGACTTCCCGTCCACTGGCGCGGTGCTCCAGGCCTACCTGCGCCGCACCGTCGCGGACTGCCGCGACCTGAGCGGCGCCGGTTCGCGCGTGCGCCTGTGCAAGGGCGCCTACGACGAGCCCGCCTCGGTCGCGTACCGCGACAAGGCCGAGGTCGACAAGGCGTACGTGCGCGCGCTGCGCGTCCTCATGGAGGGCGACGGCTACCCCATGGTCGCCTCGCACGACCCGCGCATGGTCGCCATCGCCGGCTCCCTGGCCGAGGCCAACGGCCGTTCGGCGGACGACTACGAGTACCAGATGCTCTACGGGATCCGCGACGCCGAGCAGGTCCGCCTCGCCGCCGAGGGCAAGAGGATGCGCGTCTACATGCCGTACGGCACCGAGTGGTACGGCTACTACATGCGGCGCCTGGCGGAGCGCCCGGCCAACGTGCTCTTCCTGGCACGCTCGCTGGTGACCCGCAACTAGCCCGGCGTTCGACCCCGGGCCCGTGGCCGGACGGCATCCCGGCCACGGGCCCGGGTGCTGTCCGGACGACACGGGCCCCGGGGCGACCACGTGCGCTGCCGGGGCTCCGACGATCGAACGCGGGGCCTGCGGACGGGTGTGGCACGGCCGCGCCCGGGGCCGCGGTCCCGCAGCGGCCGGCCCGGGAGGGGCCTCTTCCGCGCGATGCGGCACCGCCGTCGGCGGCCCGCCCCGTTTCCCAACGGTGACCTGTCCTGCGGAACCCCGTGTCGGTCCCGTACGTTACCTTGTGGGCAGCAATCCACGCGTGAAAGGCCATTACTAGACATGCGGATGCGGAGTTCCAACCCCGTCCTCAAGCGGGCACTTCAGCAGGCCCCGGCCGGGGCCCCCCACCAGGGGTACGGTCAGCAGGGCTACGGTCAGCCGGGGTACGGACAACCGTACCCGCAGCAGGGCTACGGCCAGCAGTACCCCCAGCAGGGTTACCCCCAGCAGGGCTACCCGCAGCAGGGGTACCCGGGCGGTCCCGTCCAGGGCGCCGGCGGCCAGCGGATGACCATCGACGACGTCGTCGTGCGCACCGGGATGACCCTCGGTGTCGTCGCGCTCTTCGCCGTCGTCAACTACTTCCTCTTCGACCCCTTCGCCCCGGGCCTCACCATGGGCCTGATGATCGTCGGCGCCCTCGGCGGCCTGGTGCTCGGGCTGGTCATCGCCTTCAAGCAGATCACCAACCCCGTCGCGATCCTCGCCTACGCGGCCCTGGAGGGTCTGCTCGTCGGCGGGCTCTCCGCGCTCCTGGCCTCGTCCCTGGAGGCGACGACCGGTGACGCGGGCGCGGGCGGCGCCCTCGTGACCCAGGCGGTCCTGGGCACGGTCGTCGTGTTCGCCGTGATGCTGGCGCTGTACAAGTTCCGCATCATCAAGGTGACCGACGGCTTCATGAAGGTCGTCATGTACGCCACCCTGGGCGCGGCCGCGCTCATGCTGGTGAACTTCGTGGCCAGCTTCTTCATCTCCGGCGGCATCGGCATCCGCGAGCCCAGCCCGCTGGGCCTGGTCGTCGGCCTCGTGTTCGTCGTCATCGCGGCCTGCACCCTCGCTCTGGAGTTCCGGGGCATCGAGGAGGGCCTGAACGCCGGGATCCCCGACAAGTTCGCCTGGCAGTTCGCCTTCGGCCTGACCGTCTCCCTGGTCTGGCTCTACATCGAGATCCTGCGCCTGCTCTGGATGATCAAGACGATCTTCGCCGAGTAGCGACCGTCGGCCGGCGGCCGACAGGTTTTCGTCGCGTGGCGAGGGGCCGCCACCCGGGTGTTCCGGGTGGCGGCCCCTTCGTCGTGTCGCGTGCGGTGTTCGGACGCGGGACCCGTGGTCAGGCGTTCTCGCCGCGCGGTGCGGGGATCGAACGGTTCCTGCGGCGGCGGTCGTGCTCCAGCACGATGGCCTGCGCATACCACTGGGGGAGCTCGTACTCGTCCGCGAGCCAGTTGGACCTGTCCTGGCAGCGGAGCAGTCCCGGTCCCTTGTCGAGGGCGGCGAACCACTCGTGGAGTCCCCGGCCGGTGACGACCGGGATGCGTTCGATGAGCTTGGCGTGGACCTCCGGCGAGTGGGTTACCGACATAGGCACCTCCGGCAGCGCTGTGGTGTGTGGCACTTACCTGCGACCCTGCATCAGGAACACGTTCCGGACAAGACCCGGTCGCCAGCTTTTACCTTGCCGGTGCGGGAACGTTTGCCCGGAGCCTAATGACAGACGATCGCGGATGTGCAGGTGCGTAATCGCCCGTGGTCCGGCGAAGGGGAAGCCCTTCGACGTCCATGGGTGAAGTGTCGCAAATGCCCACATATGCACGAAGGTTCCCCGTCCTCCCCCGATGTGAGGAGGGGGACGGGGAACCTCGGCGGGGCCGGCGCGGCCGGCCCCCGGGAAGGCCTAGCTGAGGCGCTCGAAGATCGCCGCCATGCCCTGGCCGCCGCCGACGCACATGGTCTCCAGACCGAACGTCCTGTCGTGGAACTGGAGGCCGTTGATCAGGGTGCCGGTGATGCGGGCGCCGGTGCTGCCGAACGGGTGGCCGACCGCGATGCCGCCGCCGTTGACGTTGAGGGTGCCGTCGATGTCGATGCCCAGCTGGTCGGCGGAGGGCAGCACCTGCGCGGCGAAGGCCTCGTTGATCTCGACCAGGTCGATGTCGCCGATGGCCATGTTGGCACGGGCGAGGGCCTGCCGGGAGGCCTCGACCGGGCCCAGGCCCATGATCTCCGGGCTCAGGCCGGTCACGCCGGTGGACACGATGCGGGCCAGCGGGGTGATGCCCAGCTGCGCCGCCCTGGTGTCGCTCATGACGACCACGGCGGAGGCGCCGTCGTTGAGGGGGCAGGCGTTGCCCGCGGTGACGGTGCCGTCGGGGCGGAACACCGGCTTGAGGCCGGCGACCTTCTCGTAGGTGGTGCCGCGGCGGATGCCGTCGTCGGTGCTGACCACGGTGCCGTCGGGCAGGGTCACCGGGGTGATCTCGCGCTCCCAGAAGCCGTTGTCGAGGGACTTCTCGGCGAGGTTCTGCGAGCGCACCGCGAACTCGTCCTGGCGCTGCCGGGAGACGCCGGTGATCTGGGCGACGTTCTCGGCGGTCTGGCCCATCTCGATGTAGGCGTCGGGCAGCGCGCCCTCCTCGCGCGGGTCGGTCCAGGCCGCGGCGCCGCCCTCCTTGCGCTTCTCGGTGCGCGCCTTGGCGTCGGCGAAGAGCGGGTTCTCGTTCTGCGGGTTGTCGCTGCTGCCGTGGGCGAAGCGGCTGACGGTCTCGACGCCGGCGGAGACGAACACGTCGCCCTCGCCCGCCTTGATGGCGTGGTAGGCCATCCGGGTCGTCTGGAGCGAGGAGGAGCAGTAGCGCGTCACGGTGGTGCCGGGGACGGTGTCCAGGCCGAGCTGGACGGCCACGATGCGGGCCATGTTGAAGCCCTGCTCGCCGCCGGGCAGGCCGCAGCCGAGCATCAGGTCGTCGATGCCCGAGGGGTCGAGCTGGGGCACCTTGGCCAGGGCGGCGCCGATGATCTGGGCGGTCAGGTCGTCCGGGCGGATGTCCTTGAGCGAGCCCTTGAAGGCGCGGCCGATCGGGGAACGGGCTGTGGCGACGATGACTGCTTCGGGCATGGGCTTCGTCCCTATCGTTGAGGTGCTGCGTGCGGGCTGTGGGTCCGGACCCGGCGGTCGGCGCGCCGGGACAGGTCACAGCATGTCTTGTTACCGACCAGTAAACCCGTCCGGGGCCTCCGCCCGCCACCCGGGGTCGGCGTTCAGGAGGGCTCGTCCGAAGGCCGTCCGGCGTCCCCCGCCCCCAACTCCGCGGGGCGCTCCTCGCGGTCGCCGTTCGCCCGCAGCCGGAAGGGGCTCCGGATGAGCGCGGCCCAGCGCCCGCGCGTCCCCGGCGCCTGTCCGTCGACGTGGGACGCCGCGCGCGAGACCTCCGTGCCCGGGGTCTCGGCGGCGACCACGGCCGCCCGGTCCACCGGCAGGATGCCGCGTGTGCGACGGGCCTCCTCCAGTTCCGGGAGCAGCCCGAGGGCGGCGCATGCGGAGGGGAGGACGGCGCAGGCGGCCTGCGCGTACCCGCGAGCTGACGGATGAAATCGGTCGGGCCCGAACATCGATGAAGGGTCCGTCCGGAAGTCGTCGGAGAGGATGTCGCTCAGGGACACGGTGCGGCCGCCGACCTCGGTCACGGCGATCGTCTGCGCCGCGGCGAGCTGTCGCGAGGCGCGTCGGGCGATCGAGCGCAGCGGCCAGCCGATGGGGCGGACCGTGCCCAGGTCCGGGCAGGTCGCCACGACCACGGCGGTCCCCCGGCCGACCAGGGCCTGCACGGTCTCGCGCAGCCGGGCGACGGCGTCGTTGGGCCGGATGCGGCGGATGACGTCGTTGGCGCCGATGAAGACCACCGCGACGTCGTAGCGCGAACCCGGTTCCAGGGCCCGTGCGCGTTCGACCTGGGCGGACAGGTTCGCGGAGGTGGCGCCGGGGGAGGCCGTGCAGCGCAGGCGGACCGGGCGCTCCGACGCCGCCGCGATCCCGGAGGCGAGCAGGACGCCGGGGGTCTGGTCGGCCCTGGCGACCGCGAACCCGGCGGCGGTGGAGTCGCCCATCATCAGCATCCGGAGCGGCGTGCCCCCGCCCCCGCCGTAGACGCCGTTGACGACCGGCCGGTCCCACCGCGTCGTGCCGACCGCGCGGCGGGCCAGCCTCGCCTGGAGGTAGAGGAGGGCGACCGTGCCGCCCCCCACGAGTGTGAGCCCGCCGCCACCGAACGCGGTGGCAGCGGCGATCCGCCGTGCGCGTGCGGCTCGCAGCACAGGACGACCTCCGAGTCCTCGGACCCGCCTGCCCTGGGGCGAGCCGGTTACCTGCGAGGTTACCGGCGGGGAACCCCCGGGTCACGTACCCGGGCGGCACACCGTCCGAACCCCGGGGTGAGGGGGAACGGGCGTCCGGGCGACCCCGTCCGCGCACCGTGCGCACCGGCAGCCCCTCCGCGGCCTCGGCGGAGGGCCGCCCCCGGACGTGCGCGGGCACCGGGTCCGCGCCGTATTCCGCCCGCCGAACCCCCTGGTGGGAAACGTTAGAGTCGGGGTGAGACGGGCCGGACCGGCCCACGGCCCCGGACTCGCCGCCGGGGCGAGGACCAGGCGGGCCGAAGACCCGGTCGCCACGATGCCGAGGGAGCACAAGTGCGGGTACACGACTCACTGATCGACCTGGTGGGGGACACCCCTCTCGTCCGGTTGCGGAAGGTCACGGAGGGGCTCGCGCCGACGATCCTGGCCAAGGTCGAGTACTTCAACCCGGGGGGCTCGGTCAAGGACCGCATCGCGCTCCGCATGGTCGAGGCGGCGGAGAAGAGCGGGGACCTCCGGCCCGGCGGGACCATCGTCGAGCCCACCTCCGGCAACACCGGCATCGGCCTGGCGATCGTCGCGCAGGAGAAGGGCTACCGCTGCGTCTTCGTGTGCCCGGACAAGGTCGGGCCGGACAAGCTGTCCGTGCTCCGCGCCTACGGGGCCGAGGTCGTGGTGTGCCCCACCACGGTCGCCCCCGAGCACCCCGAGTCCTACTACTCGGTCTCGGACCGGCTGGCCGCCGAGATCCCCGGCGCCTGGAAGCCCAACCAGTACGAGAACCGGAACAACCCCGAGTCGCACTACCACGCGACCGGCCCCGAGATCTGGGACCAGACCGAGGGCCGGATCACCCACTTCGTCGCGGGCATCGGCACCGGCGGGACCATCAGCGGCACCGGCAAGTACCTCAAGGAGGTCTCCGGGGGCTCCGTGAAGATCGTCGGCGCCGACCCCGAGGGCTCGGTGTACTCCGGGGGCACGGGCCGCCCGTACCTGGTCGAGGGCGTAGGCGAGGACATCTGGCCCGGCACCTACGACACCTCCGTGTGCGACGAGATCGTGGCCGTCAGCGACAAGGACTCCTTCCTGATGACCCGCCGCCTCGCCCGTGAGGAGGCCCTCCTGGTGGGCGGCTCCTGCGGGCTGGCCGTCGAGGCCGCGCTGCGCGTGGCCAAGGACGCGGGCCCCGACGACGTCATCGTCGTGCTGCTCCCCGACGGCGGGCGCGGGTACCTCGGCAAGATCTTCAACGACGAGTGGATGTCCGACTACGGCTTCCTGACCGCCGAGACGGAGGAGGCCACGGCCGGCAACGTGCTCGGGGAGAAGGGCGGCGAGCTGCCCGACTTCGTGCACAGCCACCCGGACGAGACGGTGGGCACCGCGGTCGCGATCATGCGGGAGTACGGCGTCTCCCAGCTCCCCGTCATGAAGGAGGAGCCCCCGGTCATGGCCGCCGAGGTGGTCGGCTCCATCGCCGAGCGCGACCTCCTGGACGCGCTGTTCGACGGCCGGGCGCAGCTGGACGACGCGGTCGAGACGCACATGGGCAAGCCGCTCGCCACGGTCGGAACCGGTACGCCCGTCAGCGACTGCGTGCGCCTGCTGCGCGGCTCCGGCGCCCTGGTGGTGCTGCGCGACGGCAAGCCGGTGGGCATTCTCACCCGCCAGGACCTGCTCGCCCACCTGGCCGGCTAGCGGGCGGCGCCCGCCGCGCCCGCTCCGGCGGGCGGCCGAACGACCGCAGGGCCTCCGGGGCCCCCGGACGCGTCTTCCGCGACGCGTCCGGGGGCCCCGGTGTGTGAGTCCCGGGCATATCGACGCATACTCGGACACTGCTAATGTTCGCGGCAGTATTACTGGCAGGTAATAAATGGGAGCACGCGTGTCTCGGCTGTTGTCCTGGATCATCCGCTCCGTCTGGTCCTACGCCCGGACCAGAGCCGAAATCCGCGCCGGCTCCGCGGCCGCCCGGAAGTTCGCGCGCTTCGGGACGGGCTCCGCGATCGCCTTCCCCACGGCCACCCTCTACGGCGAGCCCTGGATCGAGATCGGCGTGCACACCGTCCTGGGCGGCGACATGACCCTCGCCGCGGGGATGGGCCCGGACTACGACCTGGGCGAGGGCTCCGTCGTGCGGATCGGGTCGGGCTGCGCCATCGGCCGCGGCTCCCACATCGTCGCCCACAAGTCCGTGGACATCGGCGACCACGTGTACACGGGCCCCTACGTCTACATCACCGACCAGAACCACGCCTACGCCAACACCGAGATCCCCGTCGGCCTCCAGTGGCCCGTGGACGACCCCGTCAGCATCGGCGACGGCACCTGGATCGGCGCGAACGCGGTCATCCTCCCCGGGGTCCACCTGGGACGCAACTCCGTCGTGGCGGCGGGCACGGTGGTCCGCCCCGGCGCCTACCCCGACCACGCCGTCATCGCCGGCGTCCCCGGCAAGGTCGTGCGCACCTACGACGCCGAACTCGGGTGGGAGCCCCCGCTGCGGGAGACCGGGACCCCCACCCGGGTGCCCACCCCCGTCGCCGGCCTGCCCCCGGAGATCCCGGTGGAGCCGCCGGCGCCGGGGTCCGCCACCCGCTTCCCGCCGGTCTGACCCCGGCCGGGCGGAACGCCCCGGCGAAGGGCCCCGTCCGGAGCGCTCCGGCCCAGCTGAACACGGGTTCCGGGGAGGCCGCGGGCACTATTGTGGCCCCATGAAGTTCGACGGGTTTGAAACACTGGCCATCCACGCGGGGCAGGAACCGGACGCCGGGACCGGCGCCGTGGTGGTGCCGATCTACCAGACCAGCACCTACGCCCAGGACGGGGTGGGCGGGCTGCGCCAGGGGTACGAGTACTCCCGCACCGGCAACCCCACGCGCGCCGCGCTGGAGGAGTGCCTGGCGGCGCTGGAGGCCGGTACGCGCGGCCTCGCGTTCGCCTCCGGGATGGCGGCGGAGGACACCCTGCTGCGCACGGTCCTGTCGCCGGGCGACCACATCGTCATCCCGGGCGACGCCTACGGCGGCACGTTCCGCCTCGTCTCCAAGGTGGTCGAGCGCTGGGGCGTGCGGTGGGACGCGGTCGACCAGTCCGACCCCGAGGCGGTGCGCGCGGCCGTCCGGCCCGAGACCAGGGTCGTCTGGACCGAGACGCCCACCAACCCCCTGCTGAACATCACCGACATCGAGGCGGTCGCGCAGATCGCCCACGACGCGGGCGCGCTGCACGTCGTCGACAACACCTTCGCCTCGCCCTACCTCCAGCAGCCGCTGACCCTGGGCGCGGACGTGGTCGTGCACTCCACCACCAAGTACCTGGGCGGGCACTCCGACGTGGTCGGGGGCGCCCTGGTCGTCTCCGACGCAGAGCTGGGCGAGCGGCTGGCCTTCCACCAGAACACCATGGGCGCCGTGCCGGGGCCCTTCGACTCCTGGCTGACCCTGCGCGGGGTCAAGACCCTGGGTGTGCGGATGGACAGGCACAGCGCCAACGCGGAGCAGGTCGTGGCGGTGCTGGAGGGCCACCCCGCGGTCCGCAGGGTCTACTACCCCGGGCTGGACGCCCACCCCGGGCACAAGGTGGCCGAGCGGCAGATGCGGGCCTTCGGCGGGATGGTCTCCTTCGCCCTGCGCGACGGGGAGAAGGCCGCGCTGGAGCTGTGCGAGCGGACCGAGGTCTTCACGCTGGGCGAGTCCCTGGGCGGGGTGGAGTCCCTGATCGAGCACCCCGGGCGGATGACGCACGCGTCCACCGCCGGCTCCCCGCTGGAGGTCCCGGCCGACCTGGTGCGGATCTCCGTGGGCATCGAGTCCGGCGCCGACCTGGTGGCGGACCTGCTCCAGGCCCTGGGGGAGTAAGGGGTTATCCGCCGTGCGGGCCCTCCGGCGTCGCCGCCGGGCCCGTCACGGCGCGTCTCCGGGGCCGCGTCCCCGATGCCGTGGCTTCTCTGCGGCGGGCTCTCCTGCGGGCCCGCCGCCGCGGTGCCCCGAAGGGCTGTCGACCGGTGTGCCCCCGCGCCGTGCGGCGGGTGCACCGTGCGGCCGTTCACGGCCTCCCGGTTCAGGCCGGGGTGGAGGCGCGGTCCTGGGGAGGGGCGGTCCCGTCGGGCTTCTCGTTGGTGAAGCGGAGCCCGACGACGAGGCTGCCGGTGCGGGAGAGGGCGATGGGGTCGTCGCCCCGCAGGGAGCGGTAGGCGCCCCGGCTGTCCCGGCGGCGGATGCCGATGGAGACGGCGAGCAGGAAGCCCACGGCCAGGCCCAGAAGGACGACTCCGACGAGTGTGACGGCGATCGGGATCATGCTGGTCTCCTCAGGGGAAGTCTCTAGTGCTTCGCACGCCCCCGTGCGGGGTGAGGGGGCGCGAGGTGGTGTCTCACGAGTGCTGTATCCGTTGTCGGTGGTGCTCGGGTGTGCGGCCCGGCGGGTTGCGGTCCGCCGTGCGCTGCTCTTTCGGGTGTCTCATCGGCGGCGACACCGTGTACTGGGGGTGGCCTTCACCTACGATAGGTTCAGCAGAACCGGATGGACCTGTTCGGTTGGTGTACCGATCACCTTGTTGGTACAAGCTAGGTTGTTGGTCTAGTACCCCAGCGAGGGCTGACTTATGCGGGCAGAAAGCAGATATCGACAGATCGCGCGGACTCTGAGGCGCGAGATCCAGGAGAGAAGCCTGCCGCTCGGCGGGCAGCTGCCCTCGGAGAAGCAGCTCGAGGAGCGCTTCGACGCCTCCCGCAACACGATCAGGCTGGCCCTGGGCATGCTGCGCAACCAGGGCCTGATCGTCAGCCGGCCCGGCAGGGGGCACTTCGTCCAGGACGTCGTCCCCGAGACCTTCTACGCCAACCGCACCAGGGACGGCTCCGCCGGGCTCAACGAATCCGGCATGACGGGCCAGATGCTGGAGGAGCTCCAGCTCCTCAGCGCCACCCCCGACATCGCGAGCCGCCTGCGCGTGCCCGAGGGCGACATGACGGTCGTCCGCCGGATGTACCGGTTCTCCGGTGAGATCTCGGGCTCCGTCAGTTCCGCCCACTACCCCATGGACCTCGTCAACGGCACCCCGCTCATGCTGCCCGAGGACGTGGAGAGCGCCCTCGCCGTGCTCGCCGACCACGGCCACCGCCAGGTCGGCTTCGTGGACGAGCTCACCACCCGCATGCCCAGCCCCCACGAGGCCGGGCAGCTCGAACTCCCGCCCGGGGTACCGGTGCTGGAGGTCCACAGGACCGACCTCTCGGAGGAGAGGCCGATCCGCGTGGTGGAGACGGTCTACGCGGGGCACAGCATCCGCTACCAGTACGAACACGGCAACATGAACGCCTACCGCCGGGACTGAGCACACGCATGAGCACGTCGAGGAAGACCGAGGTCGCGGACCACCTGCGGGCGGCGCTGACCAGGGGCGACTACAAACCGGGAGAACGGCTGCCGGGTGAGGAGGAGCTCGCCGAGCAGCTCGACGTCTCCCGCGCCACCGCGCGCCTGGGCATGCGGATCCTCCAGGACGAGGGCCGCATCGCCATCCAGGCGGGCCGCGGGGCCTTCGTCGCCGACCACCGGCCCATCGTCCACCTCGCCACCCCCATCACGGGCGGCAGCGACTCCGAACGCTTCGACGCCGGCTACCAGCCGCACCTGCGCGAGGCCGGATACGACCAGATCGACGAGAAGATCAAGGTCAGCCTCGACACCATGCGGCCCAAGGTGGCCAGGCGGCTCCGCCGCGGCGACGCGGGGGACGGCCCCCACGGGGGGCTGGTCGTCATCCGGGCCTCCGACCGGTTCGTCGAGGGCAGCCTGTGGCAGTCCCAGGTGACCCACTTCCCCTTCAGCATCGCGAACAACACCCCCCTCATGTCCCCCGACCGGCTGGAGCAGGGGGTGGCGGCGGTGCTCCAGGAGCTCGGCTACCGGGAGGACTGGAACTGGGACATCGTCGGCGCCCGGATGCCCTCCCAGGACGAGGCCGAGTCCTTCGGCCTGGGACCGGGGATCCCCCTGCTCGTCCAGGAACGCGTCGCCTACGACGGGGAGACCCCTCTGAGGTTCACCGAGACGGTCATGCCCGCCAACCGCCACCAGCTCCTCTACTCCGGGGGCCGGGCGCCCGAGGAACTCCTGCTGATGGCCTCGGACGTCAACATCTTCGAGCGCTGACCCGCGCGGCCGCGGCCCGGGCACGGCGGGACCGCCCGGCGCGGACCCCGCGAACGGGGCCCGCCGCCCGCGGGACGGCGCGGGTGGCACGACCTGCCCTCCGCACGGCCTGCCCTCCGCGCCCCGGACCGGCCGGGGCGCCGCACCCCTGCCCGGCGCCGCCGGTCCGTGCGCCCCCGGGCGCAGGATCAGCCCCGGCGCCCCAGGTAGCGGTCGACCACGAGGGGGCCCAGCCCCCCGGCGTCGGCGCGCACCACCCGGACGCCCCGGCACCGCTCCACGCGCTCCAGGAACGCGCGCAGCCGCGGATCGTCCGCCAGGACGAAGAACGCCACCTCCGCCCCCTCCCGCAGCGCGGCGTCCAGCTCGGCCAGCGTCAGCTCCCCGGTGCGGGGATCCGGCGGCCAGGAGAACCGCGCGCCGCCGTCCTCGCCCAGGTGGGCGGTCGGCTCCCCGTCGGTCACCACCATCACCTGCGGGCGCAGGTCGCGGTGGCGCCGCAGGTGGCCGCGCGCCAGCCGCAGCGCGTGGTGCAGGTTCGTGCCCGGGACGCGGCTCCAGTCGTGGGCCGCCAGCTCCGCCGGGGTCATCTCCCAAGCCCTGTCCCCGAACCCGACCAGCCGCAGCCTGTCCCGGGGACGGCGGACCCGGACCAGCGCGTCCAGGGCCAGGGCCGTCCCGGTGGCGGCCCCGTGCAGCCCGCGGGTCGTCATCGAGTGCGACAGGTCCACCAGCAGGGCCACGGCGGCGGCCTCCGCCGGTTCGGTCTCCACCACCCGCACGTCCTGCGGGCGCAGGACCGCGGAGCGCTCCCCGGGCCGCGCCCGGCGCAGGACCGCCTCGCGCGCCGTGGCGACCGCGTCCAGCGCCAGGTCCCCGGCCTCGTCGCGGGGCAGGTGGCCGCCGGTCGCCTCGCCGCCCGGTCCGGCGCCGCCCCGGAGGCCGCCGCCGCGGACGCCGCGCCGGCGCCCCGCCGCCTCGATGTCGCGCAGGGCGAGTTCGCCCAGCCGACGGATCTCGCGCGGTCCCCAGCCCGGCGGCTCCGGCCGGGACCGGTCCCTCCCGGCGCCGTCCTCCGGCGCGGCCGGGTCCCCGGGCACCTGCGGGCGGGAGGAGCCGTCCCCCCACCCGCCGGCGGCGACGGCGGCCGTTCCGTCCGGGGCCGCGGGCCCGTCCTCCCCGTAGCTGATCCGCACCCCCTCCAGGGCCGGGGACTCCAGCGGCTCCGGCCCGGCGGCGGGGTCCGCGCCGCCGACCGGCCTCTCGTGCGGGGCGGCGGTCCCCTCCGGCGGCCGGGGCTCCTCCTCCGGCCCGTCCAGGGGATCGGGTCCGCCGTCGTACTCCCGGTACCGGAACCTCACCCGTGCCGCCCCCCGATCCTCCCGGCCCACCGACCGGGCGCGTCGGCCACGACCCTACGCCCGGTGCGCGCTCCGGCGGCGCCGGTCCCGGTGGACCAGCGGTCGCGCCGGGCCGCCCGGGGCGTGGTCCGCGGGTGCTCCCGGCGGGCTCGGCGCCTGCGCCGACCACCGCGAGCGGTCGCCGGGCCCTCTCCCGCTGGACGAGCGGCGAGGGCCGGCCCGGGCCTGCTGTCCGGGCGCGGTCGGCGCGGCGGGAGGCAGCCCGGCGGACGCGGGCCCGGAACGACCCGCGGGGCACGGCCTAGAACCGGTAGACCCCGCCGCCGGGCAGCACGTCCTTGGACAGGCGGCGCTCCAGGTACAGGCCCTCCAGCGCGAACTCCACCACCGCGGCGGCCAGGCCGGGCGTGGGCGGGCCGTCCTCCGACTCCGGGGCGGCGCCGGCGATCATCGCCGCGAGCCCCGGCACGGCGCCGACCCGGCGCAGCAGCTCGGCGGCGCCCACCAGGTCGCCGGACTCCACGGTGGCGCCGCCGGTGAACCGCTCGACGAGCGCGGACAGGTCCGTCCCGCCCAGCCGCTCCCGGAACGCCTCCGCCGTCGCCCGTCTCAGCAGCGCGTGCAGGACCTCCGGCTCCCGGCCCTCGGTCCCCAGCTCGAACTCGACCTTGCCCAGCAGCGGCTCCACCGCCGCCGCCAGGTCGCACACGCGCGCCACCGGGGCCTCCCCGCCCGTCAGGGCGGACCGGCGCAGCGCCGACGCCGCCGCCGTCTCGGCCGCCGCGACGGCGAAGCGCACGGACACCCCCGACCTGGCGTCCACCCGCTTGGAGGCGCGCACCAGCCGGGTGAACCGCGCCGCGGTCTCCCACACGTGGGCGGGCACCGCCGTGCCCTCCGGCAGCACCGCCTCCTGGCGCACCAGCGCCAGCTCGTCCTCCAGCGTGAGCGGGTAGTGGGTCCGCACCTGCGCGCCGAAGCGGTCCTTGAGCGGGGTGACGATCCGGCCCCGGCTCGTGTAGTCCTCGGGGTTGGCACTCGCGACCACCAGGAGGTCCAGGGGGAGCCGCAGGCTGTAGCCCCGCACCTGGAGGTCGCGCTCCTCCAGCACGTTGAACAGGGCCACCTGCGCGCGGGCGGGCAGGTCGGGGAGCTCGTTCACGCAGAACACGCCGCGGTTCGCGCGCGGCACGAGGCCGTAGTGGACGGTCTCCGGGTCGCCCAGGGAGCGCCCCTCGGCCAGCCGGGCCGGGTCCACGTCGCCCACGAGCTCGCCCACGCCCGTGTCGGGGGTGCCGAGCTTCTCCCCGTACCGCTCCCGCCGGTGCCGCCACACCACGGGCAGGCGGTCCCCCTCCTCCGCCGAGCGCCGCACGCACACCGGGCACACCGGCGCGTAGGGGTGGTCGTTCACCTGGCACCCGGCGACCGCCGGGGACCACTCGTCCAGCAGGCCCACCAGGGAGCGGATCAGCCGGGTCTTGCCCTGCCCCCGCTCGCCGAGCAGCACGAGGTCGTGCCCGGCCAGCAGGGCGCGCTCCACCTGCGGGAGCACCGTCGAGTCGAAGCCGAGCACCCCGGGGAAGCGAGGTCCGCCGGAGCCCATCAGGCGGAGCAGGTTCTCCCGCACCTCGGCGGAGACGGAACGGTGGACGTGGCCGTACTCGCGCAGCGCCGCGCGGGTCCGGGGGAGTTCGGGGGGTGCGCTCACCCTCCGAACCTATCCGCAACCGGGGCGGGGTGACGGGAGTATCCCCCGCCCGGGGTTTCCGCGGCCCGGCTGGGGAAAGGGACCCCGATCAGAGCGTCCCCGTCCGGCGGCCCCGCCACCGGTGCCGGTGCCCGGCCCTGTTCACCGGAAGATCCCCCGGTGGCCGCCGGGATGGAAGAATGGGACGTGACGGTGGAGTCCTGCGAACGGCCCGGGCGGCCGGTGAAACCGGAGGTGGCGGCTGGTGGCACGGTTCGGCAATGCACTGACGACGGGGGCCGACCTCGTGAACGCGGCCGAGCGCGCCGTCCTCGGCGCTCTGGAGCAGGTCGACGGGGCGGCCGACCTGGTGTGCTTCTTCGTCTGCGGCGCCGACCCCGAGGAGGTCACCCTCGCGGGCAAGCGCGTCATGGCTCTGGCGGGGGGCGCGACCACCCTCGGGTGCAGTTCCACCGGGGTCATCGGCGGCGGACGCGGCGTCGAGGGGCAGGGCTCGGTGAGCGTGTGGTGCGCCGGTCTGCCCGGGGTGGAGATCACCCCGTTCCGCCTGGACACCGTGATCGAGGGCGACCACCTCGCGGTCGTCGGCATGCGCGAGCCCGGCCCCGACGACCGGGCCGCCATCCTGCTGACCAACCCCTACGAGTTCCCCACCCAGGCGTTCGTGCGCGAGTCCACGGTCGCGCTCAACGGGCTTCCCCTCGTCGGGGGCATGGCCGACGGCATGCGGGGGGAGGAGTCCGTCCGCCTGTTCTGCGAGGGCGACGTCGCGGAGCACGGGGCCATCGGCCTCCTGCTCGGCGGCGCCAACGTCCTCGGCACCGTCGTCAGCCAGGGCTGCCGCCCCGTCGGCCCGGCGATGACCGTCACCAAGTCCGAGGGCAACCTCATCCTCGAACTCGCGGGGGTCAACGCCTACGACAAGCTCGAGGAGCTCGTCGAGGAGCTCTCGGACGAGGACCGCGAACTCGCCGGACACGGTCTGCACCTCGGCATCGCCATGGACGAGTACGCCGACCACCACGGGCAGGGCGACTTCCTGATCCGCAGCGTGGTCGGGGCCGATCCCGAGCTCGGCGGGCTCACCGTCGGCGACATGGTGGACGTCGGCCAGACCGTCCGCTTCCAGGTCCGCGACGCGGGCACCGCGGACGAGGACCTCGCCCGGCGGCTCGCCGACTTCGGGGCGGAGCACGCCGTCGGCGCCGGACTGCTCTTCTCCTGCAACGGCCGCGGGGCCGCGCTCTTCCCCCACGCCGACCACGACGTCCTCGCCGTGCACCGCGTGCTGGGCGTCGAGGCCGTCGCCGGCTTCTTCGCGGCGGGGGAGATCGGGCCGGTCGGCGGCGTCAACCACGTGCACGGGTTCACCGCCTGCCTGCTCGCCTTCGCCTAGCGCGTCGGCCGCAGGGGTCCGCGGCCCCGTTCCTCCGCCGTGACCCCGTGTCCGTGGCGGGCCGGGGCGCCGGGACCGGCAGCGCCTTGGTCGGCCCACGGCCGCCCCCGGGCTGCGAGCCGGACTTTTACTGCCGTAACACCAACACCCGCCACAAGCTCCTTGAGTGTGCGCACACCAGGGCTCTTACTGAGAGTTACTGATTTGATCACTCTCGGTGTTTGGTGAGGGAAGGTACAGATGTCGGACAGACGGTGCGAGCGCACCACCGCCCGGACCCTGGCGGCCCTGGGCGCCGCGGCGCTCCTCGTGCCCCTCGCGGCGCCGGCGCCCGCCTTCGCGCAGGGCGGCTGGCTGCGACAGGACCTGGACTCCGCGGACCGGGTCGGCCTGGTGCTGGAGTCGGGCGCCCTGCGGACGGACGTCGGTGAGGCGGACGGCGGCGGGGCCTCGCTGCGCAGGGAGGGGCAGCGCGGCCGCACGGGCCTGGCGACCTTCCCGGAGCAGGCCCTGGACGGGCCCACCGACTCCGTCGACGTGCGGGTGCGGGCGGACGGCGACGTCGAGCACCTCCTGGCCGAGGTGCGGGGGGTCCGCCCGGACGGGATGTGGACCGAGTGGTACCCCGCACCGGGGAGCGGCGGCCGGGTGACCCTGCCCGAGGACGTCACCCAGGTGCAGCTGCGGGTGGAGGTCGAGGGCGGTGACACGGCCCTCACCGGTCTGCGGGTGCGCCCGCTCGCGAGCGGCGCGGGCCGACCGGGCGGTGGGGAGCGGGACGGCGGCGCCCACGGAGCCCGGCCTGCCGAACCGTTCTCGGCGCGGCTCTTCGCGACGCGCATCGGCCTGGTGGGCGGGACCACCGCCAACGGCCACACGGTCCGGAAGGACGACCACTTCGTGGCCCTGCCCTCCCGTCGAGGCCTGGCCACGCGGGGCGGCGGCGAGTACACGGTGCGGGTGTGCACCACGGGAGCCCTGGGTCCCGAGGGCAAGAACGAGACCCCCGAGCACGAGCCGCGCTGCTCCTACCTCCCCGTCTGGGACGTGGGCCCCTGGAACACCGGGGACGACCACTGGAACGAGGACCGCGAGTCCTGGAACGACCTGGAGCGGGGGCTGCCCCAGGCGGAGGCGGCGTACACGGACGGGTACAACGGGGGACTGGACGGGTTCGGGCGCAAGGTCCGCAACCCCGCCGGGATCGACCTGGCCGACGGCGCCTTCCGGGAGGGGCTCCAGCTCCCCACCAACGCCTGGGTGGAGGTCGACTACCTGTGGACCGCCGACTACCGGCAGCGCGCGGAGATCACCACGGTGACCCAGAGCGACCCGGTGGTCGTGCGCGGCGGCCCCGGCCTGGAACACGACCCCGTGGGGCTCGCGGCGCACAAGGCCAACGTCGACGTCGCCTGCCAGACGGTCGGGGACGAGGCGACGGGCCCGTTCGGGACCAGCAGCGCCTGGTACCGGATCGGCCCCGGCAACTACGTCCCCGCGGCGTTCGCCGACGGCGGCGCCGACGCCCCCGACTGCGCCCGCCGGTAGCCCCCGGCACGGAGGCCCCGGCGCCCCGGGGCCTCCGCCGGAAGCCGCGGACCGCGCCGGGGCGGACCCGGGCCGCCCCCGGCTCAGACGCGGACGACGACCGTCCCGGCGGCCCTGTCGTGCAGGGCGCGGGACCGGGGGTCGAAGTGGATGGGCAGCGCCTCCGCCAGGGAGAACAGGTTCCCCACCAGCGGCAGGGTCTGGGGCAGGCCGAAGAACGCCGCACGGCCCAGGGCCTGGCCCTGGGTGAGCCTCCCCCCGTCCGCGGCGCTCACCACCCTGATGCCGACCGCCATCTTGCCGATCGTCCGCCCCCAGGCGACCAGGTACAGCCAGTCGTAGAAGAACAGGAGCAGGCCCCAGCCGAAGAAGAACAGCAGGGCCCACAGCTCCCCCTGGGCGTCGGTGGTGTCGGCGCCCAGGGTGAGCACCGCCGTCACCAGGGCCATGAAGAGGAAGAACGCCCAGGCGGCGACCACCACCAGCGCGTAGTCGATGGCTCGGGCGGCCAGGCGGCGCCCCAGGCCGACCGTCCCCGGTCCTCCCCGGTCGGCGCCCGGGGGCGCGGACGCCGGTCCCCAGCCGCTGGTCGGGACGTACGAACCGGGCCGGGGTTCCTGGGGGTTCCAGTGGGGGGTGGGCATCGCGGGGTCGGTTCCTCTGTTCGTCGGTCGGGGAAGGGCGCAGGAGGCCGCGGGCCGGACCCGCCGGGCCTCCCGGTACTCAGAGACTACGACGCGCCGGGAGCCCGGACGGATGCGTCGCGGCGCCCCAGAACCTCCGACCGCACCGGTCCGCGCGGCCGGCGCGGGACTCCCCGAACGCGGCGGGGGGCGGCCGTCGGCCGCCCCCCAACCTGTTCCGCCTGTGCCTCACATGCCGCTGTAGGGGACGGCGTCGATGATCTCGACCCCCAGGCTCTTGCCGTTCGGGAGCGTGTAGCTCACGCTCTCACCGATGCGCTTGCCGTTGATGGCGGACCCGAGAGGGGACTTCGGGGAGTACACGTCGATCGGAGAACCGCTCTCCTCGCGGGAGGCGAGCAGGAAGGTGACCTCCTCCTCGTCCCCGTCGAACTTGACGGTGACGGTCATGCCGGGGCCGACCACGCCCTCGGTGCGCGGGGCCTCGCCGACGCGTGCGGTGCGCAGGATCCCGGTGAGCTGGAGGATGCGGGCCTCCATCTTGCCCTGCTCCTCCTTGGCGGCGTGGTAGCCGCCGTTCTCCTTGAGGTCGCCCTCCTCGCGGGCGGCCTCGATCTTCTCCGCGATCTCGATCCGCCCACGGCCCGACAGGGTGTCCAGCTCAGACTTGAGCCGGTCATACGCCTCCTGGGTGAGCCAGGTGACGTTGTCATCGCGGGTCTGGGTCACTGGAACTCCTTGTGTACTAGTAGCAAGGGCCACCAGGCGGCCGAAGCTGAACTTACGAGAATATCACCGTGTGTGGTGGCACAAGGGATCTCGCAGGCGTGGCGGCGGCACCGGGGACCAGTGCGGGGAGGGATCGGTCGATCAGTCCTGCGAACCTTGTTCCCTGCACGAGGCCACTTGTACCGCGGAAGCCTGACGAACCGTCTCAACGGTCGCGGTGACCATCCGGTTCCCCGCCTCCGCCTCGGAGCGCTTCTGCCCCACCTCGACGTGCTGCTCGTCCAGTGCCACGATCAGGCACTCGGCCCCGTCCCGGCTGTTCACCTCGTAGTTGACCGTGACCTCGTCCGGGGACTCCAGGGAGTAGGAGACCACCTGGTGGTACACGCCGCCCCCGAGCCCCCTGTAGCTCATCACGGAGTAGCCCCAGCCGACCGCGCACAGGACCGCGAACACGGTCGCGATGACGAAGAAGACGGGGCCGTTGCCGTGGTGCCTGCGTAGCGCGGGCGCGACGGGTTCGGCCGTGTCGGCCGGGGTGTCGGCACTGTTCACGGCGTCTTCTTCCGGGGTGGGCTGCATCGGGAATCTCCGAACAAGGGGACGGTGTTGTCTAAGATATCCCCGACCTGCCAGCCCCCCTACGCGGCCCGTGCGTGAGTCGTCGAAGCCGTGCCCCGGGGAGGCCGGACAGCCACGCCCCGTGCCCGTGTTCACCGAGTCAAGGAGAACCCTTCGTTGTCCGAGCGCCTGCGGCTTATGGCCGTCCATGCCCACCCCGATGACGAGTCCAGCAAGGGCGCGGCCACGATGGCGCGCTACGTGGACGAGGGCGTCGACGTGCTCGTCGTCACCATGACCGGTGGCGAACGAGGCGACATCCTCAACCCCGCCATGGAGCGTCCCGAGATCCGCGAGAACATCGCGGCGGTCCGCCGCGAGGAGATGAACCGGGCCCGCGAGATCCTCGGCATCCAGCAGGAGTTCGCCGGGTTCGTCGACTCCGGCCTGCCCGAGGGCGACCCGCTGCCGCCGCTGCCGGAGGGGTGCTTCGCGACCCTGCCGGTGGAGGAGGCCTCCGCGCCGCTGGTGGAGTCCATCCGCCGGTTCCGCCCGCACGTGATCCTCACCTACGACGAGAACGGCGGCTACCCGCACCCCGACCACATCATGACCCACAAGGTGTCGATGCACGCCTTCGACGCCGCGGGCGACCCCGACGCCTACCCGGAGGCCGGGGACCCCTGGCAGCCGCTGAAGCTGTACTACTTCGTCTCGTTCCCGCCGGAGCGGTTCGAGGCACTGGCGACCGTCCTGGCCGAGCGCGGCATCGAGAACCCCTTCGAGGACTGGATGAAGCGGATCAACGAGCGCGAGTACCCCAGGTGGGAGATCACCACCCGGGTGCACTGCAGCGAGCAGTTCGACGTCGCGAACGAGGCGCTCAAGGCGCACGAGACCCAGGTGGACCCGAACGGCTTCTGGTTCGCCGTCCCCAACGAGGTCCTGGCCGAGGCCTGGCCGACCGAGGACTACCACCTGGTGCGCTCGCTGGTGGACACCGAGGTCCCTGAGAAGGACCTCTTCGCGGGTGTCCGAGAAGCAGTGAGAGTATGAGCGGCATGAATACCCTTCTCACCTCCGCGGCGGTGGCGGCCAACGACTTCTCGCTGGACAAGAACACCGTGACACCCGGGGTCATGGGCTTCCTCGTCATCTTCGCGATCGGCGTCGTGCTGTACTTCCTCATGAGGAGCCTGACGGGCAAGCTCCGCGCCCTGCCCAAGGAGGGCGACGGGTCGCCGGAGGCCGGTGGCACCGCCCGGGCCTCCGACGACGGGGCGGCCGGGGTGGCCGCCTCCGCCGCCCCCGACGGCGCCGGGGAGCCCAGGGCCTGACGCCCCGGGAGCCCGGCGGCCGGTCCCGCGGGGCCCCGGGGCGGCGGGAGCGCTCCCCGGGGACCGTTCCCCGCCATGACCCGGCGGGGCGGTTTCCGGGAGGGGGGCTCCCGCTCCGGGGCGAACCGGGCGGACCCGGGCCGCGGGTGGCACAGTGGGGGCATGTCCAACCGCTTGAGCGAAGCGACCAGCCCGTACCTGTTGCAGCACGCCGAGAACCCCGTGGAGTGGTGGCCCTGGGGTGAGGAGGCCTTCGCGGAGGCGCGCCGGCGCGACGTTCCCGTGCTCGTCTCCGTCGGCTACGCGGCCTGCCACTGGTGCCACGTGATGGCCCACGAGTCCTTCGAGGACGAGGCGACCGCCGCGCGCATGAACGCCCACTTCGTCAACGTCAAGGTGGACCGCGAGGAGCGCCCGGACGTCGACGCCGTCTACATGGAGGCCACCCAGGCCATGACCGGCCAGGGCGGGTGGCCCATGACCGTGTTCGCCACACCCGAGGGCGCCCCGTTCTACTGCGGGACCTACTTCCCGCGCGACCACTTCCAGCGGCTGCTGGAGGGCGTGGCGACCGCCTGGCGCGACAAGCGCCCCGAACTCCTCGACCAGGGCAAGCGGGTCGTGGACGCGCTCGGCGCCCCGCGCACCCTGCCCTCCGCGCCGCCGCCCTCCGCCGACCAGCTGGACCTGGCCGTCCACGCCCTGGTGCGCGACTACGACAGCGCGGAGGGCGGCTTCGGCGACGCGCCCAAGTTCCCGCCGTCGATGCTGCTGTCCTTCCTCACGGCGCAGGACGAGCGCACCCGGCCCTTCCCCGCAGAGGGGGCCTCCGGCGGAGGCGCCGGGACCCCGGGCGAGGCCACCCCCGCACGGCTGATGGCCACCGGCACCGCCCTGGCCATGGCCCGGGGCGGCCTGTACGACCAGCTCGGAGGCGGGTTCGCCCGCTACTCCGTGGACCGCGCGTGGGTGGTGCCCCACTTCGAGAAGATGCTGTACGACAACGCGCTGCTGCTGCGCGCCTACCTCCGCATGGGTCGGCGCCCCGTCCGCCGGGGCGCCGGGACCTCGGAGCCCGCCACCCGCGCCCTGCTGCTGCGGGTGGCGGAGGAGACCGCCGACTGGATGCTGCGCGACCTGCGCACCCCCGAGGGCGGGTTCGCCTCGGCGCTGGACGCCGACAGCGAGGGCGAGGAGGGCACCTACTACGTGTGGTCCCCCGCCCAGCTGCGCGAGGTCCTGGACGCGGACGACGCCGCCTTCGCGGCCGGGGTGTTCGAGGTGACGGAGGAGGGCACCTTCGAGCGGGGCGCCTCCGTGCTCCGGCTGCCGGTCCCTCCCGCCGACACGTGGCGCTTCCAGCGGGTCCGCGAGGCCCTGCTGGCCGCCCGGGCGGAGCGGGTCGCTCCCGCCCGCGACGACAAGGTGGTGGCCGCCTGGAACGGGCTGGCGATCGCCGGACTGGCGGAGGCGGGGGCGCTGCTGGAGCGCCCCGACCTGGTGGAGGCCGCCCGCGACGCGGCGGAGCTGCTGCTCACCGTCCACCTGCGGGACGGCCGCCTGGTGCGCACGTCCCGGGACGGAAGGGCGGGCGGCAGCGCCGGGGTCCTGGAGGACTACGCCGACGTGGCGGAGGGTCTGCTGGCCCTGCACGGGGTGACCGGCGATCCGCGCTACGCGCACGGGGCCGGACAGCTCCTGGACGCCGTCCTGGAGCACTTCGGCGACGGCGCGGGCGGGTTCTTCGACACCGCGGACGACGCGGAGAAGCTCTTCAGCCGCCCGCAGGACCCCACCGACAACGCGACCCCCTCGGGGCGCTCCGCCGCCGCGTCCGCGCTCGTGACCCACGCCGCGCTGACCGGTTCGCAACGACACAGGACGGCGGCCGAGGGCGCCCTGGCGCCGGTGGCACTGCTGGCCGAGAAGGCGGCGCGGTTCGCCGGGTGGGGCCTGGCCGCGGGCGAGGCCGCACTGTCGGGGCCGCGCGCCGTCGCGGTGGTCGGCGACCCCGGCGACCCCCGGACGGAGGAGCTGGTGCGCACCGCCCTGACCTGGGCGCCCCTCGGTACGGCGCTGTCCCGGGGCGACGGCCTCGACGACGGCGGCGTGCCGCTGCTGCGCGACCGGGTGCGGGTCGGAGGAGCTCCCACCGCCTACGTGTGCGAGGGGTTCGTCTGCAAGCTCCCGGTCACCTCGCCCGAGGAGCTCCGGGCCCAGCTGCTCTCCCGGACGCCCTGACCGCCGGGGGGCGCGGACACGCGCCCCCCGGTCAGACCAGCCGGGTGCCGCCGATGATGTCGTTCACCACGTCCGGGCGGTAGGCGGGCTGCCGGATCTCCATGTACACGGTCGTGGGCACGCCCGGCTGGTGCACGGCGGCGCTGGTGAACGCGCCGCCGCCGTTGCACTCGGGCCAGTCCCACACGGTGCCCTCCCAGGTGGGGGTGTGCAGCTCGCGCTCCTCCGGGGAGCCCCCGCACGGGTCGGCCCCGGAGACGCCGCTGAGCCTGCGGGAGCCGGGCATCACCGTCGCGTACACCCCGTAGGAGGGCACCTCGGTGGAGTGCCAGTCGTCCGCGTCGGTCGCCACCAGCAGCCCCGGTCCCGCGCCGGCCCCGGCCGCGGCCGGACCGGCGGCGAGGTCGGTGTGGAACTCGCGCGCCCACACCGAGGGCACGTTCACGAGGATGTTCTGGCTGGCGTCCCTCACCGTGGTCAGCGCCATGCCCGGGGCGCCGGTGGACGCGGTCGCGCCCGCCGCCACCAGCAGCAGGGAGGCCGCCAGGGTGACCGTGCGCCGCCAGGGCATCTGGTAGCGCTGCCACCACGGGTCCGCCTTGGGCAGGTCGGGCTCCGTACGGATCGCCCTGACGCGGTCGGTGAAGGTCTTGGCGTCCGCCGGCCTGCTCTCCCGGTCCACCGAGAGCGCGGAGAGGATGAGCTCGTCGAGGGCGCGGGGCAGGCCTGGCCGGATCCGGCCAGGCGGGACCTTGACGGGCGGGCGGGAGGGCGGGCGCCCGGTGATCAGCTCGTAGGCGACCGCGCCCAGCGAGTACACGTCGGACCGGACGTCCAGGTCGCCGCCGGGGATGCTCTGCTCGGGCGACATGTAGCCGGGGGTGCCCGCCGCCGCCGTGAACCCCGAGGCCTCGTCGATGGCCTTGGCGAACCCCAGGTCCGCGACCAGGACCCGCTGCCCCACGGGGGAGGACTGGAGCAGGACGTTGGAGGGCTTGATGTCGCGGTGGATCGTGCCGTGGTTGTGCAGCACGGTGATGCCCTGGCCGATCTCCGTCAGGAGCCGCAGGGCCTCGTCCAGGGGCAGCTGGCCCCGGCGGATGAGGTCGGTCACGCTTCCCTGGTCGGCGTAGGTCATCACCATGTAGGGGCGCCCGTCGGGCAGCACGTCGACGTCGTGCACCGCCACCAGCCACGTGGAGTCGGTCTGGCGCAGGATGCGCGCCTCCTCCAGGAACCGGTGCTGGATGTCCATCTGGTGCGCCCAGTTCTCGGCGAGTACCTTGATGGCCACCGGGTAGTTGAGCAGATCGTCCTGCGCCAGCCAGACCGTGGCGAAGGAGCCGGAACCCAGGCGCCGGATGACGCGGTACCGTCCGAAGGCCTCCGGTTGGCTCATTTCCGCCTCGGTGTCTAGGGGGGTGGATACGCGTTCGTTGCCCACTAATACACCATCTACGCCTTCATGTTGTCTCCCGCGGATATGATCCCCTCTCCGGGTAGCGCCGAGACCCCCGTGGCGTGGAAACTGGGGGGAGCCCCCGACGGGTTCTGTGCGCCATGCGAATGGTCGCGGCGAGATGCGAAGCTTCGCGAGGACGGAGCCGAAGGGGATCCGTGGACGTCCCGTTGACGTGTGACCCTCGTAACCGATGGGCGCACACGCGTCCGAACAGGACGGCCGGACGTCCGCCGTCAGTCAGGGAGAGACCAGCCATGCGCAGTAGTGACCACACGGAGAACGAGGAGACCCCGGCGCCCCGGCGGCGGGTGGCGAGCAACGTCGACGAGGAGCTGGAGGACCTCGCGCGACGGGCCAAGCACGGCGACGCCGCGGCCCTGGACGACCTCCTCCGGCGCATCCAGCCCGAGGTGCTCCGCCGGTGCGCGCGCTTCCTCCCCTACCGCCAGGACGCGGAGGAGGCCTGCCAGGACGCGCTGCTCCGCGTGGCCCGCAAGATCGACAGCTTCAAGGGCGACTCACTCTTCACCACCTGGCTGTACACGGTGGTCTCCAACTCCGCCCGCCAGACCTACCGGTCGATGAAGCGCAGGTCCGCCGAGTTCCCCACCGAGGCCGAGCGCATGCCCCACCAGCGCGACCCCCGGACCACCAGCGTCATCGCCGGCTCCCGCATCGACCTCCTCGAGGCACTGGACCAGCTGGAGAAGGACCGCCCCAACCTGGTCGCCCCCCTGGTCCTGCGCGACCTGTGCCAGATGGACTACAACGAGATCGCCTCCGAGCTCAACCTCGCCCTGGGCACCGTCAAGTCCCGGATCCACCAGGGCCGCAAGCACGTGCGCAAGTCCCTGGCTGTGACGTAGCGCCCCGGGGCGAACTACTCTGGAGGAATCCCCGTCGGCACATCCTTCACAGGAGTGTGCTGTCTTTGATCCAGCTCTGAGAGGTTTCGCCAATGGGGCTCCGAGACCCCCTGTACTGGCTCTACGAGCGGCGGCTCGAACGCCAGCTGACCAGCCAGGAGATTCCCCGCCACGTCGGTGTCGCCATGGACGGCAACCGCCGATGGGCGAAGAGCAGCGGCCTCCGTGCGGCCGAGGAGGGCCACCAGGCCGGCGCGAACAAGATCTTCGAGGTGCTGCGCTGGTGCGACGAGGTCGGTGTGCAGGTGGTCACCCTGTGGATGCTGTCCACCGACAACCTCACCCGCGACGAGTCCGAACTGGGCCCGCTGGTGCGCATCATCGAGCAGACCATCGCCCGGCTCCGCGAGGAGGGGTGGAACACGCGCCCCGTCGGCGCGCTCGACGTGCTGCCCGACTCCACCGCCCGCGCCCTGAAGGAGGCGGAAGAGGCGACATCCGGCAACCCCGGCCTGGTTGTCAACGTCGCCGTCGGGTATGGAGGTAGACGTGAGATCGCTGATGCGGTTCGGTCCCTCCTCCACGAGGAGGCGGCCAAGGGCACCGGTATCCAGGAGCTTGCCGAGCGCCTGGACATCGAGGACATCGCACGGCATCTCTACACGCGCGGCCAGCCCGATCCCGACCTGCTCATCCGCACCTCGGGGGAGCAGCGCCTCTCGGGCTTCATGCTGTGGCAGAGCGTGCACTCGGAGTTCTACTTCTGCGAGGTCTACTGGCCCGCGTTCCGCAGGGTGGACTTCCTCCGTGCACTGCGCTCCTACGGCGCGCGCAACCGGCGCTTCGGCTCCTGACCCCCGGTCCCCCCGGTCGGCCTGCCCATTAACGCGGTGTTCACCGCGCGGCGGGGCGGGACCCTTGGAAACGGGGTCGCGGGCGCGTAGCGTCGGAACAAGCGGGTGGTGTGCATCCACCCGTTCGGGAGGCCCCGGCTCATTGATCTCCTCCGCCCTCGCGGAACGTCGACGAGGAGGGCCGGACCCGGCCCTCTGGGGCCAGGTCCCGGTCCTCCATGATCCCGTGACAGTAGGGCGCCCCCGCGGTGCCCAAGGGGAGAACGAGTGGCTAGTTCCTCGACCGATCGCCGTGACACCCAGTCCCCCGCCGACCCCCACACGGAGGTAGGCCGGGGAAGGCGCGTCCATGTGCTCGACACCAGTGTCCTGCTCGCCGACCCGATGGCCATGGCCAGGTTCGCCGAGCACGAGGTGGTCATCCCCGTGGTGGTGATCACCGAGCTGGAGAGCAAGCGACACCACCCGGAACTCGGGTACTTCGCTCGCAACGCGCTGCGCCGCCTCGACGACCTGCGGGTCGCCAACGGCCGACTGGACGTCCCGGTACCGGTGAACGACCAGGGCGGAACGCTCCGTGTGGAGCTCAACCACAGTGATCCGAAGATCCTGCCGGCGGGCTTCCGGCTCGGCGACAGCGACACCCGGATCCTGACGGTGGCCCGCAACCTCCAGGAGGAGGGCGGGAACGTCGTGCTGGTGAGCAAGGATCTGCCGATGCGGATCAAGGCCGCCTCGATCGGCCTCCCGGCCGACGAGTACCGCGCCGAGCTCGCCATCGAGCACGGCTGGACGGGCATGGCCGAACTGGACGTGCCCGCCCACCAGATCGGTGAGCTGTTCGAGAGCGGTACCAGTGAGATCGAGGAGGCCAGGGAGCTCCCCTGTCACACAGGGCTGGTGCTCGTGTCCGAGCGGGGCAAGGCGCTCGGCCGGGTGCGGCCCGACAAGTCGGTCAAGGTGGTGCGCGGGGACCGGGACGTGTTCGGTCTGCACGGGCGCAGCGCCGAGCAGCGGATCGCCCTCGACCTGCTCACCGACCCCGAGGTCGGCATCGTGTCGCTGGGCGGGCGCGCGGGCACCGGCAAGTCGGCGCTGGCGCTGTGCGCCGGGCTGGAGTCCGTCCTGGAGCGCCGCCAGCACCGCAAGGTGATGGTGTTCCGGCCCCTGTACGCGGTCGGGGGCCAGGAACTCGGCTACCTGCCCGGCACCGAGAACGACAAGATGACACCGTGGGGCCAGGCGGTGCACGACACCCTGTCCGCCGTGACCAGCGAGGACGTCATCGAGGAGGTCGTGGACCGGGGGATGCTGGAGGTCCTCCCGCTCACGCACATCCGGGGCCGCTCGCTGCACGACGCGTTCGTGATCGTGGACGAGGCCCAGTCACTGGAGCGCGGCGTGCTCCTCACCGTCCTGTCCCGGCTCGGGGAGAACTCGCGGGTGGTGCTCACCCACGACATCGCCCAGCGCGACAACCTGAGGGTGGGGCGCCACGACGGCGTGGTCGCGGTGATCGAGAAGCTCAAGGGCCACCCGCTGTTCGCACACATCACCCTGACCCGGTCGGAGCGGTCCCCGATCGCCGCCCTGGTCACCGAGCTGCTGGAGAACTGACGCGAGGGCGGTCCGGGCCCGGCCGGGGAGGCCGGGCCCGGACCGCCGTCCGCGCGTGCCGGTTCCGGCCCCTCAGCGCATGCCCGACACCAGCCGCCCCAGGCTCCGCAGCCTCGCCAGGCTCGCCTCGTAGCGGGCGCCGACGGCGAGGAGGAGCAGGCCCACGACCGCGAACGGCACCCAGTTCGGCGCGAGCCGGGCCAGGTCCCACAGGGGCGGCCCGAACGCCCGCGCCGACGTGGCCACCAGCACCAGCCCTCCCAGGGCCAGGGGCGCCCGGAGCCGTCCCGCCAGCCCCCACACGGTGACGGCCACCCCGAGCACCAGCACGGCCGGCACCCGCCACGCCATGCCGTCCCCGGTGAGCACCAGGACCACCGTCGGCAGGAACAGCAGCGCCAGACCGCCGCCGTAGGCGGCCCAGCTCGACGGCGGGGCGGGCGCCCTGCGGCTCCACTCCCAGCCGATGACCAGGGCGGCGAACGCGGGCGGCGCCGTGTACGCCTCGGGCACCGTCACGTCCCACGCCGCGAGCGCGGTCCACAGGGCGGCGAACATCAGCAGGCCGCCGACCACCGCGAACCCCGACCGGCCGGGCCGCACGGCGGTGGCCGACGCGATCACGCCGACCAGGGCCAGCGCGAGCGCCACCAGTTCCGGCCGCGCCCCCGCGCCGAGGGAGACGGCCAGTGCCAGCACCGCCCACAGGCACGCGGGGACCTCCGCGGCGGGCACCAGCGCCCCGCGCAGCCTCGGCACGACCGCGGCCACGGCGGCGACCAGGGCGATGGGCGCCAGCGCCGCGTACTCCGCCGGCGCGTCCAGGGCCAGGGGCAGGGCGAGGGCGAACGCGCCGGTGAGGGCCGTGGCGGCCGCGGTGCCGCCCAGGGCCGGGACGGGCGTCCGCGCCAGTGCGGCGGCCACCGACGCGACCACCGCGGCGGCCATCAGCGCGGCCGCGACCGTGTGCTCCTCGGCGAGCGCCCAGCCCAGCCCCAGCGCCAGGGTGAGGAGGCCGGTCAGCCCCGGCAGCGGGCTCGTGCGCCCGTCCCGCAGCAGCGCGGACCACACCACGAGAGCGGATCCCACCGCCAGCACCCACAGCAGGGCGAGGAGGAACGGCGCGCCGGCGACCACGGGCAGCGGGGCCAGCGCGGGCGGCGCGACCAGGGCGACGGCGTGCGGCGTCCACCTGCGGGCCAGCACGGCGACCGCGCCGACGGAGAGCAGCCCGGACACCAGGACCCCGGCGACCGCCGCCGCGGCGACCGGTCCCGGCAGCGGGGCGAGGCCGAGGACGGCGTACGCGGGGTCCGTCAGGGCCGGGAGCGGGGCCGTCCCCGGGGGGTACGCCCGGGAGGCCGCGGCGAGCGCGGGCAGCGACCGGGGACCGGCCACGAGCGGGACGGCCCCCAGCAGCAGGAGCCCGAGCAGGGTGAGGGGCGCCGCCCGGAGCGCGGGCCGCGGCACGGGGCCGAGGGCCGGCCGGGGCGCCCCGGGGCGGTGCGGCCGGGCCGAGGCCACCGAGGCGGCGCCGACGCACAGCAGGGCCGCGGCCGACAACCACCACGCCACGGGTTCGGGCGGCCCCGGCCGTGTGAAGGAGGCCGCCAGGGAGGCCCCGCCGGCGAGGAGGGAGAGGGCCCCCGGGACGAGGGGCGCGGTGCGGGCCGCGGCTCCGGGGGAGTCCACGCGGCGCAGGAGCAGCGCCGACACCAGGGAGGCCGCCGCGACCAGCACGATCGCCGACAGCGTCGTGCGGTACTCGGGGAGCGACCAGAGCAGGCCCAGCACGAGGGTCGCCGAACCGGTCGCCGTCGGCACCCAGCCGAGTCCGGAGCGGCCGGAGAGCGTGACGCCCAGCAGCAGCGCGGCTCCCACGAACACCGTCCACACCACCGCCGCCGCGTACGGCAGGCCCAGGAGCACCGGCAGCGGCACCAGGGAGGTGGGTGCGGCGAGCGAGGCCGCGGTCACCGTCCACCTCCGGTCGACCACGAGGACCAGGGCCACCACCAGCGCGCCGGCGACGAGCACGCCGAGCGCGGCGCCCAGCGCGGCGGCCGTCCCGGAGGGGGCCGAGAGCCCCAGCACCCGGTGGGCGGGGTCGAGCATCGCCGACGCCGGGGCGGTCCAGGGGGCGTACGGGCCGGGGAGCGCCGCCAGCCCGGGGGCACGGCCCCCTCCGGCGAGCAGCGGGGCGGAGGGCAGGAGCAGGAGGCCGAACAGGGTGAAGGCCGTCCGGGGGTCGGCGGTGTCCGGGGCGGGGGTCCGGGCCGCCGCACGACCGCCTCCGGGCGCCGTTCCGGCCGCGGGGGAGGCGAACGGCCGGCGGACCCTGCCGAACAGCAGGGCGGTCGCGCCCGCCAGCAGGGTGGAGGCGGCGAGGAGCCACCAGGCGGGACGCGCCGCGTCCCCGCCGAGGGTCAGCGCCGCCAGGAAGACCGTCCCGGCCGCCAGGGCCAGCGCCCACAGCAGCAGGCACGCCCCGTACAGGGAGGCGGGGGCGTCGCCCGCGCGGTCGGCGCGGCGGAACAGCAGGAGGCCGACCAGCGGGACCGCGCCCGCCAGGAGGAGCGCGGCCAGGGACGTGTACTGGTCCGGCAGGGACCACAGGACCCCCGTGGCGACGGTGAGGCTCCCCGAGGCCGCGGACACCCGGCCCGCGCCCCGCCGGGGGAGGAGGGCGGTGCCGAGGACCAGCGCGGCGCCCACGAGCAGGGCCCACACGACCGCGACCGCCAGGGGCAGGGGCAGCAGCAGGGGGACGGCCAGCAGGGTCGGCGGGGCCACCAGGGCCGAGGTGTGCGCCAGGAGGTCGCGGCGCAGCAGGGCCGTGGCCGCCAGGGCGAGGACGGCGGCGGCCGCGACGGCCGCCAGCCAGGCGGCTCCGGACAGCGGGGGCGCGCCGGGACCGGTGAGCCCCAGGACCCCGGCGGCCGCGGCGGTCGCGGTGCCGGGGGCCTCGGACCAGAACGTGCCCGGGACGCGCGGGAGGACGGGGAGGTGGGCGGGCCCGGCCGCCAGGGGCGCCGCCCCCAGGGCGAGGAGCGCGACGACGGCGTGCACCGCCGACGGCCCGGCGCCGGCCGGGGGGAGGGAGGGCAGCGGGCGCCGGGTGAACAGCAGCCCCGTCACGCCGGACACCAGCAGGGCCGCCGCCAGGGCCCACCAGGAGCCGGCGTCGCCGGCCGCGGGGACCGCGAGCACGAGAACCGCGGAGAGGGCGAGGGAGAACCCCCACAGGACCGTCGCGGTCACGTGGAGGGTGCGGACGGGGACGCCCCCGCGCGGGCCGCCGAGCAGGCGGACCAGCAGCAGGTCGGCGAGGGCGGTGGCGGCGAGCGCGGGCAGGGTCCAGGGCAGGAGCCCGTCCCCGGGCGCCGCCGCCACCAGCAGCACCGGGACCGGCTGGGCCACGAGCGCGGCGACGACGCGCGGGGACCGCAGCGGCACGAGGAGCGGGTAGAGCGCCGTCAGCGCGCCGACGGCCGCCAGCGCGGCGGCCGAGTAGCCGGGCCCGTTGGAGATCCGGTCGGAGAGGAGCAGGCCCAGGGCGAGGGCGTCGACGCACAGCAGGGCGGCGGCGATGGCTCCGAAGGTCTCGGCGGTCGCCCTGAGGCCGCGCCGGTGCAGCGGGAGGGCCAGGAGGGCGAAGGCCAGGGTCGTGGCGCCGAGGACGCCCGCGCGGGCGCCGGTGCCCAGGTCGCTCCAGGACCAGACGGCGAACACCAGGGCGGCGATGCCGACGAGGAGGCCGCCCAGCCCGAGGACGACGTTCTGGGCGGAGCGCCGGGTGACCTCGCCGACGGGCTCGGAGCCGTGTCCGGCGGACGCGGGGGCCGGGCCCCCCGGGGCGGCGGAGCCGAGCGGAGGCCGCGGGCCGGCCTCGGCCCGGACGGCTCCGGGGCGGCCGTCGGCGGGGGCGCGCCCGGGAAGGGGCGTGCCCGGCCGCCCCGGGAGCGACTCGCGGCGCAGCAGGCGCATCGTGACGGCGCGCTCGCCGAGCAGGCGGTGCCTGCGGCCGTCGATCTCCGCGATCTCGGAGTCGATCAGCCAGAGGCGCCGGGCGGTGTCGCCGACGAGTGCCAGTCCGCACCGCGGGCACGCGCGCACGCCGGCCGGGAGCGGGGCGCGGCAGTCCGGGCAGTGGAGCCGTGGACCCGCGGGGGACGGTGGGGATCCTGGGGCGTTCATACCGCCATCCTGTCCCCGGCCCCGCCCGCGCGCATCGGTACACGTACTCAGACCGGGCGGTGACGAGAGCCGCGTCCCCCGGTGCGGAGACGTGGAGCACACGTGGAACCGCTTGACCGGAACTTGACTCTTCGTGGCGATGTGCAGGTCAGAGGGCCGCAATACAGGCACATTCCGTGATGTGACCCAAGGCATAGTAAAACTGGCGTTACTTGGCCGTGACGATGATGCAGGCTGAGTCCGCTGCACAGAACACTCCCTCCCACGTGGAAGTCCCCCGCCGCGGTCGGTCGAACGGAAGAAGACCCGTCCCCTCCGCGCACAGTCCGGGCCACGTGGTCAGCGGCGGCGAAGCACCGCACACGAACAGCCCCACGAAGGCACGTGTGCGTCTACGCGAAAGGGCCACTCCTTGCTGATCGACCGAACCTCACTGCGCCGTGCGAGCGCCGTCGGAGCCGCGGCCGTGGTCGCGGGAAGCGCCTTCACGGTGGCGGCGTTCGCGCAGACCGGGGCGGTGGAGCCCGAACGGCTCACGTCCGCCGCGGTGGTCCCCGACCAGGAGTCCGGGGGCGGCGCCGACGACTTCTTCGCCGAGCCCTCCGCGGTCGGCGGGGAGGAGCGCGAGGAGAGCCGCCGGCAGGCCGCGGCGGCCGCGGAGGAGGGCCTCCGGTCCGCCAGCGGGACGGGGAGCGACATCCCCGAGCCCGAACCGGAGCCCGAACCCGGCGCCACCGCCTCCGGCGGCGGCGCGGACCCCGCGGACCCCTCCGGCGGCGGCGCGGCCGCCGTCCCGGCGGGCTCGGCTAAGGAGATCGCCCTGGAGATGGTCCTCGCGGAGGGGTGGGGCGAGGACCAGTTCTCCGGCTGCCTCGAACCCCTGTGGGAGAAGGAGAGCAACTGGGACCACACCGCGGAGAACCCGGGTTCGGGCGCCTACGGCATTCCGCAGTCGCTGCCCGGCAGCAAGATGGCCTCCCACGGCGACGACTGGCGGACGAACCCCGCCACCCAGATCGCGTGGGGCATCGACTACATCAAGGACCGGTACGGGAACCCCTGCGGCGCCTGGTCCCACTCCCAGGCGAACAACTGGTATTAATGGGGCTTTCCCTGCCAATAACCCCCTCTTGGGAAAGGCAATCGTGCTACTCAACCGAATGTCGCTGCGCAGTACAGCGGTGATCGGTGCGGCGACCCTCGTCGCGGGTGCGACGTTCGCCGTCTCCGCGTTCGCGGACGACGGGGTCGACCCGGAAATGGCGGCCAGCGCCGCCGTTCCGGACAGCGAGGAATCCGCAGCCGACACCGAAACCGGGGAGGACGAGTTCTTCGCCTCCGCCGAGCTGACGCAGGAAGAACTCCAGGAGCTGCGACAGCAGGCCCGGGGAGAGAGCGAGGCCGCCCTCGGCGCCGGGGTCAGAACGGCCCAGGGCGACGGGAGCGACATCGAGGAGGAAGAGGAAGAGGAGGAAGAGGAGGAGGTTCCCGAGTTCACCGGGGACCCCAAGTCGATCGCCCTCGACATGGTCCTCGCGGAGGGCTGGGGCGCGGACCAGTTCTCCGGCTGCCTCGAACCCCTGTGGGAGAAGGAGAGCAACTGGAACCACACCGCCTCGAACCCGAGTTCGGGCGCGTACGGCATCCCCCAGTCGCTGCCCGGCAGCAAGATGGCCTCCCACGGCGACGACTGGCAGACGAACCCCGCCACCCAGATCGCGTGGGGCATCGACTACATCAAGGGGCGCTACGGCACCCCGTGTGAGGCGTGGGCCCACTCCCAGTCCATCGGCTGGTACTGATCCCGGGCACACGACGGCCCCCGCGGGACACCGCGGGGGCCGTCGTGTGCCCGGGGCCCGGTCAGAGGTGCGGGGTGAAGGTCTCCACGACCTCCTCGTGGAGGTCGTCGTAGAAGTCCCCGTCCTCGCGCGGGACGTTGACGCTCACCATGTAGAAGACCCTGCTGCCCTCGTGGTCCACGCTGATCGCGTAGGACCAGAAGCGGCGCTCAGGTGTCGCCCACGACTCGTTGGTGAAGTCGGACTCCACCATCGCGACGTCCCAGCCCTCCCCGTAGTCGTCCTCGTCGAACTCCTCCAGCTCCAGCTCGGAGTAGTCCGTCGTGATGTCCTGGTCCGCGTCGGTGCCGCCGTTGGTCTGCCGGAGGTACTCGGCGCTCGTCCCCGTGAACTCCTCCTCCGTCCACCCGGTCACCCACACCTGGTGGTCCCTGCCGGGGGCGACGAACACCGCGAGGCTGTTGTCGATCTCGCTGTCGTCGACCTCCCAGCCCGCCGGGTGGGCCACGTCGAACCACTGCGAGCTGAACGTGTCCAGCTCGTCGTAGGAGGGCGGCTCCCCGCCGTCGTCCCCCTCGGCCGCGGCGGCCTGCTCGCCGCCGCTGCCGCCGCCGGGCTCCGCGGACGGGGACGGCTCCTCCGGAGGCGCGCCGCCCTGCGTCGGCGCCTCCTGGGGGGCGGCCTCCCCCGCGGCGCCGCCCGACCTCAGGACCACGGCCACCGCGACCACGGAGACGAGGAGGAGGGCCAGCAGGCCGGCGCCGACGCCGAACAGCACCCTGGCCGTCGAGGCGCTCCCGGAACCGGACCGCCCGGAGCCGCCGTGGCCCCCCGAGTGGAGGGGGCCCGTGGCGCCTCCGCGGCCGCCCGTGCCGCCCCCGCCGGAGTGCCCGTACGGGGTGGCCGGGCGTCGGCCGGGCGGGAAGGGGGTCTGCGGCGTCACCGGACCCGCGGGACGGGGCCGGCCCTGGGGGAGGGGCGTCCCCGGGCCGTGGCCGGCCGTCCCGGGGCCCGTGGAGCGGCCGCCGGTCCGTGGCCCGGCAGCGGGGTACCCGCCGCTCCGGAAACCGTGGGCGTACGGGGAGCCGCCGGCGCCCGGGGCGGTGCCGGGGCCTGTGCCCGCCGCGCCCGCCGCGACCCCCGCGGCTCCGGCGGCTCCGGCGGCGCCCGCCGGGCCGACGCCCCCGCCGGAGGTCCCCTGCCCGCGCAGGAGCGCCAGCGCGCCCTCCACCGTCAGCCGCCGGTCCGGGTCGCGCTCCAGGAGGCCGGTGATGACCGGCTCCAGCCGTCCGGCACGCGTCATCGGCGGAAGGGGCGCCGAGATGACGGCGGCGATGGCCGCGGTGAGGCTGTCCCGGCGGAACGGCGACGTGCCCTCCACCGCCGCGAACAGGGTCACGCCGATGCTCCACAGGTCGCCCCGGTGCTCCGCGGGCCCGCCCTCCAGGCGCTCCGGCGGCATGTACTCCGGGGAGCCGATCAGCGCACCCGTCCGGGTGATGCTGGGACCGCCCTCCATGGTGGCGATGCCGAAGTCGGTGAGGATCACCCGGCCGTCCAGGGACATCATGATGTTGCCCGGCTTGATGTCCCGGTGCAGGACTCCGGCCGCGTTCGCCGCCTGCACCGCCTTGAGCAGGGACTCCGCGATCTCCGCGACGGTGTCGGGCGGGAGGGCGCCCTGTTCGTTGAGCCGGTCCTGGAGGGACCCGCCCTCCACGAGCTCCATGACCACCCACGGGTCGCCGTCGTACTCGAAGACGTCGTGGACGGTGATCACCGTGGGATGGCTGATGCGCGCCGCCGAACGCGCCTCGCGGCGGACCCGCCCGTGCGCGTCGGCGCGCTCGGAGTCGGTGAAGTGGTCGGGGAGGAGCACCTGCTTGATCGCGACGACGCGGTCCAGGGACGGGTCGAAGGCTTCCCAGACCACGCCCATACCGCCGCGTCCGAGTTCACGGCGCAGGATGTAGCGGTCCGCGACGATCTGTTCGCTGTCGCTGTTGCTCGACATGTACTGCCCTCTCGAAGGCGGGCCTTTCGGGTGCTCTGACAAGGATGTCGGACGCCTCCCGCGTGTGGAAGGTTCCCGGGGGGCAGGTGAGTGGAACCGGAGCGCCGCACGGCCGTCGCCCCCGCGGACCGGTCGCCGCCCGGCGGCGGGGCGCCCCGCCCGCGCGGAGCGCCCCGTGGACACCGCGGACCGCCGCCCGCGGGGACGGCCCCCGCCTACCGGGAGTTGGTCATCTTCAGCACGTCGAGGGCGTCGTCCAGCTGCTCCTCGGTGAGCTTGCCCGCCTCGACGTAGCCGCGCTCCAGGACCACCTCGCGGATGGTCTTCTTCTCCTTGAGCGACTGCTTGGCGACCTTGGCGGCCTCCTCGTAGCCGATGTAGCGGTTGAGCGGGGTGACGATCGACGGCGAGGACTCGGCGTAGACGCGGCACTGCTCGGCGTTGGCCTCGATGCCCGCGACGCAGCGGTCGGCGAACACCCGCGAGACGTTGGACAGCAGCCGGATCGACTCCAGCAGGTTGCGGGCGATCATCGGCAGCTGCACGTTCAGCTCGAAGTTGCCGCTCGCACCGCCGAAGGCCACCGCCGCGTCGTTGCCCACGACCTGCGAGGACACCTGGAGGACGGCCTCGCACAGGACCGGGTTGACCTTGCCGGGCATGATCGAGGAACCGGGCTGGAGGTCGGGCAGGAAGATCTCGCCCAGGCCCGTGGTCGGGCCGGAACCCATCCAGCGGATGTCGTTGGCGATCTTCGCGAAGCCGACCGCGACGGTCCGCAGCTGGCCGGACAGCTCGACCAGGCCGTCGCGGGCGCCCTGCGCCTCGAAGTGGTCGCGGGCCTCGGTGAGGGGCAGGCCGGTGTGGGACGCGATCTCGGCGATGACACGGGCCGAGAAGCCCTCGGGGGTGTTGATGCCCGTGCCGACGGCGGTGCCGCCGAGCGGCAGCTCGGCCACGCGCGGGAGGGAGGCCTCCAGGCGCTCCACGCCGTAGCGCACCTGGGCGGCGTACCCGGCGAACTCCTGGCCGAGGGTCACCGGGGTGGCGTCCATCAGGTGGGTGCGGCCGCTCTTGACGACGGACGCGAACTCCTCCGCCTTGCGGGACAGCTCGCCCTCCAGGTGCCGCAGCGCCGGGACCAGGTCGTTCTGCACGGCGGCCGTGGCGGCGATGTGGATGGAGGAGGGGAACACGTCGTTGGACGACTGGGAGGCGTTGACGTGGTCGTTGGGGTGGACGTCGAGGCCGGTGCGCTCCTTGGCGACGGTCGCCACGACCTCGTTGGTGTTCATGTTGCTGGAGGTGCCGGAACCGGTCTGGAAGACGTCGATCGGGAACTCGTCGTTCCACTTGCCGTCCGCCACCTCCAGGGCGGCCTCGCGGATCGCCTTGCCGAGGTCCTCGCCGATGACGCCGAGCTCGGCGTTCACCTTGGCCGCGGCGGCCTTGATCTGGCCGAGGGCGGCGATGTGGGCGCCTTCGAGGCCCTGGCCCGAGATCGGGAAGTTCTCGACGGCGCGCTGCGTCTGAGCCCGCCACTTGGCCTCGGCCGGGACCTTGACCTCACCCATCGAGTCGTGCTCGATACGGAACTCACTCATTGCAACCCATCTCTCCTGGGAAAACCTGTGACACAAAGCCTGCCAGACGCATCCGGGCACACCGTCACCTCACCCGGGCTTGGCGGTGTTGCACGCGTCATGTTGACATCGCCGCAGGTGGAAGCGGGCGCGTTCAGGAACCGATGCCGCGGCGGGGCGCCCGGCGGAGCCGGCCGAGGAAGCGGCGGCGCCTCGGCGCGCGCACGCGGACCACCCCGAAGAGCGAGAAACCGTCGATCTCCAGCACCGGGGGGTCGGACATGCCGGAGCGGCGGGCGGTGGTGGTGCGCCGCCCCAGGAACGACCAGCCGGTCAGGCGCACCTCGACGCCCTCGGGGACGTCGATCTCCACACGGCCCAGGACGGCGGTCACGGTCATCCGGTGGTGGTTGTGCATGAGGAGGGCCTCGCGCATGTCCACCTCCACCCGTCCGACGACGGCGACCGCGTACTCGCCCGGGTAGGCGACCCAGCGCCCCCGGCGCGCGGTGTTGCCGAACAGCCCGACCAGGGGCTGCGGGTCCAGGCGGATGGGCTGGCGCTCGACGGGGAGGAGGTCGGCGGTGATCCCGGGGAGCTCGCCCAGGGTGAGGGCCCCGTGCACGAGTGAGGAGCGCTCCTCGAACTCCTCCAGGTCGATGCGGCCGTCGGCGGCGGCGTCGCGCAGGGCCTTCAGCACGCGCTCGCGGTCCGTGTCGGAGGCGCGGAGCCGCTCGGGGGACACTTCCTCACTCACACCGCCACCCTAGTGCGTGCCCGGCGGACCGGGACGCGGTCGCGGCCCCGCGGGGCGGCGGCTCCCGCAGTTGTGCGCGCCGGGTTCCCTTGGGGGTCTCGCGCGGTTCACCGGACGCGCATAGCTTCCTACCGACAGCACACGGTGAGGGCGTGGAGGGCGGGAGCGGGATGCGCGGAACCGGTATTTGGAGGAGAGGGGCCCGGGCGGCGGGCGCGCTCGGGGCGGCGCTCGCGGTGGCGGCGGTGCTGGCGCCCGCCACGGCGGCGGCCGACTCCCGGGAGCGGGAGCCCGGGGGAGGGCCGCCCCTGTCCGTGGACGGCGGCGCGTGGCCGTCCGGGCACGTCCAGGGCGCCGCGCTCGACGAGGAGAAGGGGCACATGTACTTCTCCTTCACCGACACCGTCGTCAAGACCGACCTGGACGGCCGGGTGATCGGCACGGTCACCGGCCTCACGGGCCACCTCGGCGACCTCGACTTCAACGACCGGGACGGGCGCGTCTACGGATCGCTGGAGTACAAGGCGGCCGAGGCGTTCTACATCGCGATCTTCGACGGCGACCGCATCACGCGGCCGGGCATGGACGCGGAGGACGACCGCGTCCTGACCACCGTCCACCTGGACGAGGTCGTCGAGGACTACACCGCGGACATGGACGGCGACGGCGTGTTCGACGGCAACGTCGCCGACACGGCCGACCACCGCTACGGGTCCAGCGGCATCGACGGGGTGGCCTTCGGCCCCGAGTTCGGCCGCGGCGGCGGCCGCGAGGTGCTGACGGTCGCCTACGGCGTCTACTCCCACCCCGGGCGCGCCGACAACGACCACCAGGTCCTGCTCCAGTACGACACCTCCTCGTGGAGGCGGTACGAGCGCCCGCTCGACCAGGACGCCCCCCACACCAGCGGCCCGCCCCGGGTCGGGGGCAAGTACTTCGTGTACACCGGAAACACCACCTACGGCGTGCAGAACCTGGAGTACGACGCGCGCACCGGCGACTGGTTCATGGCGGTCTACGAGGGCGTCAAGCCGCACTTCCCCAACTACTCCCTCTTCGTGGTCGACGGCTCCCGGCCCCCGGTGCGGGGCACGGTCCGAGGCCAGGAGGACGACGAGCAGGGCCTGCTGCTCCCGCTGCGCCGGGACGGCATGCTCCACGGGGAGTCGGGGGTCCGGGGCTGGGACACCGGCGGCCAGTACGGCCTGGTCTCCCTGGACGACGGTCGCTTCTACGTCGTCGAACGCGGCCGGCGCACCGGGGACGGGGTCACGCTGGAGACCGGGGTCGCCCACCTGAACCGGTGGACGGCGGGGACCCCCGACCCCTTCACGCCCCTGGGCGGCTGAGAGGCGCACGCGGGCCGGCGGCCGGCGTGGCGGCCGGCCCGAGCGCCGCGGGCGGGCCGGCCTGTTCCCGGCCGACCCGCCCGCGGCGCCTCCGGAACCCCGTCGGCGCCGCCCCTACAGGCGGAGCAGCACCCGCCTCGCCACCGCGTCGGAGGCGGCCGCGAGCGGGCGGACCGCCAACCGGACCAGGGCGCGGGGGTTGTCGTCCCCGGCCACGCGGTTGGAGCCGAGTTCGCCGCAGCGAACGCAGCGGTGGATGAGCATCCACTCCCCGTCGGGACGCGAGGAGAGGCTCAGCGCGACCATCCTGCCCCGGCAGTCCGCGGCGCGGTCGCCGGGAATCCGGCGGTCCACGTGCAGGCTGGCCAGGCAGTTCGGGCAGTGGTTCCGGTGGCTGGTCCCCGGTGCGGCGAGGGGGACCTCCAGACGGCACCCCGCGCACCGGAACGACCCGGACTCGCCGGCGGCGTGCCGGACGGTCTTCGCCCGCTGGGGCCGCCGGTCACGCACGTTGCGCCGTCCCACGCTCACACCTCCCCGAACAGGTCGAGCGGGAACGGCGGGTCGGCGAGGGGCCGCACCGCGATCCTCATGAGGACGAGGTGGTTGTCGTCCCGGGAGACGGAGCTCCCGGCCAGCTCGTCGCACAGCGTGCAGCGGTGGACGAGCATCCAGGCCCCGTCGCGCACGACCGCGACGGAGACGGGGACCATGCGCCCGCCGCAGTCGGAGCGGCCGCCCCGGACCTGGTCGACGACGTGGCGCGAGGTCAGGCAGCTCGGGCAGTGGTCGCGCCGTTCTCCCCCGGGCGCGAGGGCGGACACGGACAGGCCGCAGCGCAGGCACGTGAAGGTGCTGGTGCGCAGGGTGGGGCTGGGTTCATACGGTGAATCGGTGGTGGACACCCGGAACTCCTTGCTGGAAGTGGTACGAGGCAGCAGGAGCAGGCCGAGCGCTTCTCGACGGAAGGGGCGCCGCGTCAGACGGTGCGGGGGCCCGCAGGGATGTGAGGCGCGCTCGGCGCGTTCCGGTTCATCAACACCTGTCCTTGACCCGTGGGGCGTCGGCCCCCGGGAATCGTCTCCGGTTCCGGGCTCCCCGGCCCGGAAGTGACGATGGTAGGCAGGGGCTCCGAGCGGGCGCAACGGGTTTTCCGCGGCCTCCGGGGCGGGCGCGGCGCGGGGGGCGCCGGGGCGGCCCCCGCCTGCGGCGCCCGGCCTCCGGGGGCGCGCGAACAGGCCGTGCGGCGGCCGCGCGGCGGGCGTAAACCCGTTGGAATTCCGGGCACCCGGTGCCTACGGTTGGGCCATGACCACACCTGTGCCCGGCCGCCGCCTGCCCGGGAGCGCGTCCTCCACCCCCGGCGACGCACCCCCGCCGGACGTGCCCGCACTGCTGCTCCGCGGCGTCGTCAAGCGCTTCGGGACGCTCACCGCCGTCGACGGGCTCGACCTGGAGGTCCCCCAGGGCGTCGTCCTCGGACTCCTCGGCCCCAACGGCGCGGGCAAGTCCACGACCATGAAGATGCTGACCGCCCAGTCCCTCGCGGACGAGGGCGAGATCCGCATCCTCGGGCATCCGATCCCCGCCGAGTCCAAGTGGGCCCGCGCCCGCATGGGCGTCGTCCCCCAGCACGACAACCTCGACGAGGAGCTCACCGTCGAGCAGAACCTGCGGATGTTCTCCTTCCTCTACCGGGTCCCGCGCGCCCGGCGCAAGGAGGCGGTCGCCCGCGCCATGCGCCTCGCCCAGCTCGGCGACCGGGGCGACACGCTCGTGGACGACCTGTCCGGGGGCATGCGCCGCCGCCTCCTCATCGTCCGCGCCCTCCTCCACAGACCCGAGCTCGTCCTCATGGACGAGCCCACCGTCGGCCTCGACCCGCAGGTGCGCCAGGACCTGTGGGGCGTCATCTCCGCGCTGCGCGACGAGGGCGTCACCGTCCTGATGTCCACCCACTACATCGAGGAGGCCGAACGCCTCTCCGACGAGGTGGCGCTCATGGCGAAGGGCGCGGTGGTCGAGCGCGGCACCCCCGCCGACCTCGTCGCCAAGTACGCGGGCTCCACCGTCGAGGAGTACACCCCGGGGGACGAGGGCGCCGACGTCCTCGAACGCCGCGTCCGCGAGCACGGCTTCACCACCCGCCGGACCGGCGTCACCCTGTCGGTCCTGCGCGCCGAGGAGCTGCCCGACTCCCTCCGCGACCGGCTGGGGACCCCCCACCGCCGGGCCAGCACCCTGGAGGACGTGTTCGTGACCCTGACCGGAGAGAGCGTCGAATGAGCATCCAGCACGACCGGGCCAGGGACGACGCCCGGCCCGAGGTCCACGCGCGCCCCGGAGGGATCGAGGCCGACGCCGTGCTCGGCGTCGTCGCCCGCGAGTGGATCCTGTACGGCCAGTCCTGGCGCGCCACCACGTTCGCCGCCGTCGTCGAGCCGACCCTCTACCTGCTCTGCTTCGGATTCGGGATGGGCGCCCTCATCGGCACCCTCGCCGGGTTCAGCTACATCGACTTCCTCGGCACCGGCATCGTGGCGGTGTCCGTGATGTTCCAGTCGATGATGCCCGCCGTCATCAACACCTTCATCAAGCGGCGCTTCCTGCACACCTACGAGGGCATCCTCGCCGCCCCGGTGGACGTGCGCGAGCTCGTCACCGGCGAGGCCCTGTGGCTGGCGATGCGCTCGGGCGTGTACGGCTGCGTCCCCTTGCTGGTCGCCGTCGGCTTCGGGCTCCGACCCGGCCCGGGCATGCTCCTGGTGCCGTTCATCGCGTTCCTGGCCGGGTTCGCGTTCGCGCTCTTCGGCATCTGGATCTCCGCGGTGATCACGTCGGTGCGGTCCATGGACTACGTGTTCAGCGGCCTGTTCACGCCGCTGTTCCTGGTCGCGGGCACGTTCTTCCCGCTCACGGAGCTGCCCGCCTGGGTGCAGAGCGCCGCCATGGCCAACCCGCTCTACCACGCGGTCGAGCTGATCCGCGGCTCGGTGTTCGGAGGGCTCGGCGCCGGTGCGGCGCTCCTCCACGTCGGGGTGCTGCTGGGGTTCATCGTGCTGATGTGGTTCCTTGCAGGCTTCCAGATGCGACGGCGCGTCGTCGGCTGAGAACACCCCGGACGGGGCGGGCCGCCCCGTCCCCGGGGGCTGCGGCACGCGGACGGCGCGGGGCCGTCCCCAAGGGGCTCCCGCGCCGTCCGTCCTGCCGCCCCGCGCGCCCTACCGGGTCGCGCGCCGGCTCACTCGCCGCCGCCGCTGGGGGACCAGCGCAGTTCGACGCCGCTGCGCCGGCCCTCCTCGGTGACGTTCACGGCCAGGCCCATCGCCCCCCACTCCGCGGGGTTCTGCACCTCGGTGTCCGTCAGCACCTGGCGCATGTCGAAGTAGCCGGCGACCACGGCGTCGTCCATCTCCTGCATGGTCTGCTGGAACACCGGGTCGTCGCCCAGGCGCCCGGTGGCGCTGCTGCCGCTCGCCACGACGACGGCGTCCCCGTCGGTGCCCACACCCGGGGGAGTGGCGTACGGGTCGGAGGCGGCCACGTTCTCGACGAAGTCGCCCAGGACGCCCTCGTCGCCGCCGACCGCGCGGTACTGGAACGAGAACTCCTCGCCGCCGCCGTAGGCCGAGCCGAAGAAGCTGTCCAGGTCCATGCCGGTGACGCCGAACGCCGTGGACGAGCCCAGCAGGTTCGTGAAGCCCTCCGGCAGCGGAGCGCCCATGGCGTTGAACTCGCGCTCCATCTCCTGCATCTCGCCGCTGCCGCTCAGGAACGGGATCTCGTCGCTCTCGTAGGCGTCGGTCAGAGCCGTGTCCAGGCCGCTGGCGCCGAACGCCATGACGGTGCTCTCCGGCAGCGACTCCATCGCCGCCACGCTCGCGCCCGGCGTCTCGGCCAGCCAGGCCAGGTCGGCGCTGTCCACCTCGAAGTCGAAGACGTCCGCCCGCGCCTCCAGGTAGTCGCCGTCGATCCGCAGCGACGCGGTGGCCCGGCCGCTCACCTCACCGGTCTCGGCGGCCATCCCGCTCTGGATCTCCGCGGCGACGCCCTCCACCTCCATGAGGCGCGTGAAATCCGTCCAGCCCACGGCCAGGCTTCCGCCGGGCACGTCGGCCACGTCGCCGGAGTAGACGTCGGAGTCCTCCAGGGACCCGTGCTCGTCCACCTGGGCGGCCCGGTCGGCCAGCGCCGCTTCGGAGGTGGAGAGCAGGGCGAAGCCGTTGGTCATCTCGAAGTGGAGGGTGTCGTCGCCGCTCGCGAGGGAGGCCAGCTCCTCCTCGGCGCGCCGCTCGTCCTCGACCGCCAGCGCCAGCGCCATCGCGAGGCCGGAGCCCTCGTCGACCTCGGCCGCGGCGTCGGCGGTCGGCCACACGGAGACGCCGGCGCGCTGGCCGATCCACTCCTCCACGTCGGCCTGGCGGGACTCGGGGAAGGCCTCGACGAAGACCTCCGCGAACAGCTCCGTCATGTCGCCGTCGGGCTCGTCCATCTCCTCGGTCATCTCCGCCGGGAGCTGGTCGACGAACCGGATCAGCTCCATGGCCTGGGACCCGTCGATCGCCAGGTCGACCTTGCCGAACGCGACGGAGCTGCCGGGGAGCACGGACTCGGGCTGCGGACCGCCGAAGCTCACCAGGGAGACGGTGGCCCAGACGGTTCCGCCCATCACGACGAGCGCCACGCCCGCCGCGGCGGGGATCAGCCAGCGGTTGCGCCCGCCGCCACCGCCCGGAGGCGGGCCGTACCCGCCGGAGTACTGGCCGGGGGGCGGGCCCCCGGGGACACCGCCGCCCGGGGCGCCGGGCACGCCGCCCGGGGCGCCGGGCACGCCGCCCGGAACGCCCGGGGCGGCGTACTGCTGACCGGGGACGGGGCCCTGCGGCGGAGGGAAACCCTGCCCGGGCCGCCCGGGCGGCTGATGCTGCCACTGGGGCTGCTGTGAGGGATCGGGGTGGGACATCGGACCTCCGACGGGGGAATTCTTCGCGCGCGACCGCGCAGCCAACGCCGGGTCTGATGCCTGTCCACCCCGGTGTGGTTCGCGTTCCGCGCCACTTTCGGACGGCCGGTCGGGGAGAGGGCGCCCGCGCCGCCCCCACCGGCCGGGGGAGCGGCGGGATCCTGCCACCGGGCGCCGGGCCCGGGCGCCGGACGAGGGGTGTCCGGGCCCGGGACGCCGGGTCAGGGCGCGGAGGTGAGGTCCACGCCGCTGTACGCGGACAGCTTGCTCAGGCGGTGCTCGCTGAGCACCTGGCGGACGGTGCCGCTGCGGCCGCGCATGACGAGGGAGTCGGTGATGACGCGCGAGGACTCGTACCGCACGCCGCCGACCAGCTCGCCGTCGGTGATGCCCGTCGCGGCGAAGAACACGTCGTCGGACGAGACCAGGTCGTCGGTGTACAGCACGCGGCCCAGGTCGTGCCCGGCGTCGAGGGCCTTGCGGCGCTCGTCGTCGTCCTTCGGCCACAGGCGGCCCTGGATGACGCCGCCCAGGCACTTCATGGCGCAGGCCGTGATGATGCCCTCCGGGGTGCCGCCGATGCCCAGGAGCAGGTCGACGCCGGTGCCGGCGCGGGCCGCCATGATCGCGCCGGCCACATCGCCGTCGCTGATGAACTTGATGCGGGCGCCCGCGTCGCGCACGTCCTGCACGAGCTGCTTGTGGCGGGGGCGGTCGAGGATGACCACCGTCACGTCCTGCGGCGACTTGCCCTTGGCGCGGGCCACCGCGCGGACGTTGTCGGCGACGGGGGCGGCGATGTCCACCACGTCCGCCGCCTCCGGGCCCGCGGCCAGCTTCTCCATGTAGAACACCGCGGACGGGTCGAACATGGTGTTGCGCGGGCTCATCGCGATCACCGCGATGGCGTTGGGCATGCCCATGGCGGTCAGGGTCGTCCCGTCGACGGGGTCGACGGCCACGTCCCAGTCGTGGCCGCCGCCGTCGCCCACGCGCTCGCCGTTGTAGAGCATCGGGGCGTTGTCCTTCTCGCCCTCGCCGATCACGACCGTGCCGTTCATCGACACGGTGCTGATCATGTGCCGCATGCCGCGCACGGCGGCGCCGTCGGCGCCGATCTTGTCGCCCTTGCCGACCCAGCGGGCGGCGGCGAGCGCCGCGGTCTCTGTGACGCGGACCAGCTCCAGCGCGAGGTTGCGGTCGGGCGCCGCGGGCTGCGCGGACGGGCTACTGGGCTGCGACATGGACGTGACACCTTCCGACAGGGAACAGGGCGGGGGGACAGGTCTTAGGGTAGTCACCCGACGTGATCCCCGAGCGGCCCCGGGTACCCGCGCGGCCGCCCGAGCCGGTCGTCCGGAGGGCGCGAAGGTCTACTCTGGCGGGATCCGGACCGGAGCGGCCGGACTGGAGTGAGGGTGTGACAGTGGACAAGACGGACAAGCCGGAGAAGCTGGTGAAGCCCGCGCGGGTCTCCCCACGCGGAGCGGCCACCCGCAGCGCCCTGCTCAGGGCGGCGGCCCAGGTCTTCCACACGGTGGGTTTCGCCAAGGCCGGTGTCAGCGAGGTCGTCTCGGTGGCGGGGGCCAGCGTCGGGAGCCTCTACCACCACTTCACCGGCAAGGCGGACCTCTACCTCGCCCTGTACGAGGAGTTCCAGCAGCGCCAGCAGGAGCGGACCCACCAGGCGGTCGTGGAGGCCAGGGCGGGCGGTGAGAGCGATCCCACACGGCTCATGAACATCGCCGCACACGCCTACCTCCTCGGATGCATCGAGGAGGGCGACACGACCCGCCTGTTCTTCAGCGGTGACGGCCCTCCCGGGTTCGACCACCAGCTGCGGTCACGGCTCACCCAGTGGACCGACCGCAACGTGGCGCTGTTCCGCAAGGCGGACGAGCCGGTGGACGAGGCCCTCCTGATCGTCGTGAGCGGGGCCATGCTGCTGGCCGTGGCCGAGGTGGTGCGCCGCGACGACGCCGAGGCGCGCAGGCTCGCCGACGACATCACCGGTCTGCTCACCCGGCTCGAACCACGGCACCGGACCGCGGAACCCGAGGCCTAGGCGGTCTTCCGCGGACCGTTCCGGGCCCGCGTCCGCCGGGCTGCCCCTCGCCGCGCCGACCCCGCTCGCACAGCCGGACCCGGGGGCCGGACAGGGCCGCCGCGGGGCCGGGGGTGCGCGCCGCTAAGCCCACCCCGGGTCGGAAAGGCCCCGGACCTGCGGCAAGCTGGACCCTGTCATGAGTGAGTACAGCCGGTCCAGCGCGACCTTCAAGAACTACGCCATCTCCCTCGGGATCCTCGTGGGCATCGTCCTGATCATGGCGTTCGTGGTCTCCACGCGCTCGGGCGAGCACATCCCCACCGTGGACTACCGGCCGGACGCCGACGTCCTGGGGGAGGCCGCCGACTACCCCGTGAGGGCGCCCTCGGCCGAGCTGACCGACGAGGGGTGGACGCCCACCAGCTCCACCCTCAACGTGAGCGGTCCGGTCGAGTGGAGCGTCGGTTTCGCCACGGCGGCCGACAGCCACGCCATGTTCACCCAGAGCGACGCCGACCCCGAGCAGGTCGTCGCGGAGCGCGTCAAGGAGGCCGAGCAGGTCGGCACGGTCGCGGTCGGCGGACGCGAGTGGGAGCACTACGACTCCGAGGACTGGGGCGCCCTGGTCCTGCGGGAGGAGGGCGTGACCCTGGTCGTCTCCGGTTCGGCCGAACTCGACGAACTGTCCCACCTGGCCGAGGGGTTGGAGGACCTCCCCGCGGCGGAGGGCGGCGGGGACGCGGAGCCCTCGGAGTCCCCCGAGGGCTAGGCCCTGGTCCGCAGGTCGTTCCGGACCCGGACACGGCGAACGCCCGGCGGGCGCACCCGCCGGGCGTTCGGCATGCAGGGGCCGGGGCTACTCGGCGCGCAGGTCGCGGCGGAGCTCCTTGGGCAGCGAGAAGGTCAGCGTCTCGTCGGCGGTCGTCACCGGGGAGACGGAGCCGTAGCCGTGCCCGGCGAGCTTGTCGAGCAGCTCGCGCACCAGGATGTCCGGCACGGACGCGCCGCTGGTGACGCCGACCGTGGTCACGCCCTCCAGCCAGGCCTCGTCCATGAGGGACGCGTTGTCGATCAGGTAGGAGGCGTCGGCGCCCGCGTCCAGGGCGACCTCGACCAGGCGGACCGAGTTCGACGAGTTGTCGGAGCCGACCACGATGACCAGCTCGCACTCGGGCGCCATCGCCTTGACGGCGTCCTGGCGGTTGGAGGTGGCGTAGCAGATGTCGTCGCTGGGCGGGTCGAGCAGGTTCGGGAACCTCTCGCGCAGGGCGTCGACCGTCTGGGTGGTCTCGTCCACCGAGAGGGTGGTCTGGGACAGCCAGGAGACGTTGTCCGGGTTGCGGACCCGGACCTTGTGGACCTCGTCCGGGCTCTCCACGATCTGGATGTGCTCCGGGGCCTCACCGCTGGTGCCCTCGACCTCCTCATGGCCGATGTGGCCGATGAGGATGATGTCGCGATCCTCCGCCGCGAAGCGCTTGGCTTCCTTGTGGACCTTGGTGACGAGCGGGCAGGTCGCGTCGATCGTCTTGAGCTGCCGCCTCCCCGCCTCCTCGTGGACGGCGGGGGAGACGCCGTGCGCGGAGAACACGACGATGGCGCCCTCGGGCACCTCCTCGGTCTCCTCGACGAAGATCGCGCCGCGCTCCTCCAGGGTGCGCACCACGTGGGTGTTGTGCACGATCTGCTTGCGCACGTAGATCGGGGCGCCGTACTGCTCCAGGGCCTTCTCGACGGTGATGACCGCGCGGTCGACACCGGCGCAGTAACCCCGGGGGTTGGCGAGGAGCACACGGCGTTGGTTCGTGGCAGTCGTCATCGCAGTCATGCGTACATCCTAGGTGGCTTGGTCCGTGTACGACCCTGGTGTGGGCGATGGCACCGTTACGGGGATATCCGCGCCCCACCGGGGCCAAGGTGACGGTATCGCAACAGGATGTGTCCGGTCGTGGATCGAAGTGGCGAAATCGTTCGCCCATCCCCTGCTCGCGGTGTTCCCCCTCCTCTATCCTGGTTCACCATCGCATCTGTCACAGGCGGTTCGCCCCGACTCGGCCTTGCCCGGTCTGCTGGACGCGTGCCGCCGACCCCACCGCCGAGACCACCCAGGAGCCCCCGTCCTATGTCGAACCCGACGATCGCCACGAAACTGATCACCCTGGCCAAGGGAATCTTCGGGCGCAAGAAGCCGGCCGCCCCCGCCGAGCCCGCGGACACCGCCGCCCCGTCCGCCGCCGAGGCGGCCGGGGAGAAGGCCGCCGCCGGGAGCCCGGCGCCCGCCGCCGCGCCCGCCTCGCCCCCCGAGCCCGCCGCCGCGGAGCCGGAGGCCGGGGAGAAGGCGCCCGCCTCGCCCCCCGAGCCCGCCGCTGCGGCGCCCGCCGCGGAGTCGGCGGAGGCCCCCGGGGAGAAGGCCCCCGGGGCAGGGGCGACCCCCGCTCCGGAGTCCGGGACCGCCGAGAAGAAGGCCACCCCCGAGAAGGCGGAGTCCCCCGAGAAGGCGGAGTCCTCCGAGAAGGCGGAGACCTCCGAGGAGGAGGGGGCCCAGGTCCGCACGGAGCCCGTCGTCCCGGCCACCGAGGACGTCCCCGAGGAGGCCCCGGCCATCGCCGAGGAGCTGGCCGCCGCGGAGGCGCACACCACCGTCGCCAGCGACGAGGTGCTGGAGAAGGTCCGCAAGGAGGCCGCCCCCGCCGTCGAGGACCTCGCCGTGCCGACCTACGACGAGCTCACCCTCCCGTCCGTCCGGGCGCGCCTGCGCAAGCTCACCATCGAGCAGGTCCGCGACCTGCGCGCCTACGAGGTCGCGCACGGAGGGCGCACCGAGTTCATCAAGATGTACGACAACCGCATCGCCAAGCTGGAAGCCGGGGCGTAGCAGCCGGCGGGCCCGGCAGGCGCCTGTGCCGCGACCCGGCGGAACCACACGGGGGCGGGGAACGTCCTACTGACGAGCGCACCACGGCGCTTCCCGCTTGAAGGGCTACGACCATGCGTCCCGCGACTTCCACCGCCGCGCTCCTCACTGCGGCGGCCTTCTGGCTGACCGGCTGCTCGGTCGGCATCCCCGGCACCGACCAGGAGGTCAGCGTCGACCCCGACGGCGTCTCCGTCGGAAGCGAGGACGGAGAGGTCTCCGTCGACTCGGACGGCGACGTCACGGTCGGGAACCAGGACGGCGACGTGACCCTCGACGAGGGCGGCGGCGTGACCATCGACGACGGGACCGGCGACATCAACATCGCGTCGGTCGAGGGCAGCGTCACGGAGGACTGCGAGGGCCGCGACGTCAACGTGACCGCCAGCGGCGCGGAGGTCGTCCTCAACGGCCAGTGCGGCGCGGTCACCGTCACGGGCAACTCCCTCACCGTCCACGTCGGCGGCGCCGAGTCCATCCACGTGACCGGTGCCGAGAACACCGTCCACCACGCCGAGGGCGAACCCGACATCACCGACATCGGCATCGACAACACGGTGTCCGCGGGCGGGGACGCGCAGGGCTGACCGGAGCCGGGCGCGGCCGCCACGGCGCGCGGCCGCGCCCGGCGACCGGCCTGCCCGGAACTGTCCCCGGCCTCCCCTAGGCTCGGTTGCCATGGGCATGGAGAGTTCCGCCGAGGCGCCGCAACCGGTACGAGTCGTCCTCAACGCCGTCGGCCAGTGGATCGGCCGCCTGGGCCGGATCTGGGTCGAGGGGCAGATCGCCGAGCTCAACCGCCGGGGGCGGATGGCCTACATCACGCTGCGCGACCCGGTCGCGAACGTGTCGGTGCGGGTGGTCTGCCAGACCTCGGTGCTGGACGCGCAGAGCCCGTCCCCCGAGGCGGGGGCGCGCGTCGTCGTGCACGCCAAACCCGACTTCTACGAGGTGCGCGGCACCTTCTCGCTCCGCGCGCTGGAGATCCGCCACGTGGGCCTGGGCGAACTCCTGGCCAGGCTGGAGCAGCTGCGGCGCACCCTGGCGGCGGAGGGGCTGTTCGACGAGGGGCGCAAGCGGCCCCTGCCCTTCCTCCCCGCCACGGTGGGGCTGGTCTGCGGACGCGACTCCGCGGCCGAGCGCGACGTGCTGGAGAACGGCCGCCGCCGGTGGCCCGCCGTCCGCTTCGAGGTGCGACAGGTCGCCGTCCAGGGCGACCGTGCGGTCCGCGAGGTGCTGGAGGCCCTGAAGGAGCTGGACTCGCACCCGGAGGTCGACGTCATCGTGATCGCCCGGGGCGGCGGCTCCCTGGAGGACCTGCTGCCGTTCTCCGACGAGGCGCTGGTGCGGGCGGTCGCGGCGGCGGGCACGCCCGTGGTGAGCGCGATCGGCCACGAACAGGACACCCCGCTCCTGGACCTCGTCGCCGACGTGCGCGCCTCCACGCCCACCGACGCGGCCAAGAAGACCGTCCCCGACGTGGGAGAGCAGCTGGAGATCATCAGGCAGCTGCGCGACCGGGGGCGCAGGGTCCTCACGGGCGCGCTGGAGCGCGAGCTCTCCTGGCTCTCGGGCATCCGGTCCCGTCCGGTCCTGGCCAGCCCCGTCCGGGAGATCGACCGGCTCGCGGAGCAGGTCGCGGACATGCGCGACCGGGCCCGCCGGAGCCTCACCCTGTCGCTCGACCGGGCCGGCGAGGGCCTCGGCCACACGAGGGCGCGTCTGCACGCCCTGTCCCCGGCCACGACGCTGGCACGCGGGTACGCCGTCGTGCAGCGCCCGGACGGGTCGGTGGTGCGCTCCGCGGCGGAACCGGACGTGGGGGAGTCCCTGCGGGTGAGGTTCGCCGAGGACAGCCTGACCGCCACCGTGGAGTCCGTCCACACCGAAGACACCACCGAGGGGGAGTAGAGATGGCCGCCAAGGGCACGAAGACCGACGGCAAGGACGGCGGGGCCGCCGTGCCGGAGCTGAGCTACGAGGAGAGCCGCGAAGAGCTCAACACGGTGGTCCGCCGACTGGAGTCGGGCGGGCTCAGCCTCAAGGAGTCCCTGGCCCTGTGGGAGCGGGGCGAGGAGCTGGCCCGCGTGTGCGAGCAGTGGCTGGAGGGCGCCCGGGCCAAGATGGCCGCCGCCATGGACGAGCGCCGGGAGGACGACCCCCCGGCGGACGGGGACACGCCCTTCTGATCCGCGCGGGCCCCGGCGGCTGACCGGTGCGCGGTGGGAGTGCGCCTCGGGGGAGCGGGGCCCGCCCCCCGGGGGGCGCCCGGACGCGCCCGGCGCTACCCGCGGCCGTTGAGCTCGTCGCCCAGGTCGCGGAGGTTGCCGGGCAGGCCGCGGAAGACCCCGATGACCAGGACCAGCGCGGTGCCCAGGAAGAGCCAGGGGGCCGCCTCGGCCAGCCGCGAGGCGAGGCCCAGGAGCAGGACCCGCGCGAACCCCTCGTTGCCCAGGGCCAGCACGCTCTCGGCGGCGGCCACCGCCACGAAGAACGCCAGGGGCGGGCTGACCGACAGCGAGAGCAGGTCGGCGGGGCGGACCGCGGACGCCGTCGCCAGGCAGGCGACCGTGAAGGCGATGCCCGGCACGGCGGGGGTGCCCGACCACTGGGCGATCATGGTCCCGGCGAAGCTCAGCACGGCGATGACCAGGACGCCGCCCCGACCGGTCAGGCGGGGAGGCCGGCGCACGGGGTTCCCCTCCGGGGCGCCCGGGGCGGCGCCCGCTCTCCTCCGGGCGCTCCGCGCGCCCCGGCCGCGGCCCTCGGGCCGCACGAAGTACGGTGCGTGCCCGGGCTCCGGACCGTCCGCCTTCCGCGGGGGCATAGCCGTTCGCCTCCCAAGTGTGTTGCTCACAGTGTTTAGTGTGTCACTTCTAGTAAGCGTAGGGCGTCTTTTCCGGGGAACGTGTCGCCATTTCGGTCACTTGCCCCTTCCGTCGCGAACACGCCTCCCACTCGTGGGACACCAGCATGGCGCACGGCGGTTCTGTCGCTCCGGAGGTGCTCGCCCGAGTTGTCCTCGGGCGGATTGTCGGACCTGCGCCGACCTGCGGATTCATGTCCCGTGCACGCTCTTTCGGGGTTCTTTTCCGGTCGAACCATTGCTCTTGTTACCCACATGCCGAATACCGTCGAAATCCGAGCTCTCCCGGTCTCCCGCTCCGGGAGCCGCCCCGCGGACCCCGTCACGCCCCGCGGGGCCGTCCGGCAGCGGTCCGCCGAGCGCGTGCCCGTCCTCACCGAACGCCTCCGCCCCGTACCCCGACAGCTCGGGGGCGGCCACCGTGCGCGGGCGCTCCTCCACGCCGGTCGGCCGGTCCAGCTCGCCGTCCACGAGGCCCAGCTCGCCGAACCGCCGGGCGGTCACGAGCACGCGGCTCTCCAGCGACCCCACCGTCTGGTTGTAGGCGCCCACGGTCCGGGTCAGCGCCCGGCCCAGGGTCTCCACGTGCCCGCCCAGCGTGCCCAGCCGTTCGTGCAGCTGCTTGCCGAGGTCGAACACCGCCCTCGCGTTCTCGCTCAGCGCCTCCTGCTGCCACGCGTACTGCGCCGTCCGCAACAGGGAGATCAGCGTCGTCGGCGTGGCGATGTGGACCCGTCGCGCCATCGCGTGCTCCAACAGGCCGGGGTCGTGCTCCAGGGCCGGGGCCAGGAAGGCCTCGCCGGGGATGAACAGCACCACGAACTCCGGCGCCGGGGTGAACGCCGCCCAGTACGACTTGGCCGCCAGCTGGTCGACATGTGTGCGGAGGTGCCGCGCGTGGGCGCGCAGGCGCTCCTCGGCGGCCTCCTCCCGGCCCGCCTCCACGGCGTCCAGGTACGCGGAGAGCGGCACCTTGGAGTCCACGACGATGTTCTTGCCCCCGGCCAGGCGCACCACCATGTCGGGGCGCTGCGACCCGTCCCGTGTCGCCGCCTGCTCCTCGAAGTCGCAGCGGGGACCCATTCCCGCCAGCTCGGCCACCCGGCGCAGCTGCAGCTCGCCCCACCGGCCGCGCGCCTCGGGCCGCCGCAGCGCGGTCACCAGGGACCGGGTCTGCTCCCCCAGGCGCTCCGACCCCTCGCGCACGTACTCCACCTGCTTGGCCAGCTCCGCGTGGGCGGCCACCCGTCCCGCGTCCACCTCCCTGAGCTGCCGCTCCACCCGGTTCAGCGTCTCGGTCAGCGGTTCCACCATGCGCTCCACCGCCCGCCGCCGCTCGTCGAGGTCGCCGCCGGCCTGGGCGCTGACCGCGCGCAGGCGTCCCTCCGCGAGCTCCAGGAAGCGCTGGTTGGTCTGGTCCAGGGCCTGCGCGGACAGGGCGCGGAACCGGTCGCCGAGCTGCTCCTCGACGTAGGCCGCCCGCTCCTCGGCGGCCCGGGCCTCCGCCCGGGCCTCGGCCTCCCGCCCGCGGGCGAGGATCCATCCCACGGCGACGCCGATCGCCAGGCCGACCAGGAGCATGAGTACGAGTGCGAGACCGTCCATGGCGCACATGGTGCCAGCCGCCGTGCGCCCCGGTCTCCCCGCCACGCAGGACATCGGCGGGCAGGCCGACCAAGTCCGGCATGTCCGCCGCCCGGGGCCGTGCGGCCGCACGGCCCGGAGGACCGGTCCGGAGGCGGCGGCGCCGTCCGGGGCTCCGGGGAGCGGTGGGAGGTCGCGGACCCGAGTCCGCATCCGGACATCCTCTTTCCTTGTGCAAAAGTTTTCGAGACCCTGGAGGTCCGAACGCGAAGGCCGGAACTCCGCACCGGCCCCGATCCCCGCAGTCCCCCTATCCGAGGAGGCCCCCTCCCATGCGACTGGAGACCTACAGCAGCGGTACCGGAGACCACACCATCGCCCTCGTCCACGGGGCCATGGCACACCACGGGACCTGGCACGCCGTCGAGGCCGAACTCGTCGCACGCGGCCACCGCGTGCTCGGCGTGGACATGCGCGGCCACGGGCGCAGTCCGCGCGGCCCCTACAGCGTCGAGGCGCTCGGGGACGACCTCGCGGACTCCCTCCCCACCGGGCTCGACGCGGTCGTCGGCCACTCGATGGGCGGGGTCGCGCTCTCCCTGGCCGTCGAGCGGCTCGTGCCCCGCCGGGCGGTCTACGTCGACCCGGCGTTCCGGCTCCCGCCCATGGCCGACGACGCCGGTGAGCGCATGCGCAGGGTGTTCGCCACCGCGGACGTCGAGGGCGTGCGCCAGCTCAACCCCAGGTGGAGCGACGCCGACGTCGAGAAGGAGCTCAGCGGCTTCGCCTCCTTCGACCCGGCGTTCTTCGACTTCGTCGCCTCGGAGGTCGCCGGGAGGGACTTCCTCCCGGAGAGGCCGGCCGTCCCCTCCCTCGTCCTGCGCGCGGGGAACGGCATCACCGTCGACCCGCGGGCGGCACGGGAGCTCGCCGAGCGCGGCTTCACCGTACGGGTCGTGGAGGGGGCGGGCCACTGCGTCCACCGCGACGAACCGGCGGCCCTGGTCGACGCCCTGGACGGCTGGGTGCGCGGCCGCGCGCCGTCCCCCCGGAGGGCCGTGGCCGGGGCGGCCCGGGCGCGGCTGTAGCCGACCGGGGCCCCTCCCGGCCGCGGCCCGGCCGCGGGGCCGCGGCCGGGAGGGGCCCGGCGCGGGCCGTGCCTGCCCCTCAGGCGCTCCTGGAGTCCGGGGAGCAGGCCCCGAGCGCCTCACGCCAACCGGCCACCGACGTCCAGAAACCGGCGGGGACCGGCTGCGGCGTGAACAGCCACATCCGCTCCGTGGCGGGTGAGGCCCGTCCGGCGATCTCCGGACGCGGCCGGTAGGGCGGCCTCCCGCTCACCGGGTACCACGTGTACTCCAACGGGTCGAGCAGCGCCATCAGCCGCTCCTCGACCCCCCGGTCCGGCCGGACCTTGACCAGCATCCACGGCCGGTACCGGCGCAGCACCTCCAGCCCCCCGGCGACCACGTCGGGCTCCGTGCCGACCGTGTCGATCTTCACGACCGCCGGGGCGGCGGACGCGGTCTCGCTCCACCGGGCCAGGGTGCTCACCCCCACGGTGATGTGGGACAGGTCCCCCCGGGCGGCGTGCACCAGCGTGTTGCACATGTCGTTGTTCCTGGCCCGGCGCAGGTGGGCGGTGCCGTTGTGGTTGCTCAGCGCCAGCTCCACCACCGAGAACCCCAGGTCCGCGGAGGACGACACCGCGCGGGCGGCCGAGGCGATCTCGGGCGTGGGCTCGAACGCGAACACGGGCCGGCTGCTGCGCGCGGCGGCCAGCACCGAGTAGACCCCCACCCCCGACCCGACGTCGAGCACCGCCCCGGGCCGCGTGTGGCCGAGCATGGCGAGGAAGCAGGCCAGGCTGTCGGGTTCGTGGCGGGCCAGGCCGAACGCGGCCAGGCGCCGGGGCACCGTCAGGTCCCCGGGGAGCCGCAGGGTGAGGCTGTCCGGCCCGGCCCCGCGGGTGTCCGACGCCAGTCGCGGGAGGGCGAAGGTGAAGCTGCGGCTCCACGGCGGGACGTGCGCGGGGTCCAGGCCGCCCAGCCGTCTGGGCAGGCGCACGCGGATCTGCCGTGTCGCGAAGCGGACGAGCGGGTAGCGGCGCACGAGCGCCCGGAGTTGTTCGGTGACCACAGTTGTCCTCCCCCAGGAACGTGGCCGCGGCAGAGGAGGGTGAGCGGAAGGCCCCGCCGCCCCCGCGGCGGGGCCGCGCCGCCGCGCGGTACCCCCGGACGTGCCGCCTGCCCGCTGCGCCGGGTCGGTCGAGGAGCCCACCGTGCCCCTGTGGCCCTCGTCGCCCCCGCCCGGCACGGACCGGACGTCCACCGGATGCCGCCTCCCCCGTGTCAGCGGCCGTGTTTCGACCGGGGACGCGGGGTGCGGGTGCCCGGGTGCGCGGCACACGACCGCCCGGACGGTTTCCGCCCCCGGTCCCCGGAGACGTTGAACGAACCTACTGTGAGCAGCGTCCCCTGTGCAGCGTGTTTCGGTGATCGGTGCCGCTTTCCGGCGGCGGGGGACCGTCCCACCCGCCGGTCCGCATAGACTCGGGCCTTGTGAGTCTGTCTATCGGGATCGTCGGCCTGCCCAACGTCGGCAAGTCCACCCTCTTCAACGCCCTGACCAAGAACGACGCTCTGGCGGCGAACTACCCGTTCGCGACCATCGAGCCCAACGTCGGGGTCGTGGGCGTGCCCGACGGCCGGCTCGGGAAGCTGGCCGAGATCTTCGGTTCGGCCAAGGTCCTCCCGGCGACGGTGGACTTCGTCGACATCGCGGGCATCGTGCGCGGCGCCTCCACCGGTGAGGGCCTGGGCAACAAGTTCCTCGCCAACATCCGCGAGAGCGACGCCATCTGCCAGGTGATCCGGGCCTTCGACGACCCCGACGTCACGCACGTCGACGGCGACGTCGAGCCCTCCCGCGACATCGAGACCATCAACACCGAGCTGATCCTCGCCGATCTCCAGACCCTGGAGAAGGCGCTCCCGCGCCTGGAGAAGGACGCCAAGCGCAACGCCAAGGACAAGGGCGCCCAGGAGCTGCTCCAGGCCGCCCGGCAGGCCCAGGAGGTCCTGGACGGCGGCACGTCGCTGTCCGCCGCCGAGGGCATCGACCTGGACCGGCTGCGCGAGCTGAGCCTGCTCACGGTCAAGCCGTTCATCTACGTGTTCAACCTCGACACGGACGAGCTCGCCGACGAGGCGCTGCGCGGCAAGCTCCAGGCCCTCGTCGCCCCCGCCGAGGCGATCTTCCTCGACGCCAAGATCGAGGCGGAGCTGGCCGAGCTGGACGACGACGAGGCACAGGAGCTCCTGGAGTCCCTGGGGCAGTCCGAGTCGGGCCTGGCTCAGCTCGCCCGGGTCGGCTTCGACACCCTCGGGCTCCAGACCTACCTGACCGCCGGGCCCAAGGAGGCCCGCGCCTGGACGATCAGCAAGGGCGCGACCGCCCCCGAGGCCGCGGGCGTCATCCACACCGACTTCCAGCGCGGCTTCATCAAGGCCGAGGTGGTCTCCTACGACGACCTCGTGGCCGCGGGCGACATGCAGACCGCCCGCGCCGCGGGCAAGGTCCGCATGGAGGGCAAGGAGTACGTGATGGCCGACGGCGACGTGGTCGAGTTCCGCTTCAACGTCTGACCGGACCAGGGACCCCGCGGCACCCGTGAGGGGCCGCGCACCGCCGTGACCGCGGCGGCGCGCGGCCCCTCACGCGCTGTCGGCCGGCGCCGCGCCCGGCACGGGGGCGGTCCGGTCCGGTGTCCGCAGCCGGGCCAGGACGCCGAGCACGAGCAGCGCCTGCGCCGCGGTGTAGGTGAGCATCACCCAGAAGCCGTCCCCGGGGAGGCCGAACCCGGGGACGAACGCCCCGAGGGCGATCAGGCCGTCGGAGACGAGGAACAGCGCCCCGCCGGCCCCCGCGAGCGGGTGCACCCCGGTGGCGAGGACCGCCGCCGCCCCCAGGCAGAGTCCGTACAGGAGCACCGGGACCAGCAGGTCTCCCGCGCCGGGGGCGCAGGCCAGGGTCAGCGCCCCCACGGCTCCGGCGTAGGGGACGAGGAGCGCCCGGCGGCGGTGGAGGACGCTGTCCGACCGCAGGGGCGCGAAGGCGACGGCGTACACGACCTGCGCGACGAGGAAGAACCCCACCATCAGCAGGAACGCGGTGTCGCCCGAGGCCAGTGCGGGCGCGGTGTCGCCGAGCCAGGAGAGGCCGAGGGCGGTCGCGGCCAGGACCGCGAGGCGTGCGCCCGGCCGGGGTGCCTCTGCGAGGAGGACGGCGGCGAGGACGGGCATCAGCAGCGCCTGTGTCGGGCGGGACCAGTCGTCGGCGCCGTACCACTGGACGACGAGGTGGACGGCGGACAGCGCGGTGTAGAGGGCCAGCAGGGCCCGTGCGAGGGGGCGGCGGGGGAGCATCGCGCCATCCTAGGCGCCGCACCGCACCGTGCCGGGTTGGCCCCGGGGCGCCCGCCGCGGGGGCGGTGGGAGGGGTGGGGCCGCGGTGGCGTCCCCGGGGTCCTCGGAGGGGGTTCGGACCCTCCCGAAGGAGATCCCGGTTACATCCCGTCAACGGTTTCCTGCCCCCGGAGGACAGAACTTGCTCCCTGCCGAGTGACTAATCGCTTTCCGGCCCAACCAAAACTGCGCCGACGTGCACAGCCCCACCTTGAGTTCCATGAACCATTGCTGTGGTATGCACCTTTTGGGAAGTTCTACCGTTGCGCGCAATGCGCTGTTGGCGGGGAAACGCGGAGTCACGGAGGCCGCTCCCAACCCCCACAATGCCTCACTATAGGGATGGGGTAGACAAGGGCGTGGCGGATACGCCGTCCGAAGCGGGCGGCGCGGAACTGTGTGCAGGAGGCGGGGATGGCGAAGGCGTCACGACGCGGCACCGCCGTACGTGACCGGGAGGGCGACGAGATGGAGTTCGACGCCCCCCGAACCCGACGGCCCCGTGCCGGGTCGGGCGGGCGCTGGTGGGTCGGCGTGGGACGCGCCGTCCTGTGGGCGTTCATCATCGTCGTCGTCTTCAACGGCATCTGGTTCCCCCTGCGCGGGGGGTTCGCCCTGCCCGCGGCGTCCGAGGAACCCGAGCAGGCGGAGGAGCCCGCCTACCCGGAGACGGCGGCCGCGGCCTTCGGGCTCCGGTTCGCCGACGCCTACCTCGACACCGCCGACACCGAGGCGCGCCTGTCGGCCCTGGCGGCGTTCGTCCCCGAGGGCGAGGCGGCCGGACTCGAGGTCCCCGCCGACAGCCTCACCGGGGACAACCTCACCGTCGTCGCCGTGGACGTCCACGACGACCACAACGCCTCCATCATCGTGCGGGCCGACGTCAACGGCGAACCCATGCGCCTGGACGTGCCCGTCTACGCCGACGGGGACTCCCTGGTGGTGGCCGGCGCCCCGGCCTTCCTCGCCCCGCCCAGCCGGGCGAGCCTGCCGGAGGACGCCTCCTTCGAGACCGACCCGCAGGCCGCAGAACAGCTCACGGAGGTGCTGCCGGGCTTCTTCGAGGCCTACGCGGGGGAGCCCGCGCACCTGGAGCGCTACGTCGAACCGGGCGTCACCATCGCCCCACTTCCGGAGAACAGCCTGGAATTCGTCGAACTGTCCGATATGGCGGTGCCATCACAGTCCCCGAACGGGGATGATGACGTACGACAGGTAGCGGCGACGGTCACGTGGAGCGTTCCGGCCCCCGACGGGGCCGAAGCCGGGCGGGTGACGCAGAACTACCTGGTCACGGTCGTCGACTCCGGTTCCGAGTGGCACGTCCGCGACATCCAGGGAGCCCCTCGCTCGTTCGGCGGGTGACGGGGCCAGTAGGCAAGGAGACGAGAAGAACCATGAGCACACCGGTCACGACAGCGGAGGACGGCGCCTGACATGCTCCCCCTGCTGTCATCCACACCTGACGTGTTCCATGCCGTCGGCGCCACCGACCTGCTGACCCTCGCGGTCGAGACCACCCCGACGGAGAACGCCCCCGACACCGGGGGCCTCGCCGACTTCCTGCGCGGCTTCTTCGGGCCCCTCTTCCTCGTCATCGTGTCCATCGTGGCGGTGTTCTTCCTGTTCACGAGGGAGATCACGCGGTTCGCGCAGTTCATCATCCTGGCGATCTTCATCGGGATCGTGTTCTACGTCCCCGGCATCATCGAGGTCATCGCAGTGGCGCTCGCCCGAGCGATGGGCGTATCGACGGAATAGGCGAGGGAGGCCGGGAACGTGGATCTGCCCACGTACACCAACATCTGGCGTATCGAGAAGCGGCTGTACAAGCTCTACGATTTCCGGCTGCCCATGCCGCTCCCGGTGGGCACGTTCGGGGTCGCCCTGGGCGTGTTCGCGCTCTGGGTGGTCCTGCTCAGCATCCTCAACGCGCCCTTCGCGTTCGGCAACGGCTGGCACCTGGTGCTCTGGGTCGTGCCCCCCGGGGTGATCACGGTGCTGGCGACGCGGCCGGTCATCGAGGGCAAGCGGCTCACCGAGCTGCTCATCTCCCAGGCGCGCTTCCTCGCCGAGGCCAGGGTGTACACCCGTTTGGCCCCCGAGTACGAGCCCTCCGAGGTCCGCGTGGCGGTGCGCGTGTGGCACCGCGACCCCGAGGCGGGCCCCCTGGCCGTGCCCAGGCGCCGCCGCGCCGGGCGCCGGGCGGTGGAGGCCGCCCCCGCCGCGGTCCCGGCCGAGGAGACCACGGACGTGCGCCCCGTGCCCGCGGCCGCGCCCCCGCTGCCCGGCCTGGCCGAACGCGTCTCCGCGTCCGCGCCGGCGGTCGAGGAGGCGCCGGCGTCCGCCGCGGCGGGAAGGGGCTCCGGGGGCGGGGACCGCGAGCCGGTCCGCGTCTCCGCCGCGCCCCTGCTCCCGGCCTCCGCCGTGAGCGCGCCCGCCGCGCCCTCCCGGGGCGCCTTCCCGGGGGAGCGGACCGCGCCGGAACGGACCGGCGAGTCCGGGGACGCCGGGGCCCCCGCGCGCGAGGAGCGCGTACCGGTCGCCGTCGCGTCCCTCGCGCGACCCGGTGACCGGGCTCCGGAGGACGACCGGGGCGAGGAGTTCCACGCGTCCGAGGCCTCCGCGGGGTCCCACGGGGACCCCGGCACGCCGGACGGCCCCGACGGGCCGCGCCGGGGGGTCGGCCGCCGCGTGCTCAACTACTTCGGGTGGGGCCTGCGACCGGAGCGCCCCGCCGCCCCGGAGGAGGCCGGGAGCGGCGACGACGGCGAACGGGACGCGTTCGACGAGGAGCCGGTCCACCGGACCGAGAACGACGAACAGCGCGACAGCGACGCGTGGTTCGCCAACCTGCGCGCCTCCTCCGGCGAGACCCCCGTCGGCCTCACCTCCAAGAACGCCTACTCCCTCGGTGACACCGGCGCCCTCAGCCGGGACGAGGTCGCCGACGCCGTCGCCGGGAACCGGGGACCGGGACGGGAGCGCCGCCGTGCCGAGGAGGTGATGTCCGCCCCCGACCCCGAACCGCAGGACGACACCCCCGCCGCGCGGCGCCTGCGCGGCCGCACCCAGGGCATCCGGGTCGCGAAGGACCTGGAGGAGCGCCGCACAGAGCAGGTGCGCGAACGGGGCCCCAAGGAGCAGCGCCCCGTCCGGGCCCAGGGAATCGGCCTCCCCGAAGCGGGGACCGCACCCGCCCCCGGCGAAGGGGACCGGGCCCCCGAGGGGCCCCGGGTTCCGCGCCGCCGGGGACGCCCGCACGCCGCCCCGTGGGACCTGGACGAGGAGCGGGCCGAGGAGGGCCCCGCCGACCACGCGGACCTGTCCGACTACGCGGTCCGCTTCGCGGCCGCCACCGGTCGGCCCGCCGCGGAGACCGCCGTGCCGTGGCTGCCCCCGGCCGCCGCCTCACCGGCGGAGGCGGACCGCGTGGACGCCGGGCAGGCACCGGGACACGGGACCGGTCCGGCTTCCGGCCAGGACGCGCGGGCCACCGGCGACGCCGCCCACGACACCGCGGAACCCGGGGCTCCGGCCGCCTCCGCCACGGTCACCGAGGCCCCGCAGACCCAGCAGGCCCCGGTCGCACGGGAGCAGGCGCAGACCCGGAGCCCGCGCCCCCCGGAGCCTCACGGAACGGGGCCCGCGGCCGACGCCGCGGACGGTGCCGGGGCGGCCCGCACCGCGGCCGCGGTCCCCGCCCCGGAACTGGACCACGGCACCGGCGAGCAGGACGCCATGCCCCGGAGGCCGGAGGAGGAGCCGGAGGGCCGGGGACCGGAGTGGGACGCGCACATGTCGGTGCTCGACCGGCACCTCATCACGGCGGACACCCCGGCGCCGCCCCGTCCCAAGTTCGCCGACGCCGTCCCCACCACCGAACGGGACGCCCCCCGCGACCCCGGCGAGTGGTTCGAGGACGGGAAGAAGCGCCACCCGGACCAGCCCAAGGTCGGCGACCGCGGCAACCCGGTCATCCCGGCCGGCGAGCTGCGCGAGGACGGCGCCGCCGTGTCCGGACCCGCCGACGACCCCGGCGCGGAGGCGGCCAGGACGGAGGCCGCGGAGCCGGTGCGTCGCGCGCCGGAACCGGAGGAGGCGGAGACGGCCGGGCCGACGGAGGCGGTCCCGGAGCCGGACGCCCCGGAGGAGGGGGCCAAACCGCCCACCCAGCTCGACCACGGGACCGGCGAGCTCGTCAGCTTCGCCGAGGTCCGCGACGAACCGGAGCGGGCCGACCGCAACGTGCGCGCGGACCCCGGCACGGGAACGGCGCGCCGGCGCACGGTCTCCGACCTGGAGGAGGCCGAGGCCGCGGCCCTGGCCCGCCGCCGCGCGGCCGCGGTCCGCGACGCCGGGCGCGGGGAGGACGGCCGCGCCGACGGCGTACGCCCGGCGGGGACCCGCTCCGAGATCGCCCGCTCCGAGGCGGCCGGTTCCGGGGCGGAGGCCGCCGCCGAGGCGGCCCCGCGGACCAGGTGGACCATGCGCGCCACCGGCGCGGCGGAGGACGTGCCGCCCGCCCGGGAGGACACCTCCGCACCGGATCAGCGGGACGCCCCCGCCGACGCGGACGGGCACGAGAGCGCCGCCCGCGACCCCAGGGGCAACCCCAGCATGGCCGACGCCCTCGCGGCGGAGGGCCCCGGATCCGAGGACCTGTGGTCGCGGGAGACGGGGGAACCCGGCGGCACCGGCACCGCCGCGCCCGCCGACGCGGCCCGGGAGGCCGGCGACGGGGCCGGGGCGTCCGACACGGGGCAGGACCCCCGCCCGGACCCGGAGTCCGCGGACGGCGCCGACCCCGGTGACGGCGTCTTCCACCGGGTCGCCCAGAACGCCCGCAAGCTCGGCCAGCTCTTCGGGCAGCCCGTCCCGGGCGACGAGCCCGAGCCGTCCGTCCGGGACCCCCGGCCCCAGCTGGAACTCGACCACGGCACGGGCGAGCAGGAGAGCCTGGGCGACACGCCCAACGGCGTCCCGTCGCAGCGGCCCCGGCCCTCCGAGCCCGTCAGGGAGCCGGAGGAGCCCCTCCGCGGCGAGCCGGGCGGCAGCGAGTCCGGCGGCACCCGGGGCTGGCGACGCCTCGCCAAGGTCGTCACCGGCGGGGCGGCGCCCGTCCGCTCGGACCTGCCCCCCAGCGACATCGAGCGGCTGCGCACCCCGCTGGAGGGCCCGCGCGGCCTCGTGGTCCTGGGGTGCACCGGTGGGGCGGGGCAGACGGTCACCACCCTGATGATCGGCCACACCCTGGCCGCGCACCGCGACGACCTGGTCGTCGCGGTCGACGTCAACCCCGGACCCAACGGCCTCTCCCGCAGGGTCGGGGCCCAGACCCCGGAGACCCTGACCGCCCTGCTCGCCAACGCGGACGCGATCGGCGACTACGCCCGGATGAGCGGCTACACCAGCCGGTCGGGCACCGGCCTGGAGGTCGTCCAGACCCTGGACGACCCCTACGTCCAGACCCTGGACGACCGCGACTACGGCCAGCTCGCGTCCCTGCTCGGCTCGTTCTACGGCATCACCCTGCTGGACCCCGCGGCCACCGGCGTCGCGCGGGCGCTGCCGGTCGCGGACGGCCTGGTACTGGTCGCCCCGGCCAACGCCGACGCCGAACGGGCGGTCTCGATGACGTTCGACTGGCTGGACGGCAACGGCTACAACGCGCTGCGGGCCAACTCGGTGCTCGTCGTCAACGGGGTCAGCAAGCGCAGCCTCAAGGACGTCGACGCCGCCGAGCGGGTCGCGCGCGGGCGCTGCCGGGCCATCGTCCGCATCCCGTGGGACGACCACCTCGGCTCGTCCTACACCAGGATCGACGTCGGGGCCCTGCGCCCGGCCACCAAGCGCGCCCACGGTGCGCTCGGAGGCGTCCTCGTCAACGCGCTCGTCCGGTAGCGGCCGGGCCCGGCCCCGGGCGCTCCCCTACAGGGAGCGCCGCCGGGGCCGGAAGACGAACGGCGCCCGGAGCCCTCGACGGGCTCCGGGCGCCGCTACGGCACGGGGACAGGGCGAACCGCCGCGCGGGCAGGAGCGGGGCCCGTCCGCGCGGCGGTGGCTCAGCGGCCCACGGGGGTGAAGTCCCGGGAGGCGATGTGCTCCGGGCGCGGCCCCGAGGAGCCGAACGGCGCGGTGCAGGCGTTCTCGACGCTGTTGAACACCACGAACACGTCCGACCGCGGGTGCGGCGTGATGTTGTCGCCGGAGCCGTGCATGCAGTTGGCGTCGAAGACGGTCGCCCCGCCCGCGGGACCGGTCAGCACCTCGATGCCGTGCTGGTGGGCGAGCAGCGAGAGCGAGCTCTCGTCGGGCACGCCGACGCCCCGCGTCTTGGGCGGGGTCCGGTGGTGCGGGCTCGGGGCCGGGTCCACGCACGAGACGAACGTGCGGTGCGAGCCGGGGATGGCCATCAGGGCGCCGTTGTGGGGGTGGTTCTCGGTCAGGGCGACGGAGAAGCTCACCGCCCGCATCCGTGGCATGCCGTCCTCGGCGTGCCACGTCTCGAAGTTGGAGTGCCAGAAGAACGAGCCGCCGCCGAAGCCGGGCTTGTGGTTGACGCGGCTCTGGTGCACGTACACGTCCGAGCCCAGGATCTGGCGTGCCCGCTCGACCAGGCGCGGGTCGTTGACGAGCTCGGCGAAGACGTCGCTGAACTCGTGCACCGCGTAGACCGACCGGACGCCGCCCGACTCGGGGTCGACGACCACGCGGTCGTCCCCCCGGAGGCCGGGATCGGCCGACAGCCGCTCCAGCTCGGCGCGGTAGGCCTGGACCTCCTCGCCGCTGACGAGGGAGTCGATCTGGGTGTAGCCGCGTTGGTCGTAGTCCGCGATCTCCTCCGCGGAGAAGGGCCCGCCGTCGGCAGACCCCCACACGGTGGGGGACCTGCGGTACAGGAGTGCGGGTTCGTGGGCCTTGCGGGTCGGGTACTCGTCCGCGGTCGGTATGTCTATCAGGAGAGTCATGGCCTGTCCCCGTGGGGTTCGTCCTCTCTGAGGTAGACGGCGTTCCCTACGACATGCGAACTTAACAAATATCGACCCGGATTTCCTGAATGGCCGAAGGCTCCCGTGTTTGTCGTTTACATTTCCGGGTAGGACCGTTTTACTTATGGGCTGAAACGCATAATCGCGCTCTCCCCGGCACGGTCCCCCGCCCGCCCCCGGCGTTCGGATCCTCCGGGCCCACCTGCCCTCCGTCACCCTCGGTGTCCCCGGTCGGCATGCCCGGACATCCGCGCAGGTGGCCGTGTCGCCGTCACAGACAACGAAACACGCCGTCACCCAGGGCGATTTCCTTGTGATCTGGTTCACAAGTATATGGTACAGAGCATGGTTCAAAATTAAGGGGGCGGACGCGGGGACGTCACTTCCGAACAGGTGCGAATTCCCTGTCCGGGACTGGCGCGGAAAGCGCCGTTACCCCACAGTAGTGGGGTCCTTGTTTCCTCGACCCGCTCAAGAGGAGAAATAACGTGACCCCCTTCCCCCGCGCGGTCCCGCGCGTACTCGCGGCCGCCGCCGCGGCGGCCCTCGCCGCCGTCATCGGATGGTCCTCGCCCGCCGCCGCGGACCACGTCCTGCCGCCCAACATCCCCAGCACCTCCGAGGCCCGTACCCAGCTCGGCTCCCTGACCGTCGCGGCCAAGGGCCCCCAGACCGGCTACGACCGCAGCCTCTTCCCGCACTGGAACGTCGTCGACAGCCCCTGTACCGCCCGCCAGGTCGTCCTGCTCCGCGACGGGCACGACGTGGTCACCGACGACGACTGCCAGCCGACCTCCGGCAGCTGGTACAGCGCCTTCGACGACTCCTGGGTGTACGACGAGCCGTCCGACATCAGCGTCGACCACCAGGTGCCGCTGAGCGAGGCGTGGAAGACCGGCGCGGCCGACTGGTCCACGTCCCGGCGCGCCGACTTCGCCAACGACGTCACCAGCTCGCAGCTGTGGCTCGCCACCCCGTCCAGCAACGGCTCCAAGGGCGACAAGGACCCGTCCCAGTGGATGCCGACCAACACCTCCGTCCACTGCGACTACGTCAAGTCCTGGATCAACGTGAAGTACGTGTACGACCTCACCGTGACCTCCGCGGAGAAGTCCTCCATCCAGGGCACCCTCGACTCCGCCTGCTGAACGGCGACCGCCGCCGCGTGACCGCGGTTGCCCGGGCCCGTCCCCCCGCCGCGGGGGGACGGGCCCTCCCGTACGGGCGCGAGTCACGTTTTCGCGGGGATTCTGGCGCGCCGTAACCCCGTCCGCTTCTACGGCCCCGGCACGATGCTCCACTATGGAGGGTGGCACAGGCGGCAGGCCCGGGTGCGTCCGCCGTCCGGGCGCACCCCGACACGCGACGCGACCAGAAGGGCTCAGAGATGACCGGTACCAGGGGGACCCGCGGCGCGACCCGCCTCACGGTCCGCTACTTCGACGACCGCGTGCTCTTCAGCGACAGCGAGGCCTGGGCCTACTTCCGGCTCCCGACGGTGTCGTACGAGTTCACCACCCCCGAGGAACGCCAGGCCCTGGCCACCAACATCACCATCGCCCTCGCCGCCATCCGCATGAACGACGCCGAGGTCCACCTGCGCGTCGCCCACCGCACCTACCCGGCCGCCCAGTGGGCCACCAGCCTGGACGGGACCTCCGACTCCGGCCCCGGCTGGTACGACTACCTCGACGAGATGTACCGGCACGTGTGGGCCAAGGACTTCTGGACCAAGGAGGTCTACCTCGGCGTCCGCCTCGGCCTGCGCGGCTCCGGCACCGGCCTCGGCCTGTTCTCCCAGGTGTTCGGCGCCTACCAGCGCACCGAGGAGGTCCTCGGCATCAACGACGACGCCGTGGACGACAAGGAGATCGCCCGCTGGACGGACCAGTCCGAGCGGCTCGGCCGCGCACTGGCGGCCAGCTCCCTCCACGCGCGCCACGCCACCTCCGACGAGATCGCGTGGCTCGTCAGACACTCGGTCAGCGGCTCCGCCGAGGAGGTCAGGCCCTCCGCCGCCGGCCGCCGCACCTGGGGGCGCGGCGAGATCGAGGCGCTGGTGGACGGGGTCGTCCACAACGGCCGCTCCATGCTCCGCCTCGAACAGCCCTCCGGCTCCACCTACGTCGCGTTCCTGTCGTTCGCCCGCTTCCCCGACCTGATGCCCTTCCCGGACGGCGAACCGTGGCTGCACCACGCCGACGCGCTCCCCTTCCCGGTCGAGGTGTCCCTGCGGATGAAGCTCATCCCGCCGGCCAAGGCCTCCAAGGACGTCGGCCGCAAGCTCGCGCACGCCCGCGACATGGACGCGCACATCCGCGAGGCAGGGGTGGAGGCGCCCATCGCGCTCGCCGAGCAGATCGACGCCGCCCGCATGCTGGAGCACGGCATCACCAAGGAGCGGCTGCCCTTCGTCTACGGCTGGCACCGGCTCATGGTGTCCGCGCCCACCGAACGCCTCCTCGTCCAGCAGGTCGAGGCCGTCGTCGAGCACTACCGCGACATCGGCATCGACGTCATCAACTCCACCGGCGACCAGTTCTCGCTGTTCAACGAGTCCCTGCCCGGTGACCGCATCCGGCTCCAGGCGTACGCCCAGCGCCAGCCCCTGCGCACCATCGCGGGCGGCATGCCCACCGCCACCGTCGAGGTCGGGGACCGCGTCGACCGCAGCGGGGGCGGCTGGGTCGGCCCCTACATCGGCGAGAGCATCGGCCGGGCCCGCTCCATCGTGCACTTCGACCCGATGGTCGCCGCCGCACGCAACCGCCCCACCGCCATCGCCATCACCGGCGAGCCCGGCGGCGGCAAGACCACCCTGGCGCTCCTGCTCATCTACCAGCTGGCCCTGCGCGGCGTCACCGTCGCCGCCATCGACCCCAAGGGCGACGCCGAGTCGCTCGTGGAGCTCCTCCGGCGCCGGGGCCGCAAGGCCAGGATCATGTCGCTGGGATCGGCCCAGCCCGGGCTGCTCGACCCGTTCGCCTTCGGCGACGACCTCGCCGCCAAGAAGACCATGGCCACCGAGACCCTGCGGCTCCTGCTGCCCCGCATGAGCGAGGAGCGCGAGTCCGCCATGATCCAGGCGGTGGCCGCCGTCGCCAACCAGCCCCGCCCCTCCCTCGCCAAGGTCGTCGACCACCTCGTCTCCTCGCCCGGAGCCGCCTCCCGCAACCTGGGCGCGGTCCTGCAGTCCATGTCCGAGATGCGGCTCGCCTCGCTGTGCTTCGACCCGCAGGGCGAGACGCAGATCGACACCGAGGGCTGGACCACCGTCTTCACCCTGGGCGGGCTCACCCTGCCCGACTCCGGTGTGGGCCGCGACGACTACTCCTACGAGCAGAGGCTCTCCGTCGCCCTGCTCTACCTGGTGTCCCAGTTCGCCCGCCGCCTGATGAACGGCCTGGACCGCCACCTGCCCAAGGCGATCTTCCTGGACGAGGCGTGGGCGGTCACCTCCACCCCCGAGGGCGCCAAGCTCGTCCCCGAGGTCTCCCGGATGGGTCGCTCCCGCAACACGGCGCTCATCCTCGTCTCCCAGAACGCCGGGGACCTCCTGAACGAGCAGGTGACCAACTGCCTCTCCTCGGTGTTCGCGTTCCGCTCCAGCGAGCGCTTCGAGGTGGAGAGCGTCATGGCCCTGCTCGGGGTCGATCCCACCGAGGACCACCTCGCGGTGCTGCGCAACCTGGGCAACGGCGAGTGCCTGTTCCGGGACCTGGACGGCCGGGCCGGGCGGATCGGCGTCGACCTCGTCTCCGACCGGCTGCTGCGCTGGCTCGACACCAACCCCACCCGGCAGCGCCCGGGGGAGGAGGACGACCTGGTGGCGGCCGGACACGACGAACCGGTCTGACGGGTCCGCGTCGCGGACGGGACCCGCAGGTGGCGGCGGCCCCCCGCGGGCCGGGCGCCGGGCGCGGCAAAGGCGTCCCGGGCGGCAGGTTCGGGGCGGCCCCGGGGTGGGCATCTCCTATTTTGTCGGGCTCCTCCCCGGGTGCCCGCCCCCGCCCCGCCTCCCGACAGACCCACCACTCACGAGGGACCGCCCATGAGTGAGGACGTCATCCGGCCGCGACCCGTCATCGACCCCTCCCTGCCCGAGGAGCTGCGGGAGGAGGTCACCTGGCAGGCGCGCGCGCCCGACCGCTTCCCGCGCCGGTACGACACCGGGTCGACAGGGCGCCGGGCCCGGCTGAGGGAGGGCGGCGTCCAGCTGCTCGGGGTCGGGTTCACCACGGCACTGGCCCTGTTCACCGCCGGCTGGTACCTGGGCATGGTGATCGTCAGCATCAGCCTGGTCGCCTACGTCGCCGCCCTCGCCTGCCGCGGGGACGCCCGCCCCGCGGTGCGCGCCACGGGGGCCCTCGTCGGGGCCGGCGCCGTCGCCGCCGCCCCGGTGTGGCTGACGGACGTCGTCCCGCAGGACCCGTTCCCGGGCATGCCCTGGGCGCTGTTCGGCGTCCTCGTCGCCATGGTCGCCGCCGACGCCCTCACGTCGGGCGCCGGACGGGCCGTGGAGGGGCCCAGACAGCAGTTCGTGGTCCTGTCCGACGACCTCACCGAGGCCGACCGCGCCCTGGTCGCGGAGGTGCAGCGCACGATCGACCTGGTGTCGGACGCCCGGGCCGACCTCGGTGCGGACGCGCTGGACACCGACCGGGCGCTGGCGGTCCTCCGCGAGCAGGAGTGGCGGATCGCCTCCCTCCTCGCCCGGCAGCGGGAGCTGCGCCGCGCCCACGCGCGCCGGTGGCAGCGGGCGTCGTCGCCCAGGGTCCGGGACGCGCTCAGACCCCAGCGGGAGCACCTGGGCGCGGTCGAGGACGCGGTCCGCGCCCGGGTCGCCCAGATCACCGCGTACGGGGTCCTGGTCGAGCAGGCGGTGGCCGCCCACCGGGAGTGGGAGCAGTGCCAGGAGGCGGTGGACTCCACCGCCGACTACGTCGACCACCGGGTGTCCGCCGGGTTCCTCGGCACCGCCTCGGCGGACGTGTCCGAGCTGTGCGCCACCGCCGAGTCGGCCCGCAGGGTGCGCGACGAGCGGGTCGAGCGCATGCTCACGGCCGACAGGCTGCTCACCGCCCCCGAATGAGGCGTTGCGCGGTCGCGGACCCGCTCAGGCGACGCCCCCGCCGAACCCGAAGTGGGACCGCACCCGCTGCGGGAGCAGCAGCAGGCCGCCGATCGCCACGTTGAACACCAGCAGCAGCACGTAGAACGCCAGTTGCTCCGGGTTGTAGATCAGCACCGAGAACAGGCCGAAGAACAACCCGATCGCCGCGATGCCCTGGACGATCACCACCGCCCCGAACACGAGGCGTGAGCGCAGGACCGCCCCGGCCGCCCCGATGACCGAGTAGGACCCCCACAGGCCCAGGAGGAGTACCGTGCCCCAGCCCGTGGGGCCCCCGTTGACGGCCTCGGCCGCGAACAGCACGGTGAGGAACAGCAGGTAGGCGGCGTTGAGCGCCAGCATCACCGCCGCGACGAGCACCTGCACCGGCCTGCCCGCCGCGGGCGCGCCGTGCGCCCACGTCCCCCGGCCCCCGGGCGCCGGCGGCGCACCGCTCCCCGGGGTGAAACCGGCGCGACCGGAGCCGTGCCCGGGGGCGGCGGGCCTCCCGTTCAGGGTGAAGTGCCCGGTCCCCGGCGCCGCGGGCGCGTGCGGGGCCTGCGCCCCGTACCGCCCGGCCGGCTGCTGCCGGTACGGGCGGCCGGGCGCCGTCATGGGGTGCGGGGTGTCGTGAGCCCCGGGCGCGGCGGGACCCGCGGGGTTCGGCCGGTGTGCCGGGTGGCCGCCCGACACCCCCGTGTGCGCGGGCGGCCCCTGGGGCTCCTGGGGCCCCGAGCCACCGGACACCGACGGGATCCCCATCACGCCGGGCACCGTGGGGCCGCCCGGGGCCCCGGGCCTCAGGGTGTCCGGGAAGGCCGCGTGGCCGCCGGTCGGCTGCCGCTGCGCCGGGTAGGCGCCGCTCGGGCCGGACTCCTGCCACCGGGTCACGCCCGCGCCGGCGCCGCCGGGGCCGGGCGCGGGACCGTCGCCCGGGGCGCTCTGCGGACCCGTGTCCGGGGCGGGGTCCGCGCCGCCCGTGTACGCCCGTCTCTCCCGGGCCAGGAGGGCCAGGGCCTCCGCCGGGTCGGGACGCAGGGCCGGGTCACGGTCGAGCAGCGCCCCGATGAGCGCCCTCAGCGGAGCGCTCGCCGGGTCCTCGCCGTATCCCGGCACGGACAGCGGCGGCGGCATCGGCGCTGTCAGCACCGCGCTGATGATCCCCGTGATGCTGTCCCGCTTGAACGGGGTGTGACCCTCGAGCAGGGAGTACAGGGTGACGCCCAGACTCCACAGGTCGGACGCGGGCAGGGCTCGCTCACCCTCGAACCGCTCCGGCGCCATGTACTCGGGCGAGCCGATGTACACGCCGGTCTGGGTGAGGGCGGCGCTGCCGTCGACGTTCGCGATACCGAAGTCCGTCAGGACCGTACGGCCGTCGTCGGTGAGCATGATGTTGGCGGGCTTGACGTCGCGGTGGGTGACCCCCGCGGCGTGCGCCGCCCTCAGGCCGCCGAGCAGCGACCTCGCCGCCTCCTCGACCTGCTCCACCGGCATCGGACCGTGGCGGTCCAGGTGGTGCTGCATCGACGCGCCGCTCAGCAGCTCCATGACGATCCAGGGGCTGTCGTCGTGTTCGAGCACGTCGTGGATGGTGACCACCGACGTGTTGGTGATCCTGGCGGTCGCCTGCGCCTCGCGCAGTGTGCGCGCACGGGCCTCGGCGCGGTCCTGCGGGTCCATGCCCTCGGGGAGGAGGACCTCCTTGACGGCCACGTCGCGCTGGAGGGAGGGGTCCCAGGCGTGCCACACCGTGCCCATTCCGCCAGCGCCGAGTCGTTCGCGCAGCTCGTAACGGCCGACGGTGCTACGGCCGGGAGTGGGCATAGGGGCGCATCCCTTCTGGCGGTGGGGGACGATGCGCGGCCAATCTATCCAAGAAAGGCCCTGCCGCCGCGCCTTGCGGTGCTCGCCGCCGTTTTCTGAAGCTTTCTCACTGTAATCCGGCAAGGCCCTCCACCCCTGGGCGCGAACGGCAGGTGACCGAAAGCGGTCACTGCCGAGGGGTGTCGTTCCGGGGAGGGGGTCAGGGGCCTTCCGGGACAGTGACCACGGTACCGGTGCGGTGCGACGGAATCCTCGGCGAACGGGCCCCGACCGGGGAGAGGGGCCGCTCGAACACAAGAGCGTCCTGGTCAGGGCCATTACTGACCTTGGCCATGTTTCGGCGTCCGGGCGCTCCCCGCCGCAACTCCTCGGAACGGAGCTCCTTCCGATACACGCCCCCTTTTCTTTTCGTCACCCAGGGATACTCCTCCTCACTCCTGGTGATGAATTCGGGGCTGTTCCGCCGTCTCCCGCGGGTCCCCGTGCGGAAGGCCGACGGCCGCCGGCTCGTGGTGCGCCGCCTCCGCGCGGGGAACGGCCGGTTCCGGAGCCCACGCGACCGGCAGGCGCAGCAGGGCCACCGCGCACAGGGCGGCCGCCGCCCACGCGACCGCGCGACCGCGGACGGAGACCAGGACGAGTGCGGCGGCCGCCCCCTGGGCCGCGGCGGCGAGCGGCGGCCCCCAGGCCGGGCCGACGCCGAACCAGGGGTACATGAGAGCGGTCTGGGCCAGCGCCAGCGCCACGGACGCCGTCAGCAGGACGGCGGTGGCGCCGGGGCGGGGGAGCCCCGTGCCGCGCAGCACCGCGTACAGGGCGGCGTGGGCCGCGGCGAGCCCCGCGATCCCGGCCCCGGCCCAGGCGGCGGACGCCGCCGCGCCGGTGGTGGCCGTGAAGAGGGCGAAGGCGCCCACCACGAGGAGGACCCCCGTGGCGGCCGGCGGGTACAGGACGGCGCACACGAGGAGCACGGTGGAGCTCCCCGCCGGGAGGGGCGGTCCCGCGGGCCCTCCGGGGCCGCGGGTCGGGTCGGCCGGGCCTGGTCGCGGAGCGGTCATGCTGCGTCCTCCGTGCGTGTCGGTGCGGGTTCGTCCGGCGGCGGAGCCGTGGACCGGTTCGGCGGTTCGGTGGGGCGCGTGGTTTCGGCCGGGCGCCAATGACAGCTCGGGGGCCCGCAGAAGACCGGAGTGGAACCGGGTGCCAGTCCGATTGGTGGCAGGGTGTCCACTTCTGGCCTAGAAGCCGAGTGTGATGCCCCTCATAGTCGCCTGGTGGAGAGAAAATTGTGGCCTTGCGGTTTTTGGGAGTTTCGGAAGGCCGTTCATGTCTTCTACCTGCGGAAACATGCGGAATGGTGACTTTTGTACACGCTGGTCTGGGTGTCGGGAGGGTGGGAATCGGAAATCCAGTCGCGTTGTACCCATCCCCCGGCCCGGTGATGGCGCACCATAGAAGATGGGGTAAAGACATGCGGGGGTCCTGCGGTCGCGCACGGCCGCGCGCGGAGCTGTGCACGCGTGCGTGTGCGACCACCGGCAGGACCCTGTGTCTGCCATCGTCCCCGCACGAACACACGACGCAGGAGCCAGCAGATGACGCATCAGAACGTCCGACGGCGGGGATGGCGACGCCTCCTGATGACGTTCCTGATGCTCTCCGGCTTCCTGCTGCTACCGCTCACCAGCGCCCAGGCCAACCCGCTCTGCCCCGGGGAGCCCGCGCCGCTGCCCGAGTCCGCGGGCAGCGGATCCGACGGGCTCCTGGTACCCCCGCAATCGCAGTCCGCCATCGCGGGGGCCCCCGACGGGCTGCCGCCCGACGCCAGCATGTACGGGCAGTACGGCACCGCCGGCCAGCAGTGGCACATGATCACCGAATCGTGCGTCGACGGGATCAGCAACGGGGCCCAGGCCACGCTCGCCAACACCGCGTGGGACCTGTCGAAGACCATCAATCAGTCGACGATCACCGTCTACCAGGCGGCGACCTCGGACGGTCTCCTCGCGAGCTTCAACGAACTCGTCGAGAACGTGGTCGTCACCCTCAGGGAGGGGATCTGGCGCCCCCTCATCCCCACCGTCGTCATCCTGGGCGCACTGTGGCTCGGGTGGTTCGGTCTCATCCGCAAGCGGATGACCCTCACCATCGAGTCGACGATCTGGATGATCGGGGCCACGGCCCTCGGGCTGTGGATCATGATCAACCCGGCCCAGATCATGAGCATGGCCGGCGGACTGGTGAACTCCGGCAGCCAGCTGGTGACCAGCACCGTGGGGCAGGTGCCCTACGGGGGAGGGTCGGGGGCGTGTCCGCCGGGAGCAGAGGCGCCCGAACGGGCCGACTGGGAGTCCGAGTCGGACTTCCAGGTGCGGCGCAACGCCGACATGCTCTGGTCGAGCCTGGTCTGCCAGCCGTGGGTCGCGGGACAGTTCGGTAACGGTGATATTGCTGAGATTGCCGCGCAGGAACATGCTACGGATCTGATCGCAGCTCAGGGAATCAACAGGATCGAGCAGCAACAGATCGCCGACGGGGAAGTCGAGGCGACACCTCTCGTTGAAGAGAAGCAGGCGTCCTACGAAGAGATATCTTCGAGTGTCGAATCCTCTTTCCCCAGTGTCTACCCGCTCTTCTCAGGTCAGGACCAGGGCAGCCGCCTGGGGGTGGCGACACTCGCGCTCTTCGCGTCGGTCTTCGCCGGCGGGCTGATCCTCGCGGGTTCCGTGGCCCTCATCGTCCTGAAGATCGCCTTCCTCATCCTCTTCCTGTTCGCTCCGGTGTTCCTGCTCATCGGAATCCATCCCGGGTACGGGCGCATGGTCCTGCTGCGCTGGGTGGAGCTGATGATCGGGTTCCTGCTCAAACAGATCTTCGTCGTGCTCCTGATCTCCCTGCTGGTCATGTGCTACGGGATGGTCATGTCCACCAGCCTCGGCTGGGGACTGCAGATGATCCTCCTCGCCCTCTTCACCGTGGCGCTGTTCGTCTACCGCAAGCCCTTCGTCTACCTCTTCGCCTCGGTCAACGCGAACACGTTCACCTCGAGGATCGTGAGCGACGCCGCCCAGAGCCAGGCGCTCAGCAGGAGCGCCGTGGTCCTTCCGCCGATCGCCAACCTGAAGACGCAGGCGTGGGGCCTGCGCCGGGCCCCGCAGATCGCCGCGGGAGCGGCCGGCGTCCCCGCGGGCGGAGGGGGCGTCCCCCCGACCGCCGCGGAGACGGGCCTCGGCGACGAGGTCCCGGCCGACGGGGTCCCGGTGCGTGCGGACGGGGTCCGAGCCCGCGGCGGCGGATACGGGCGGGTCCGGGGCGACGGGGACGCCCCGCCGCTGAACGTCAACAGGAGCAACAGCGGTGGGGTGGGACCGCGCCCCTCCGGCGGGGCGCGCGACGGGAACCAGGCGCCGAGCCTCGACGGTGCGCGGTCCGGATCGATCCCGCCCCGCCCGAGCGGCGGCTACACCGGCACCGGCGACAGCGGGTGGGCGGGCGTGTTCGGCACCGGGAACGGCAGCCGGGGCGGCTCCGACCGGCGTGACGGCGGCGGTGGCGGAGGCTCCGTTCTCGGCGGCGGTTCCCCCGTCTCCGGGAACAGCCGGGCGGCCGGCTCCGACCGGCCCGAGCCGAGCACCGGTCGGGGCATCTTCGCCGGACGCGAGGACACCCCGGCCCGTGGCGGCCTGGACGCGCGCGGATCCCGTTGGGGCGCTCCCAGGGAGAGGCGCGAGCGGCAGGCGCCGCAGCGTCCGGCGCGCCCCGCACCCTCCAACGAGGGGCGCGGCCGGGGGGACGGCGACGGCGGTTGGCTGACCGGTTCGGACAAGCGCCGCGACAACGCGCCCATCACCCCGTTCTGGGGGGAGAGCCGGGGTTCCGGCACGCGGGACCGCAAACGCGACGTCCCCTTCTGGCTGAACGACGACTGACGGACAAAGGCCCCGAACCATGCCCAACCCTCTCCCTGAACGCGCTCAGCGTGCTGTCTTCATCGGTCTGATAGCGGTGCTGGTCGTGTTCGGGCTGTACCTCAGCCTCGGCGGTTTCGGGGGCGGCGACGAGGAGGACCCCGCCGCCGCTCCGGAGGAGCCGGGGGCGTCCCCGAGCGGAGCGACCGATCCGGCGGCCCCCGGCGGGCTGTCGACGGTGGAGCCCAGCCCCATCGACACCACGGCCGAGGAGGACGTGGACGTCCTCGACTGGTTCCCCTTCACCGAGGAGGAGCTGAGGGCGGCGGGGGCGACGGCGCGGACGTTCGCCGAGGCCTACGGGACCATCGACTACACGGGCTCCCCCGAGTCCTACTACGCCTCGATGGAGGCCCTGGCGACCGACGAGTACGCCCGGGTGCTCGTGGACGCGAGCAGGGCGGGGGCGTTCTGGGAGGAGATGTCCGAGGCGGAGGCCGTCGCGCAGGGCAGGGCGGAGGTCGACTCCGTGCGCACCTACGGCAGCGACTCCATCACCTTCGTCGTGACGGCCCAGTCCATCACCGAGACCGCCGACGCCGAGTTCGACGAGGAGCTCGGGGAGTTCGCGATCACCGTCGTCCGCGGGGGCGGCGCCTGGCAGGTCTTCGACTTCCAGCCCGCGGACGCGGGCCAGTTCGGGGAGGAGTAGCCCACGTGTCCCCCCTCTTCAAGTCCTCTCCGTCCGCCCCGTCCGACCGGGGCGCGGCCGGCCTCTGGGTGGGCGTGACCGCGGTGGTCGCGGTGGCCCTGACGGTCATGCTGGCGATGTTCGTGATCCCGGTCATCACGACGTCCACCCAGCAGGTCGGCTCCCTGCTGGCGAGCGGGCTCGTCTGCACGCCGAACGCGGACGCGGAGCAGCCCGACGCGAGCGGCTACGCCATGGACTCCATCCCGGAGAACTACCTGGAGATCTACCAGGAGGTCGGGGAGGAGAAGGGCATCCCCTGGAACATCCTCGCCGGGGTCGGCCAGGTGGAGTCCCACCACGGGCGCTGGGAGGGGCCCGGGATCACCGAGGGGCACAACGACTGGGGGGCGGCCGGACCGATGCAGTTCGGTTCCCTCGACGGGTCGGCGGCGGGAAACAGCTGGGGGGGCGAACCCGTCCAGGCCGTGGAGGAGCGCCCGGAGAACGGGTACGGCGTCGACGGCAACGGGGACGGGATCGTCAACGTCTACGACCCGGCGGACGCCATCCCCGCCGCCGCCGACTACCTGATCGCACACGGCCTGGAGGACGACGTCCGGCAGGCGATCTTCGGCTACAACCACGCCTGGTGGTACGTGGACGACGTGCTGGAGTGGGCCGAGCAGTACGCGGGAGGGGAGTTCGACACGAGCGGCTCCATCCGGACGGCCGTCCTGTGCGAGCTGGACCAGGACGGACAGTTCATCGGAAGCGCCCCGGACGAGCTGACCCAGGCGGTCGTCGACTGGGCCCTGGACCAGCGGGGGAAGCCCTACATCTGGGGCGGCACCGGTCCCGACGGCTACGACTGCTCCGGACTGACCATGAAGGCCTACGAGAGCATCGGCGTCACCATTCCCCGCGTCTCCCAGGACCAGTGGAACTTCGGGCCCGAGATCCCGATGGGGGAGGAGCAGCCCGGCGACCTGGTCTTCTTCGACGTGACCCGTGCGGGGGAGCCGCCGGGGCCGGGGCATATGGCGATGGTCATCGGCGACGGGCTGATGGTCGAGGCCTGGTGCACGAACTGTGGACCGATCGCGGTGCGCGAGTACGATGACCCCAATCGTTCGGACATCGTGGGATTCACCCGGCCGCTCGAGCACCCGGATGTGAGGGCCCAGTTGGAGGCGCAGGATAACCGTGGTTGACGAGAAGGCACCGCCCGCGAAGCAGGGATTGCACGGGTGGAGGGCCGCCGCCGCGGTGTTCGGGTGCGGAAGCCTGGCGGCTTTCGGGGTCTTCGGTGTCCTCGTCGGGGTTGCCAGCCTTTTCCTCAACTTCGCGTCATCCGAAGTGCAAGCCGAACCTGATGGTCCCAGCGGAGGTCCTGCAGAGCAGATCGGTGAACCTCGCTCCTCACTGGGGGAGGGGCAGATGAATGTTTGCGAGGACAACCTGAACCACCTGTCCACTATTACGACAACGCGTCAGGACGAAGGAGAGAACTTCGTCGACACCGCAGCTGGCGGCGATCCGCAGATCGAGGGAGCCGAGAGGGTCGTCCGGGATGATTGCCACTGGACGATCACGCCGACTTCTAATTCTTCGCCTTGGGATTTTCGCTTTTCCTATGAGGCGGTCATCGATTCCGTCGAGGGAGAGGAATCCGAAGAGGTGGCATCGCTGCGGTTCGAAGAAGTTCGTTCCCGTGTCTCGAATGATTTGGCGGACGTGGAAACCGAGGGGGATGCAGGATTCGGGGAGACGTCCTATTCGTTTTATGGAACTGGAGATCAGGGGCAGCCAGTGTATATCGCTGTTGTCCAGGCCAACAGTGCGGTGTACCAGATTCGCTTCGATGCCCAGTCGGATGCTTTGGTTGACGGAGTCTCGGAGAACGAGTTTGAAAACGAGGCAAGGAAGATTGCGAACTTCCTCGGGTATGGTTTTCAGTTCTGGATTCCAGAATGATTGTGTGCTGTAGCTGTTCGGATGTCGTCGGTCAGGCGACGCCGGCCATGAAGTGGTGGCGGCACAGGGTCGCGTAGGACTCGTTGCCGCCGATGTGCACCTGGGCGCCCTCGTAGACCATGACCCCGTCCACCACGCGCGCGTTGTGGGTGGCCCGGCCGCCGCACCAGCACCGGGCGGAGACCGGCAGGACCTCTATCTTGTCGGCGAGCTCGACCAGGCGCTTCGAGCCCGGGAACAGCTGCCCCTGGAAGTCGGTGAGGATCCCGTAGCAGTAGACGTCGATCCCCATGCCGTCCACGACGCCGGCCAGCTGGCCCACCTGCTTGTGGGACAGGAACTGGGCCTCGTCGCAGATGACGTACGGGGCCTTGCGGTCGGCGACGTCGTCGTACAGGTCCAGGTGGTCCCCGACCTCGACCGCGGGGGACTCCAGCCCGAGCCGGGAGGAGATGATGCCCGCTCCGGCCCGGTCCTGCTTGGTGTAGAGCACCCCTTCGCCGCCACGTGAGTGGTGCTCCTGGAGGGCCATCGTGCTCTTGCCCGAGTTCATCGAACCGGTGAAGTACTTCAGCTCCGCCATGTCTCTTCCTGGGTCGCGGGCGCCGGGGCCGTCGACGGCTCGGACTCCTGCCGTGGCCGGCTGTGAAGATATCAGCGGTCGGCCGCTCCCCCCGAATCACCACCGGCCCTCCGGCGCCCCGCCGGGCAGGCGGGGACGTCCGCCCGGAGCGGGAGCCCCCTCCGGGGACGGGATCCCGGTCGCGCGCCCTCCGGGGCGGTCGGCGGCGCGGTCCGGTGTGTGGGATGTTCCACGCGATCCCCGCCGGTGCTCCGTTGCGGGCTCCGTGCCGCCGCGGGGCGTACCGTCTTCGGTGGCGCCGCCCCGCGGGAGGGTGCGCGGGGAAACTGTCGAGTCCACTTCGATATATTCAGGTCTTCAGTGTCCGAATTCGGGGTGGAATTGCGGAGGGGGAAGTGACGTTGCGGCGTGATCAGGTCACCCGGATGGTCGAGAGCCGATGGTTCTCCAATGTGATGCTCGTGGTGATCCTGATCAATGCCGTGATTTTGGGATGGGCCACTTATGGGAGTTCCGCACTTCCGTATCTCCTCATCGCCGAGCGCGTCGTCATCGGCGTGTTCGTCGTCGAGATGACCCTCAAGGTCTACGCCTGGAGGGGCGACTTCTTCCGCGACCCCTGGAACTGGTTCGACTTCTTCGTCGTCGCGGTCTCCCTCGTTCCGACGACCGGGCCGTTCGCGGTGCTCCGGATCCTGCGGGTCCTCAGGATCCTCCGCGTGATCACCGCTGTGCCGCAGATGCGGATCATCATCACCGCCCTGTTCAAGGCCGTGCCGGGGATGGGGACGGTCATAGGCCTGCTCCTGGTGGTCATCTACACCTCGGGGATCATCGCCCAGCAGCTGTTCGGCGAGGAGGTGCCGGAGTTCTTCGGGAACCTCGGCACGTCGCTCTACACGATGTTCCTGCTGATGACGACGGAGAACTGGCCGGACGTCTCCGACGCGGTGCTGGAGGAGCACCCGATGGCGTGGATCTTCTTCGTCCTGTACATCGTGCTGACGGCGTTCATCATGCTGAACCTGGTGATCGGCGTGATCGTCACCTCCATGGAGCAGGAGGTGAACGAGAGCCGCTGGGTCGAGGACCAGGAGATGGAGGAGGTCCAGCACGAGGCCGTCATGGCCCGTCTGACGGAGCTGGGGCAGCAGGTGGAGCGGCTCAACCGGATGCTGGTCGAGCGCGACGGCGGTCCCGTCCCGGAACAGCCCCTCGGCCGGGAGGGCGGCGCCGCGCAGCCCGCCTCGGGGCTCTAGGCGGCCGGGCCCGCCTTCCGGCCGGACCGTGTCCTGTCCGCGTCCGGGCCGCGCGGCGCCCGGCGCGGCCGGAGGCGGTCATCGGGGCGTGGCGGCGGGGTCCGGCTGGGTAGGGTGACGCACGACCGGTGACCACGCCCACGCAGGAGACGAATGAGCGCCGACGCCCCCGGGCCTCACGAGACGCGTAACTCCCAACGGGACAACCGCGGCCAGACCGTCCAGGCGGGCAGCATCGGCGGCGGGGTGCACTTCCACTCCGCGCCGGACCGGGCCCCGGTGCCCCGGCAGGTCGAGCCCCCGACGCCGTACTTCGTGAACCACGAGGAGTGCCAGAGCTGGACGCGCGGGCACATGGACCCCGACGCGCCGCCCAAGGTCGTCGTGTACGGGGGACCCCGCGGGATCGGCAAGACCGAACTCCTGCGCATGATCTCCTACACCACCGGTGACTACTTCACCGGCGGCCAGCTGACCTTCAGGTACGCGCGGGGAAGGCAGGAGGACGGCGCCGCGGCGCTCGCCCAGTTCCTCCAGGTCCTGGGGGTGCACAGGTCGGCCCTGCCCGAGGACCCCGGGCTCTGGCCGGGCGCGTACCGCACGCACACCCACGACAGGCGGCTCCTCGTCGTGGTCGAGGGGGCGTGGGAGCCCGCGCAGGTGCGCGCCCTGGTCCCGAGCGGGCGCGGGAGTCTGGTCCTCGTCTCCAACGACGGCGCCGACCTCCGTGAGCTGAAGTGGGCCGACCACGCGAGGACGACCGACCTGCGGCCCCTCGACCGCGCGGCGTCCCTCGTCCTCGTGGAGCGGCTGGTGGCGCACCCCCTGGCCGAGGAGGACCCCGGGGCCCTGGAGCGGCTGCTGGAGGTGTGCGGAGGGCTGCCGCTGGCGCTGGTCCTGGTCAGCGGCCAGCTCGACGCGGGAGGGCCGGGGAGCGCGGCCGCCCTGGTCGCGCGCGTCGACGGGGCCCGCCGGATGCTGAGGGCGATCGGTGACGACCAGGGGAACCTCGACGTGTTCTTCCGGACCGCCTACGAGGGGCTGTCACCACGGGCGGCGGCCCTGTACCGCGCCCTGGGCTCCTGGCCGGGCTCCCGGTTCGACCGCCGGATCGCGGCCCGGGTGGGGGACGCCGGGGCGCTTCGCGAACTCGTCACGGCGCGCCTGGTCAAGGAGGACGGCGACGGCCTGGGCTTCGAGCACGACCTCCTCCGCGTCCACGCGGGGGAGCTCGCGGAGGAGGAGCCCGAGCGCGGGCGCCGGGAGAGGCTGCGCCTCATGCTCGACGCGTACCTGGCCTCGCTGGGTTTCGCGGAGCGGCTCGTCCGCGGGGAGAGGCTGAGGGTGGTGGACCTGGACCGGCTGCTGGAGGGCGAGGAGGACCCCTTCGGGGGAGACGCGGAGCTGGCGCGCGGCTGGCTGTCCCGCGAGCGCCCCACCCTGGTGGCCGTGGTGCTCGGCTGCGCGGACGCCGGACTGCACGAGCACACGTGGCGCTTCGCCGAACTCGCGACCGCGCTGTACCTGGAGGAACGGTACCTGCACGACTGGGAGGCCACCGGCACGGCGGGCGCGGACGCCGCCAGGATGGTCGGGAACGCCGCGGCCGAGGCCCGGCTCGGCGCCCTCGTCTCCCGGCCGCTGCGGGACCTCCACAAGGAGGACCTGGCCCGCGAGAGGATCCTCAGGGCCGTCGAGCTGGTCGAGGACGTGGAGGACGAGCTGCTGCGCGGGTCCGTGTGGGAGTTCTACGGCCGCTTCCTGGAGAAGGACGACCCGGCGGGCGCGATCGAGGCCTACGACCGGTCGGTCCGGCACAACCGGGCCAGCGGGAGCCCGCACGCGGTGCGCGGCACGGCGCTGGCGATCCTGTTCCGGGGCGCCGCGCGGCTCGCGGCCCGGCGCCCGGAGGAGGCGGTGGCCGACCTCGAGGACGCGGTGGGGCGGCTGCTCGCCCTGCCGGAGGGGCCGGACGACCGGATGGCGGCCCGCGCCAGGACGGCGCTGGGGCGCGCCTACCACGCGGCGGGGCGTGACCGGGAGGCCGTGGCGGCCCTGAACCTGGCCGTGGAGGGGTTCTCCGCGCTCACGGCGCACCTCGGCTACTACGAGGCGGAGGCGCACGAGGCCCTGGCCGAGGTGCTGGACGGGCTCGGCGCGGCGGGCGACGCCCGCCGGCACAGGGCGGAGGCGCTCCGGCTGTTCCGGGAGGTCGGCAGCCCCCGCGCCCAGGCCGTGGAGGAGCGTGCGTCCGGGGAGCGCGACCGTGCGCGGGAACCCGCCGGGCCCGGGGACTGAGGACCGCCCGGACCGACCGCGGGCCCGGCGGCGCCGGGGCTCACGGGGGGCCGGCGGCCTCGATCACGCAGTCGCGCGGCACCGGACCGGCCCTGACCTTGTGGTGGCCGGTGGCCGGGAGGGAGGACGCGAGCAGCGTGTACACCGCGCCCGCGGCCAGGACCGGATCGAGGCGCGGGTCCGCGCGCACCAGGAGCCTGCGGCCGTCCCGGACGGCCACCCGGGTGCCCTCCTCGGTGTCCGCCGCCGCGATGAGCGCCCCGGGCTGCTGTTCCAGCGCCGTCCGCGACCACCGTTCGGGGTCGCTCCGGGAGGCCGGGTCCCGGCAGACCACGGACGCCGCGTTGACCAGGGCGTGGCGTTCCTCCGTCTCGTAGGCGGAGAGGTGGCGGACGGCTCCCGGCCGGGAGCCGGGCACGTGGCGGGTGGCGCTCGGAAAGCGTTCGAGGGAGACCTCCCCGTTCCCCTCGGCGCTCCCGTGGACCTCGAAGGAGCGCGGCGGGCGGCCCGCCGGGTCGGGTTCGGGCGCGGGCAGGGCCCGGTCGGTGCCGTCCCCCGCCTGGGGCCGGAGGCCGAGCAGCCCGTAGAGGAGTTCCGCCAGGCGGCGGCCGCCCTCCCCCGGGTGGGCGAAGGCCAGTTCCGCGGCGCCGCTGTGCCGGCCGGGGCGGTGGCCGTCGATGGCGGCCTCCACCTGCGGACGCAGGCCCTCGTCGGCCAGCCGGGGGGCGGTCCGGGCGAGCTCGGCGACGGCCGTGCCGGGGACGGACTCGGCGCCGGGGGCGGCGAGCAGGAGGGGGTGGTCGAGCGCGGCGCCGTACAGCGTCACGCTCCCGTGGTCGCCGATGACGCAGTCCGCCGCGACCAGCGCGGCGCCCCACCCGGCGTGCGGGGGGATGAGGAGGAGCCCGGAGTCCAGGGCGTCGGCGAGCATGTGCCGCACCTGCCAGGGGCTGTGCGAGAACCAGATGTTGGGGTGCAGGACGGCGGCGACCCGGTAGTCGTCGTGGGGGAGGGCGCCCAGGAGCCGGCCGGGCAGCCGGGGGCGGCTGCCGATCAGGCCCTCGGGGCCCCAGGTGGAGGTGGCGACGACCAGGCGCTGGTCGGCGCCCACGCCGAGCCCGGCCCGGTAGCGCTCGCGCATCCGGCGCCCCGCCTCGAGCCGGTCGCGTGCGGGGTCGCCGACGACCCGTGCGTGTTCGGCCAGGGGGACGCGGGCCGCCCGGAGCTGCTCCCTCTGGGCGGGGTGGGACAGGACGAGATGGACGTTCCGCGCGTCGTGGAACTCGTGGCGGGGCACTCCGGAGAGGCGTACCCCGCCGGTGCGGTGGTCGGGCACGTACTTCTGGAAGCCGATGCCGTGGGGGAGGACGACCACGGGGCACGTGAACTCGGCGAGGTCGACGTTCTCGGTGGCGGTGACCACCAGGCGCGGCCGCACGTCCAGGCGCGACTCCCAGGGGACGAGGCCCACCTCGGCGCCGGCCAGGAGGCGCTCGGTGCCCGCGCTGAACGCGGATCCGCCGTCGAACGCGAACACGACCCGCACCCGGGTGTCGCCGCGGAACACGGCGAGGCCCTCCAGGACCCGCACTGCGGAGGTGAACGTGCGGGCCAGGGCCAGCACCACGGGCGTGTCGGCGAAGGTCTGCCAGCGGTGCGCGTCGGGGCCGGCGTTGGCGCGTACGTACGGGGAGTCGGTCAAAGTCGTCCCTAGACCCTCGGGAGCCGTGGCGAACCAGGGTAGTGGCGCGGCGGGCGCGGTCCGGCCCCGCGGGACGCACTTCCCGGGCCGCCCGGCCGCGGGGAGGGCGCCGGGCCCCTCCCCGCGGTGGGGCCTACTCCCCGAGCTGGCGGCGGAACGGCCGGCGCGCGGCGTTGAACTGGGACCAGGACGGGTCCAGCTGGCTGCGCAGCTTCACCTCGCCCTCCGGCCAGTCCTTCAGGACGGCCTCGAAGTCCGGGAGCACCCCCGAGTCCGGGTCCAGGTAGTAGCGGTAGTCGCGCCGGCCGCCGACGGTCTGCTGCATGAACAGCGCCCCGTTGTCCCCGAGCACGTCCGAGACACGGGCCTCCAGGTCGGCCAGGGCGGAGGCCGAGGCGCCGGTGGGCAGCTTGTCCTCGTCCGCGTGGGTGTACGGCACGACGACCTGCACGAACAGGGAGAACGCCGGGAAGTCGCGGCGGGTCAGCGGGTGGCGGAGCATGATCTCCACCGCGCCCTGGATGGGGATGCGCCCGTGCAGGGTCGCCCAGCCGCCGGAGCCGCCGAGCAGGTCGGCCATCTGCCGGACCACGGACGGCATCGACGTGGGGGGCAGCGGGTCCAGGGGAGGCTCGTCCAGCGGCGCCGTCAGGCCGATCCACCGCACCAGGTCGTCCTCGCCGAGCGCCAGCAGGGCCACGTGCTCGGCGACGCCCTCGCGCGTCTCCTGGGACAGGAACATGTTGTCCGGGTGGTAGACGCCCACCTCGATCCGCCCGGTCCCCTGGTTCACGCGCATGGACACCGACACGTGCGACAGGTCCAGTTCGTGGTCGTCCCAGCGGACCACGGAGGACAGCCGCTCGTGGTCGGCGGGGCGCACCGGCCGGAACAGCCACTCGGCGTCCTCGGGGGCCGACCGGGCCCAGCGCTCGGACAGGATGCGCGCCTCCTCGGACGCGCCGGGGCGCAGGGTGAGGGCGTGGGCGGGGCCGTCGGTCAGCTTGGACGGGTCGTCCAGGGCCGCCAGCTGCTCCAGGAGCTTGTCGGGGTCGGTGTCCGCCGACAGGTCGAGGTCGTCCAGGCCCCCCTGCCGTTTGGGCGCGGGGCCCACCTCCCAGTCCAGGTCGGGGTGGATCGCGCGGACCAGCGCGGTGACGCGCTCGGAGACCTCGGAAGGGGCGGGCCGGTCCGCGTCGGCCGCGCCCGCGAGGGCGTCGCGTACGGAGGGCCACGCGTCCCAGAACGCGGTGACGGACGTGGTGGAGTCGGCGGAGCGGCGACGACGGAACAGAGCCATGTCACGATTTTCGCAGAACCGCGCGACCACCCTCGCCCTCACCGGCGGGCGCGTCCCCGGCGGCGCCCCGCCGCGTACCGCCCGGGCCCGCCGGGGGCCGCGGGCCGCCCGCCCGGCGCGGCCGGTGTCCCCCGGCACCCGTGGCCGCGACCCCCGGCGGGCGCATACGCTGGAGCCACTATGACTTTGCGTGTACTGGCCGCCATGTCCGGCGGGGTCGATTCCGCGGTCGCCGCGGCCCGGGTGGCCGAGGCGGGCCACGACGTCACCGGCGTTCACCTGGCGCTCTCCAAGAACCCACAGTCCTACCGAACGGGTGCGCGCGGCTGCTGCACCGTGGAGGACTCCCACGACGCCCGCCGCGCGGCGGACGTCATCGGCATCCCCTTCTACGTGTGGGACATGTCGGAGGAGTTCGACCGGGAGGTCGTGCAGGACTTCGTCGCCGAGTACGAGGCGGGCAACACGCCCAACCCGTGCCTGCGCTGCAACGAGAAGATCAAGTTCGAGGCGGTGCTGGACCGGGCGGTCGCGCTGGGCTTCGACGCCGTGGCGACCGGCCACCACGTCCGCAAGGTCGACGGCCGCCTGGTGCGCAGCGTCGACCGGGCCAAGGACCAGTCGTACGTGCTGGGCGTGCTCGACACCGGCCAGCTGGAGCACGCGATGTTCCCCCTCGGGGACTGCACCAAGGACGAGGTGCGGGCCGAGGCGGAGCGGCGGGGGCTGTCCGTGGCGGACAAGCCCGACAGCCACGACATCTGCTTCATCGCCGACGGCGACACGGCGGGGTTCCTCAACCGGCGCATCGGCGAGAGGCCGGGCCCGATCCAGGACGAGGACGGCAACGTCGTGGGCACGCACAACGGCTCCCACACGTTCACGATCGGCCAGCGCAAGGGCCTGGGGCTGGGCGGCGCGCCCGACCCGCGCTACGTGCTCTCGATCGAGCCGGTGGGCAACACCGTCACGGTGGGGCCGCGCACGTCCCTGCGCGTCGACGGGATCACCGGGGTGCGGCCCGTCTGGAGCGGCAGCCTGCCTCCGGCGGAGCCGATCGAGTGCCGCGTGCAGCTGCGCGCCCACGGCGAGGTCTACCCGGCGACGGTGTGGCAGCGCGAGGGGGCCGAGGGCGCTGAGCTGGTCGTCCGGCTGGCCGAGCCCGCCACGGGCGTGGCCACGGGGCAGGCCGTGGTGGTCTACGAGGGGGACACCGTGCTCGGCTCGGCGACGATCTCCTCCACCTCCCGGGCCGCGGCCTCCGTCTGAGGCGGCCCCGGAAGGGTCCCGCCCGGCCGGAGCGGGACGGAGCCCCGACGGGTGACCTGCGACCCCTTGCCGAAGTTAGGTTAGGCATAGCATAGTTACTGGCCGAGGTTAGGGAGCTCGCCCATGCCAGAATTCGGTTTCCTCGACGGCCAGCCCTTCTGGATCGTCTACTTCACGCTGCTCGGCGTGATCCTGTGCCGCGCCCAGGCCACGTACTGGATCGGCCGCGGGCTCGGGGCGGGCGTGACGCGGAGCCGCATGGGCGCCGCGCTCGGCCCGCGGCTGGAGGCGGCGCGGCGCCGCATCGACCGCTACGGCGCGCCCGTGGTGACGCTGAGCTTCTGCACCGTGGGCGTGCAGACCGCCGTCAACCTCTCCGCAGGGGCCATGCGCATGCGCTTCCCGCGCTACCTCGCGGCGATGTTCGTCGGCTGCCTCGTCTGGGCGGGCCTGTGGGGCGTCATCATCGGCGGCGTGGTCGGCACCTGGCTGGAGCTCTTCCTGAGCTCGCCGTGGACCGCACTGGGCGTCGTGGCCGCCGCCTGCGCCCTGGTGGCCCTCCTCGTCGTGCGGGGCCGCCGTGCCCGCGCCCGCTCGGGGGGCGGGGCGGAGGACGGGGGAGCCGACGGCCCCCCTGCCTCCGGGACCGCTCCGGACGCCGCCGGCGCGCGCGACGAGCAGGACGCCGACCAGGCGCAGGCCGTCGCCGCACGGCCCTCCTGAGGCCTCTCCCTCCCGACAGCTCCTCCCCGGGGCCCGACCTGCGCGGTCGGGCCCCTTTCGCCGTGTCCGGGCGGTTCCCGCGTCCAAGGCGTTGACACCACTCTGTCTGTAGTACTACATTCGAACCACTTCACATGGAGTACTACAAACAAAGCTGTACGAGAGGGAGACCTGTGCGAGCCCGTACCACCACCCCCGCCACCCCCGCCGTGACCGTTCCGCCCCTGCCGCTCGGCGCCCTCACCGCGCCCCCCGCCGGCGGGGGGAGGCCCGGTCCGGCCGGACCGGGCCTCCCCGGCGCCAGGACCGACCACCGGAACCGGAACCGTCCCGGGCCGAACCCGGCACCCCGGCCCCGCCGGCACTTCCGCCCCGGCGGCAACCGATGACCACGCCATCACCCCCCGCAGAAGGACGGAGCCCCCGCCGGGGGTCCCCGCCGGACCACGGGGGCGGACGGTGACCGCCGTGCCGACCGCCGACCCGCACCACGCCCGTGCGGGTCGGCGGTAACACCCCCCGCCTCCCGTTGCCCTAACCTTGGGCAACGTGAGCGAACAGCAGTCCTACCCCTGGCCGAACGCCTCCTCCACCGGGGTCGGCTCCTGGCCCGGAGACGATCCCGACGAGGCCGTCCGCACGATCCTCGGCGAACTCCCCGCCCTCCCCCACCTCCCCGAGCTCCCCGAACGCGGTGTGGGGGCCGACATGGTCGGCCGCACCGCCGGGCTCCTGGTCGACCTTCCCGTCGAGGTGCAGCCCAGCGGATGGCGTGTCGCCGACACCCCGGGGCGCGACCTCGCCCGCGCGACCGGCTTCATGTCCTACGACCTCGACGCCCTCACCGAGCACGCCCACGCGTTCACCGGCACACTCAAGATCCAGGTCGCCGGCCCCTGGACCCTCGCCGCGTCGATCGAGCTGCGCAACGGCCAGCGCCTGGTCTCCGACCCCGGCGCCTGCCGCGATCTCGCCGAGTCCCACCTCGAAGGCGTCCTCGCGCACATCGACCGGGTCCGCGGGGGCGTCCCCGGCGCGCGGCTCCTCGTCCAGGTCGACGAACCCTCCCTGCCCGCCGTCCTGCTCGGCTCCCTGCCCACCGCCAGCGGGCTCAGCCGCCTGCGACCCGTGGACAGGGTGCGCGCGGAGGACGTCCTGCGAAACCTGTTCTCCGGGATCTCCGGGGCCGGAGCCGTCCCCGCGGCGCACTGCTGCGACCCCGGCGCGCCCCTGGACCTCCTGCGGCGCAGCGGCGCCGAGGCCCTGAGCCTCGACGCGCTCCTCCTCACGCGCGACCACGACGAGATGGTCGGGACGGCCGTGGAGGCGGGCACGGGGCTGCTCCTGGGGGTGGTCCCGACGACCGACGCCACCCCGGCGCAGACCGCCCGAATGTCCGACCCCGCCGCTACCGTCGATCCTGTTCGCGACCTCTGGAACCGGTTGGGAATCACCCCTGACCTGCTCTCCCGCGCGGTGGTCACCACGCCCACGTGCGGACTGGCGGGCGCCTCCCCGGGGCACGCGCGCGCGGCCCTCACGGCGGCGCGCGCCGGCGCCAGGGTCCTGCGGGACGAGCCCCGCAGACAGGCGTCCTAGAAGTCCGCGACCGCGACAGGTGAGCACGAGAGCAGCAGAAAGGCAGCGAGTGAGCGCGCTCGACAACACCACCGACATCCCCGACGAGGTACGCGCCCGCCACGAGGAGCTGTGCCGGGAGCTGGACGACCACAGCTACCGCTACTACCTGGGCAACCCGATCATCTCCGACGCCGAGTACGACACCCTCATGGGTGAGCTGCGCGGCATCGAGGACCGGTACCCCGTCCTCGCCACGCAGGACTCGCCCACCCAGAAGGTCGGCGCCCCCATCAGCGTCGACTTCGCCGAGGTCGAGCACCTGGTGCGGATGGAGAGCCTGGGCAACGCGTTCGACACCGGGGAGCTCAACGCCTGGGGCGAGCGCTCCGCGGCCGAGGTCCCGGTCGGCGCCTACCTCTGCGAGCTCAAGATCGACGGCCTCGCGGTCGACCTGGTCTACGAGAAGGGCCGCCTCGTGCGCGCCGCCACCCGCGGCGACGGCCGCGTGGGCGAGGACATCACCCTCAACGTCCGTACCATCGGGGTCGTCCCCGAGCGGCTGCGCGAGGACGTGCGCCCCGCACCCGAGCTGTTGGAGGTGCGCGGAGAGGTCTTCCTCCCCGTGGAGGACTTCGAGGCCCTCAACAAGCGCATCACCGAGACCGGCGAGCACACCCCCTTCGCCAACCCCCGCAACGCCGCCGCCGGCTCGCTGCGCCAGAAGGACCCCCGGGTCACCGCGACCCGCCCCCTGTCGATGATCGTGCACGGGGTGGGCGCGTACGTCCCCGCGGGCGGCGGGAAGGACGTCGCCTTCACCAGCCAGTCGCAGGCCTACGCCCTGCTGGGGGAGTGGGGCCTGCCGCTGAGCGACCGCTACAAGGTCGTGGGGACCATGGAGGAGGTCCGCGAGTACGTCGCGTACTACGCGGCGCACCGCCACGAGCCCGCCTACGAGATCGACGGCATCGTCGTCAAGGTCGACGACTTCGCGCTCCAGCGCAGGCTCGGCTCCACGAGCCGCGCCCCGCGCTGGGCGATCGCCTACAAGTACCCGCCGGAGGAGGTCACCACCCGGCTCGTCGACATCAAGGTGGGCGTGGGCCGGACCGGGCGCGTCACCCCGTACGGGGTCATGGAGCCGGTGGTCGTGGCCGGGTCCGAGGTCGAGTTCGCCACCCTGCACAACTCCCAGGAGGTCGCCCGCAAGGGCGTGCGCATCGGCGACACCGTGGTGCTGCGCAAGGCGGGCGACGTCATCCCCGAGATCGTCGGCCCCGTCCTGGAGCGCCGCGACGGCAGCGAGCGCGAGTTCGTCATGCCCGAGCGCTGCCCCGAGTGCGACACCCCGCTCGGGCAGCAGAAGGAGGGCGACGTCGACCTGCGGTGCCCCAACGCCCGCTCCTGCCCCGGACAGCTCCGGGAGCGGGTCGCCTTCATCGCCAGCCGCAAGGCCCTGGACATCGAGGCGCTCGGCTACGTGGCGGCCACCGCCCTGACCCAGCCGTTGGAGCCCGCACAGGCCCCGCTGCGGGACGAGGGGGACCTGTTCGACCTGACCGTCGACCAGCTGCTGCCCATCCGCACCCACGTGCTCGACCCGGACACCACCGAGCCCAAGACCGACCCTAAGACCGGCGACCCCAAGGTGGTGTCCTTCTTCGCCAACCTCAGGGGCGAGCCCAAGAAGACGGTCGAGAAGCTGTTCGAGCAGCTGGAGGAGGCCAAGGCCAAACCGCTGTGGCGGGTCCTCGTGGCACTGTCGATCCGGCACGTCGGCCCGCGCGCGGCCGAGGACCTGGCCCGCCACTTCCGTTCCATGGACGCCATCCGCGGGGCCACCGAGGAGGAGCTGGCCTCGGTCGACGGCGTCGGCCCGACCATCGCCGCGTCGATCCGCGAGTGGTTCTCCGTGGACTGGCACACCGAGATCGTCCGCAAGTGGGCGGAGGCGGGCGTGCGCATGGAGGACGACGAGCCGGAGTTCGGCTCGCGCTTCCTCGAGGGCGTCACCGTCGTGGTGACCGGCTCCCTGGAGGGGTTCACGCGCGACGGCGCCAAGGAGGCGATCGCCGAGCGCGGCGGCCGTGCGACCGCGTCGGTGTCCAAGAAGACCGGTTTCGTGGTGGTGGGGGACAGCCCCGGGTCCAAGTACGACAAGGCCGTCAAGCTGGGTGTGCCCGTGCTGGACGAGCAGGGGTTCCGGGTGCTGCTGGACGAGGGCGCCGACGCCGCCGTCGGCGTGCGGATCAACCGCTCGCCGGAGGACGGCGCCGCCGACGCGGCGGAGGCCCCCGCCGCGGAGGGGGCCGACGCCTAGCGGCGGCGCTCCGCGCCCCGGTCCGGAAAGCGGCCCCGCGCCCCCGCGTGCGGTGGGGCGGCGGGGGCAGGCCGGACCGGGGCGAACCCGTGTCCGGGCCCCGTGAACCGGCTGGTCACCACCCGGGGCCGCGGAGGGTCGGGGTTCCATTTTGTGCGTCCCCCACCCCGCGCGGCCCACACCTTGGTTAACTGATAGTTCCGGGCAAGCGACAGTTGGTGACGAAGCCGCGTAAGCTGGACACGGACACGTTGGATGTGGACGCATCTAAAACCGCGATTCGGTCATGAGGGGGGCCGGACCGCGGGAACCCCGAGCGCGGGACCGGCGGCGCCGCGCCGCCGCCGGCCCACGGCCCCTCGCGAGGACCACGGATGAAGGACCCCATCAGCACCAGGGACATCGGTCCCCGTGCCGGGACACCGCTCTGGCTCTACATGCTGGGCACCACGGTCGCCGGCGCGGGCCTGCTCGTCGTCTCCAGCCTCGGCCTGGGCCTCGGCGAGCTCCGCGGCCTCGCGGTCGAACCCCTCACCTGGGTCCTGCTCTGCATGATCGTCCTCGGCGAACTGCGGCCCATCTCCATGCCCGGGCAGGCCCCCGGCAGCGGCGCCCCCACGTCGCTGCCGTTCTCCTTCGCGCTCGTCCTCCTCCTCGGCCTGCCCGTCGCCGCCCTCGTCCAGGCGGCCGCCACGACCGTGGCCGGCTTCGCGCGCGGCCACGCCCCCCACCGCACCGCCTTCAACGCCGCCCAGTACACGCTCTCCCTCGGGGTCGCCGACGCCGTCCTGCGCCTCGCCCTGCCCGGACTCGTCGCCGACGGCCCCGCCCCCGCGGCGGGGGAACTCGTGGCCGTCGCCCTCGCCGGGGCCGCCTACTTCGCCGTCAACCGCGTCCTGGTCGTCTGCGCGGTGGCCATGCACGAACGCGTCCCGCTCAGACAGGTCATGTTCAAGGGGATCGGCCAGCAGTTCTACGTCAGCGGCGTCCTCATCAGCCTCGCCCCGCTCGTCGTCGTCGCCACCGCGCACTCGGTCCTCTACGTCCCCCTCTTCGCCTTCCCTCTCGGAGCCCTCTACACCAGCGCCATGCTGTCGGTGAAGCGCGACCACCAGGCCAACCACGACGAGCTCACCGGACTGGCCAACCGCAAGCTCCTCACCCACCGGTCCCGCCAGGAGATCGCCCACGCCCACCAGCGGGAAGGCGGCGTCGGCCTCCTCCTGCTCGACCTCGACCGGTTCAAGGAGGTCAACGACACCCTCGGCCACCCCACCGGCGACCGCCTCCTCCAGACCGTCGCCTACCGGCTCACCCACAGCGTCCGCCCCGGCGACCTCGTGGCCCGGCTCGGCGGCGACGAGTTCGCCGTGCTCCTGCCCCAGGTCGGCGACACCTCCGCCGCCCGCGAGGTCGCCGCCCGCCTGCGCGGCGCCCTCGCCGAGCCCGTCCGCCTCGACGGCATGGACTTCGACCTGGAGGCCAGCATCGGGATCGCGCTCTTCCCCCGGGACGCGCCCGACTTCCCGCTCCTCATGCAGCGCGCGGACGTCGCCATGTACGTCGCCAAGGCCGCCCGCACCGGGGTCGAGTGCTACGACCCCGGCAAGGACCGCAACTCCACGGCCAGGCTCAGCCTCTACAGCGAGCTCCGGCGGGGCCTGGCGGAGGGAGCGCTGGAGATGCACTACCAGCCCAAGGTGTCCCTCGACGACGAGCGGCCCGTGGGCCTGGAGGCCCTCGCCCGCTGGCGCCACCCCACCCGGGGGCTGCTCGCCCCCGAGGAGTTCATGCCGGTGGTCGAGCAGTCCAACCTGTTCCGCGCCTTCACCGGCCAGGTCCTCGACATCACGCTGGCCCGCGCCGCCCAGTGGCGCGGGGAGGGGATCCGCCTGCCCGTCTCCGTCAACCTCGGGGTCCGCGAACTCCTCGACCCCGAACTCCCGTCCACCGTGGCCGCCGCGCTGCGCGAGCACGGGGTGCCGCCCGAGCAGCTCGTCCTGGAGATCGGCGAGCACGCCCTCATCACCGACGCCGACGCCGCCACGGCCGCCGTCCACCGGCTCCGCGCGCTCGGCGTCGGCCTGGCCCTCGACGACTTCGGTACCGGCCACTTCACCCTGGCCCAGCTCGCCGGGCTCCCCCTCGACGAGGTGAAGATCCACGAGTCCTTCACCACACGCCTCGTGGACGGGCCCGACAACGGCCACACCGTCGTGCGGGCCGCCATCGCCCTGGTCAGGGCTCTGGGCATGCGCGCGACCGCCGGGGGCGTGCGCAGCCGGGCCCTCGCCCTCGCGGCCCGGTCCACCGGGTGCCACGCCGCGCAGGGGAGCCACTACTCGCCCCCGCTGGCAGCCCGCGAGGTCGTCGCCTGGGTGGCCGCCCACGAGGGCGGGGCCCCGGCCGACAGCCGCGTCTGACACCGAGGGCGGCGCCCCCGGAAAACGCCATAGGATTGACCCGATAGTCCTTCCGCCGAAGAAACGGTTCGCATTCATGACCGCCATCACCCGCGATGAGGTCGCACACCTCGCCCGGTTGTCGCGGCTGGCGCTCGACGAGGGCGAGCTCGACACGCTCGCCGCCCAGCTCGGTGACATCCTCACCGCCGTGGCCAAGGTGCAGGAGGTCGCCCAGGGCGACATCCCGCCCAGCTCGCACGCCCTGCCGCTGACCAACGTCTACCGCCCCGACGAGGCCAGGCCCGGCCTCACCCCCGAGCAGGCCCTGGCCGGGGCCCCGGCGGTGGAGGAACAGCGGTTCCGGGTCCCGCGGATCCTCGGAGAGGGTGAGTAGCCGATGAGCGACGTCATCAGCCTGACCGCGGCCGAACTCGGCTCGGCCATCAAGGGGGGCGAGGTGTCCTCCGAGGAGGCCACCACCGCCTACCTGGACCGCATCGAGGCGGTGGACGGCGAGATCAACGCCTTCCTGCACGTGCGCCGCGAGACCGCCCTCGACCAGGCCCGCGCGGTGGACGCCCGCCGCGCCGCCGGCGAGGAACTGGGACCGCTCGCGGGCGTGCCCGTCGCCCACAAGGACGTGTTCACCACCAAGGACATGCCCACCACGGCCGCCTCCAGGATCCTGGAGGGCTGGCAGCCGCCCTACGACGCCACCGTCACCGCGCGCCTGCGCGAGGCCGGCCTGGTCATCCTGGGCAAGACCAACATGGACGAGTTCGCGATGGGCTCCTCCACGGAGAACTCCGCCTACAAGGTCACCCGCAACCCGTGGGACACCGACCGCATCCCGGGCGGCTCCTCCGGCGGCTCCTCCGCGGCCGTCGCCGCGTTCGAGGCGCCCCTGGCCACCGGGACCGACACCGGCGGCTCCATCCGCCAGCCCGCCGCCGTGTGCGGTCTGGTCGGGGCCAAGCCCACCTACGGGGGCGCGTCCCGCTACGGGATGATCGCGTTCGCCTCGTCCCTGGACACCCCCGGCCCGTTCGCGCGCAACGTGCTCGACGCCGCCCTCCTCCACGAGGCGTTCTCCGGCCACGACCCCCGCGACTCCACCTCGATCGACGCCCCGGTCCCGCCGGTCGTGGACGCCGCCCGCCTGGGCGACGTCGACGGCCTGCGCGTCGGCGTGGTCAAGGAGCTGGACAGCGACGGCTTCCAGCCGGGTGTGCGCCGGCGCTTCCACGAGACCCTGGAGCTCCTGGAGTCCCTGGGCGCGAAGATCGTGGAGCTGTCCTGCCCGAGCTTCGACGCCGCCCTCTCGGCGTACTACCTCATCGCCCCGAGCGAGTGCTCGTCCAACCTCGCCCGCTTCGACGCGATGCGGTACGGCCTGCGGGTGGGCGACGACGGCACGCGCAGCGCCGAGGAGGTCATGTCGCTGACCCGGGCCCAGGGCTTCGGCCCCGAGGTCAAGCGCCGCATCATGCTGGGCACCTACGCCCTGTCGAGCGGCTACTACGACGCCTACTACGGCAGCGCCCAGCAGGTGCGCACGCTGATCAAGCGCGACTTCGACGCCGCGTTCGAGAGCGTCGACGTGCTGGTCTCGCCGACCACGCCGACCACGGCGTTCCCGATCGGCGAGCGCTCCGAGGACCCGATGGCCATGTACCTGGCCGACCTGTGCACGATCCCGTCCAACCTGGCCGGGAACGCGTCGCTGTCGGTCCCGTGCGGCCTGGCCCCCGAGGACGGCCTGCCCGTCGGCTTCCAGATCATGGCTCCGCCGCTGGCCGACGACCGGACCTACCGGGTGGCCTCGGCCGTCGAGCGCGCCCTCACCGAGCGCGACGGCGCCCTGATCGCCCGCAGCCCGTACGCGGTCGCCTAGCGGCCGGACGGCAGCGCCCCGTGTGCCCGCCGCCCCTCCCGGGGGCGGCGGGCACACGCGTCTCCGGCTCCGGCCGCGCGGCCCTAGTCAGCGGTTCCCGTCCCCGCCGCTGCCCTGCGCCTGCGGGCCAGGAGGAGGAGCACCGCCCCGGCCCCCAGGGCGAGCGCACCGGCCGCGACCAGGGCGGCGACCGCGCCACCGGTCAGGGCCAGCGGCCGCTCGTCGCGGTCCGCGGGGTCCGTGCCGCCGGCCGCCCCGGCGGGGCTCTCGGAGGTCTCGATCGGAGGCGGGGTCCCGCCCTGCGCGTCCCAGGCCGCGGAGGCGGAGTCCGACACGGTGATCTCGCTGTCCTGGGCGGTGATCAGGGTCTGGGTGGGCTCGTCCGACTCGCCCCTGAACAGGCGCCCGGTCCGGACGGTCGCCTCGGCCTCCAGGGTGAAGGTCGCCTCGCCCGCCCCGGCGTCCGCGGGAACGGCGAAACCGACCGTGGAGCCGTCGCCGACCCCGGTCACCGGCTCCCCGCTCCCGAGGTCCACCAGCTCCACGCCCTCGGGGGCGTCCACGGTCACCGGGACCTCCTCAGCGCTGGTCTCCACGGTGAACTCGCCGACGGTCCCGCCGGCCAGCCCGGAGCCGCGGTCGGGGCTGACGGTCAGCGCCGACCCCGGCTCGTCGGGTGTCTCCTCCGCGTGCTCCACGAGGTGGTCGTAGAGCCGGACGACGTCGCCCTCGACGACCCCGGCCTCCAGTTCGGGCCCCTGGTGGACCTCCTCCAGGTCGAGGCCGTTGCTGAAGTGCCAGATCGCCGCCTGGGTCGCGGTCAGCGCCTCCGACGCGTCCACGCCCGCGATGCCCGTGTCCTCGCGCAGCTCCCCGAGGCCGGTGACCGGATAGGAGTTGAGGAGGATCCACCGGACCTTGCCCGGTTCGGCGAAGTCGCCCCTGCCGGGGTAGGTGTCCCACCGGTCCTCGCGGTACCAGGCATCGCCGACGATGCCGGTGCGGAAGTCGATGCAGTAGGCGGTGAGGAGCTGGTCGCCCTCCAGGTCGACGTTGAACGTGCTCGTGGTCGTGTACGTCTCGCCCCTCATGGTGACGGCGTGGCCGTGCTCGGCGACGCCCGTGTACTGCCCGCGCACCGAGTAGACGGCCGGTTCGGCGGGAAGGGAGGCCGCGGGGGCGGCGGGGCCGAGGACGAGCGCCGAGACCGCGGCGACCGCGAGGACGGGGCGTGCGGGACCGGGACGGGGGATGGGCACGTGCGTCACATCGCTTCCTGAGGTGCTGCCGTGCCGAGGAGGCCCGGGGCCGGAGGCCGGTGCGGCACGGGAGGGCAGAGGGGGAGGAACTGCCACGGGAGCGGGGGCGCGCAGGGAGTTCCGGTCGCGGTGAGGGGCCTACCCGGCCGATGCTAATGACCCGGACCCGCGCCTCCAACCCGGTGAGGCGGGATTATCGCGGTGTGTCCGGAAGCGGTCACGGTGTGAACGCCGAAGGGCCCGCCCGCGTGGTCTCCCACGGGGACGGGCCCTCGGCCACGGCCGCCCGGAGGCGGCCGGAGGAGGACTAGGCGTCCAGGTCCTCGGCGCCGGCCGCCGCCTTGCGCTTGCGGCTCAGGTAGACCGCTCCACCGCCGGCGCCGAGCGCGGCGATGCCCGCCGCGACCAGTCCGGCCAGGGCCCCGCCGGTGACCGGCAGGCTCGGCCGGTCACTGTCGTCGACGGGGGCCGAGGGCGTGTCGCTGGGCTCGACGCTGGGGCTCGGGGCCGGGGACTCCGGCGGGGTGGGCTCCCCGGACGGCTGCTCGGTGGGCCCCTCCGACGGCTCCTCGGTGGGAGGCGCGGTCTCACCGCCGCCCTCCCAGCTGGCGGAGGCGGAGGCGGACACGGTGGTCTCGTCGCCCTCGGCGGTGATCAGGGTCTGGGTGGGCTGGTCCGCCTCCTCGCCCTTGAACAGGCGGCCGGTCTCGACGCGGGCGGTGGCCTCCAGGGAGAAGGAGGCCTCGCCGGCGTCGGCGCCGGCGGGGACGGAGAAGCCGACCGTGTCGCCGTCGTCGACCGTGTCGACGGACTCACCGGTCGCCAGGTCGACCAGCTCGACACCGTCCGGCGCGGCCAGGGTCACGGGGACGCCGGTGGCGTTCGTGGCGATGGTGAACTCGCCGACGGTCCCGCCCGCGGTGCCGGAGGCGGTCTCGGGGGTGACGCTCAGGGCGGGGCCCGGCTCCTGGGGGAGGTCCTCCGCCGCCTCGAGGAGGTGGCGGTAGATCGCGGTCGTGTTGCCGTGGGCGCGGGTGAGCTCGGCGCCGTTGGTGAAGTGCCAGATCGCGGCCTGGGTCGCGGCGAGGGCCTGGGCCTCGGTGGTGCGGGAGTTCGCCCCCGCGGCCTCGGCCAGGGCGGCGGCGCTCACGGCGGGGTAGGAGTTCTGGAGGAGCCAGTGCACCTTGCCGGGCTCGGCGAAGTCGCCCTCACCCGGGTAGTTCGCCCAGGCGTCCTCCTTGTACCAGGCGCCTCCGCGGATGTCCGTCTCGAGGTCGATGCAGTACGTGGTGAGCACCGTGCCGTTCTCGAGCTCGAGATTGAAGAGGTTCGTGCCGACGCTCCTACCGTTCACGGTGATGGTCTCGCCCGTCTGGGCGTTGTCGACGTACTGGGCGCGGACGGAGCCCTCGTAGGTCTCGGCGGGGTCGGCGGCGGCCGGGGCGGCCAGGCCGAAGGCGAGGAACGCGGCGGCGGAGGCGGCCAGGGCCGTGCGGCCGGCGGCGCGGGGGAAGTGCGTCACATCATGTCCTGTCGTGGTTCTGCCGGGCGGCCCGGGGAAGCGGCGGGGTGCGCGGCGGTGCTGTCGGCCGGAACGTCCGGACTCGTGGGAGCGGAGGGAGGACCCTGACCCGGGACGGAGGGCCGGCAGGGCCGGGGCCGTGGGGCGCCCGGAGCTCCCGGGGCCCGGCAGAAGAGGTGTGTGTCAGACCGGTGTTCGTGGTGCGGTCCCGGCGGCGCCGACCTGGCGCGGCGGCATCCGCACGCCCGGACAGGTGTGGCCGCAGGGGTCCGACAATGAAGACGTCGGAGCGCCCTCTCCGGTTGTCCACACCCGGGAAACAGATCTGGCGGGAGCGTGAGCTCGGCCATAGCGTGGAAACAGGGGGGTCCCCGGGGCCCGCCCGCTTAGCGCTGCCCGCCCCCACCCTGCCCCGCTCCCGCACCGCCCGCGCGGCCCCGTCCCGCCCGACCCCCGCCGGATCCACCCGCCGGTCCCACACCGCCCCACCCGCGCCCGGCGTCCCGCCCCGGACCGTCCCCCCCGCCTTCCCACCCGCACACGCGAAGGGCCCGCCCGCGTGGTCTCCCACGGGGACGGGCCCTCGGACGCCACCGCCCGGAGGCGGCTGAAGGGGACTAGCCCTCCAGGTCCGCGGCGTTGGCGGCCTTGCGCTTGCGGCTCAGGTAGATCGCTCCACCGCCGGCGCCGAGCGCGGCGATGCCCGCGGCGACCAGGCCGGCGAGCGCGCCACCGGTGACCGGCAGGGTCGGCTCGTTGCTGTCGTCAGCGGGGGCCGAAGGCGTCTCGCTGGGCGTCTCGCTGGGGCTCGGCGTCGGGGCCGGGGACTCCGGCTCGCTGGGCTCCTCGGTCGGCTCGCTGGGCTCGTCGGTGGGGGGCGTGGTCTCGCCGCCCTCCTCCCAGGTGGCCGACGCGGAGGCGGTGACCGTGGTCTGGCCGCCCTGGGCGGTAATCAGGGTCTGGGTGGGCTCGTCCGACTCGCCCTTGAACAGGCGGCCGGTCGCGACGGTCGCGGTGGCCTCCAGGGAGAAGGAGGCCTCGCCCGGGGCGGTGCCCTCGGGGACGGAGAAGCCGACCGTGTCGCCGTTGTCGACCGTGTCGACGGCCTCGCCGGTCTCGATGTCGACCAGGGTCACGCCCTCGGGCGCCTGCAGGTCGACCGGGATGGCGGAGGCGTTGGTCTCGATGGTGAACTCGCCGACGGTCCCGCCCGCGGTGCCGGAGGCGGTGCCCGGGGTGATGCTCAGGGCGGCGTCGGGCTCGACGGTCTGCGGCAGGTCCTCGGCCGCGCCGACCAGGTACTCGTAGACGGCGGTGACGCCCTCGCTGTTGTCGCCGTCGAGGGTCATGCCGTTGCTGAAGTGCCAGATGGCGGCCTGGGTGCCGCCCAGGGCGTCGGCGTCGCTGAGGCCCTCGAACTCGGCCTCGGCGCCCAGCTCCGCCGCGCTCAGCGCGGGGTAGCCGTACTGGAGGATCCAGTGGACCTTGCCGGGCTCGGCGAAGTCACCCTGACCGGGGTAGTTCTCCCACTTGTCCTCGCGGTACCAGGCATCGCCGACGATGTTGGTGTGGTAGTCGATGCAGTACGTGGTGAGGAGGGTGCCGTCCTCCAGCTCCAGGTTGAACAGGCTGGTGCGCGCACCGCCGCCGTCCATGTTGACCCGGGTGCCGTTCTCGGCGTTGCCGATGTACTGGCCGCGGACGGAACCTTCGTAGGTCTCCACGGGCTCGGCGGAGGCGGGGGCCGCGAGGCCGAGGGCCAGGAACGCCGCGGCGCTGGCCGCCAGGCCCGCGCGCCCGACGGTGCGGGGGAATGAGGAGTTAGTCAAGTTGTGTCCCGGTGTCTTCTAGGGGTAACCGGATGGAGTGCCCGTCCAAGAGGCCGAACGGGCCGGTGGGACGGTTGCGGTGGACAACGGCGCACGACGCGTTCAGGGGAGGTTCTGGATTCGCCGTGTTCGCTCGCCCGTTTCCGGGGTCACCACGTCGGGGTCGGGGACGCGGCGCCGTGTGGGGTGGGCGCGATCGTCCGGTGGGGCTCGCTGTGACGCGGGAGCGGGCCGCGCTCGCCGTGGAATGCCAACCGCCCGGCCGATACTAGCGACCCGCTTGGCCACTTCCAACCCGGTTCGACGAAAATGTGACGTGATACGGGCAGGAAAAAAACCGACCCGGACAAATCCGCATTATGACCCGAAGTTATGGATCGGGAACCGTGAGACAGGCGTGAGTTGTGGGATCAACCGCGACGTTTGCGGCCCAGAACCAGGATGAGCAGGCCGGATACCACCAGGGCGCCCGCGATGATGAGCAGCCCGGACAGCCAGGTGCCGGTGCGCGCCAAGCCCTCCCCGGGGATTCGGTCATCCGCACCCGGGGGGGCCTCGACCCCGGTGGGAGCCTCGTCGGGGGCTTCGCCGAGGGCCGGGGGCTCCTGCGAGGGCGCGGGCTCCGGGGTCTCCTCGGGGCTCGGCTCCGCCGTCTGCTCCGGGTGCCAGGTGAACGTCGCGGAGGCCGAGCTCGTCGCCGAGACCTCCTCGGCGGTGATCAGCGGCTGCGTGCGCACGCCGTCCCGGCCGGTGAACAGACGCCCCTCCGGCAGGGACACGTCCTGGCCGAGCAGGTGCAGGGTCACCACCCCGGCCGGGACCGACGGGTCCACGTCGAGGAAGAGCTCGGCGCCGTCGTCCGCCTGGGTCACCTGGTCGCCGGCCCCGTCCACCAGCCACGCCGCCGGAGCGCCGCGGACCGAGACCTGCACGGGGTCCGCCGCGGAGCTGTGCACCGTGAGCGGGCCGAGGGGTTCGTCGGGCGCGACCTCCTCCACGTGGGAGGGCGAGAGCTCCAGTGAGCGCGCGGTCGTGTGGTCGGCCGCCGCCCCGCTGCCCGCCACCAGGAACTCGTAGAGGGCGACGACCCCGAGGTCGTTCGCGGAGCGGTCCGGCTCCGCCCCCTCCAGCACGTGCCACAGGGCGGCCTGGGTGGCCGCGATGGCCCCGGCCTCGTCCAGCTGGAGCAGGCCGGTCACCTGCGCCAGGAGGCCGAGGTCGACCGCCGGGTAGGAGTGGGAGACGATCCAGTTCGCGCGGTCGGCGGGCGCGGGGGACGGGTCGGACCCCGTCCCCGTCCACCCGGGGTTGTCCGACCACGCCGACTCGACGTAGGCGGTGCGCGGCCGGACCTCCTCCTCCACCCGGGCCGCGTAGGCGCGGACCGAGGCCTCGTCGGCCACGCGCAGGCTGAAGAGCGCCGTGTCGACCTCCTGGCCGTCGGCGAGGACGAGTGCCGCCCCCTCGACGGGGTCGCGGTCCACACGTGAGAAGTCGTCGGCGTCGGCGGCGGGTGCGCTGACCAGAGCGCCTGTCAGGGCGGCCGAGGCCAGCAGCGCGGCGCACCGACGCAGGATGCCGGACATGCTCTTGCGCTCCCGTGCGAAGGGCGGAGGGCCCTCGGGGCCGACCGGCGAAATCATCTTCCTGGGGAACACAGACTAGTCGCTCAAGCACCCTGGGTGATCGGTCGACGCCTGGACAGCGGCCCAATCGTGTACTCGCCGTGACATCCGCGGGGGCGGACGGCGCCCCGGGCGCGCCTGCGGCGCGGGGCCGGGCACTCCACCCCCGGGCGCTCGGTAGGCTGACCTGGAAGGTATGTCCTCTACGGAAACGGGTTTGCGGCGATGGCCCACGCGGTAACTCCTAGCCCTGCCAAGAGCGGTGGCGAACCCACCCCGGTGGCCTACGAGCAGGCGCTGACCAGGTACGAGCCCGTCCTCGGTCTGGAGACCCACATCGAGTTGGGCACCGCCTCCAAGATGTTCTGCTCCTGCCCCACCGGCTTCGGCGCGGAGCCGAACACCCAGGTCTGCCCTGTCTGCCTCGCGTTCCCGGGTTCCCTCCCGGTGGTCAACGAGAAGGCCGTCGAGGGCGCGATCCGCCTGGGTCTGGCGCTGAACTGCTCCATCGCGCCCTGGGGCCGGTTCGCCCGGAAGAACTACTTCTATCCGGACATGCCGAAGAACTACCAGATCTCGCAGTACGACGAGCCGATCTGCGTGGACGGCCACCTCGACGTCACCGTCGACACCCCCGACGGCCCGCGCGAGTTCCGTGTGGAGATCGAGCGCGTCCACATGGAGGAGGACACCGGCAAGACCTCCCACGTGGGCGGGGCGACCGGCCGCATCCACGGCGCCACCTACTCGATCGTCGACTACAACCGCGCGGGCATCCCGCTGCTGGAGATCGTCACCCGGCCCATCACCGGCACCGGCGAACTCGCGCCCCTGGTGGCGCGCGCCTACGCCGCCGAGCTGCGCGACCTGGTCCGCTCCCTGGGCATCTCCGACGTGCGCATGGAGGAGGGCTCCATGCGCTGCGACGTCAACGTGTCCATCCAGCCGGTCGGCACCGCCGAGTGGGGCACCCGGAGCGAGACCAAGAACGTCAACTCGCTGCGCTCCGTCGAGCGCGCCGTGCGCTCCGAGATCGAGCGCCAGGCGGGCGTCCTCGACGCCGGGCACAGGGTCGTGCAGGAGACCCGCCACTTCCAGGAGAACACCGGCCGCAGCATCTCCGGCCGCTCCAAGGAGGAGGCGCAGGACTACCGGTACTTCCCGGACCCCGACCTCGTCCCGGTGGCCCCGACCGAGGAGTGGATCGAGGAGCTCCGCGCCACGCTGCCGGAGCTGCCCGCCGCCCAGCGCGCCAGGGTCAAGGCCGAGTGGGACCTCAGCGACACCGAGCTGCGGGACCTGGTCAACGCCGGTGCGATCGAGCTGGTCGAGGCGACCGTGGTCGCCGGCGCCCCGTCCGCCGAGGCGCGCAAGCTGTGGCTCAACGAGCTGTCCCGCCGCGCCACCGAGCAGGAGGTCGAGCTGGGCGCCCTGCCCATCACGCCCGCCCAGGTCGCGCGGATCATCTCCCTGGTCTCCGAGGGCACGCTGACCAACAAGCTCGCCCGCCAGGTCGTGGAGGGCGTGCTGGCCGGTGAGGGCGGGCCCGACGAGGTCGTCGAGGCGCGCGGCCTCCAGGTCGTCAGCGACGACGGCGCGCTGGGCGCCGCCGTGGACGAGGCCATCGCCGCCAACCCGGACGCCGCCGACAAGGTGCGCGGCGGCAAGCTCGCCGCGGCCGGCGCCCTGGTGGGCGCCGTCATGAAGGCGACCCGGGGCCAGGCCGACGCCGGACGCGCCCGGGAGCTCATCCTGGAGAGGCTCGCCGGGGCATGACCCCCTTCCGGGCCGGTCGGGCGACGACCGGCCCGGTCCCTCCCGGAGCCGGTCCGCCCGCCGTGCGGCGGGCCCTGGCGCCGCCGGGGCGCGGCGGGCCGGGAGGCGGGCCCACGGCGCGTCGCGCGCGCGGCGCGAGGCCCGCGCGCCATGGTGACTCCGAGTCACCATTCTGTCGTCATCTCTCATCCGGTCCTCAATCGCTGTGTGACCTTGGTTGCGTAGGGTTGCGACGCACGGGGGCGTGCGCGGTCGCTCCGGCCGCCCCGCCGCCGGGCTCGTCCCGGTCCCGCGAGAACCCGGGCGGCAGACCGCGGTACCTGGCGCTGTGCCGCGCCGGTACTCGAACGACGCGAGGTGGGTGCTCCATGTACGAGGAGAGAGCGCGACGGCGGCTGCGTGCCGCGACGGTCGCGACACGCCCGCGGGGAGGTCGGTGATGGGAACCCGGGCACGCCGTCTGTGGACCTTCGGCCTGGGCGTGCTGTTCCTGGTCTACGTGGCGGCGGCGTTCGTCCCGCTGGGGTCGACCACCGTCACCGCGGCGTTCGCCGAGTGGCCGACGGCGCTGGCCGCGGGCGCCGCCGGACTCTCCCTGCTCCTGGCCTCGCGGCGCTGGGCGGCGACCGGGGCCGACCGCGACGCGCACGTCGACGGGGCCGACGGCCCGGCCGCGCTGCGGCACCTCGGGTTCGCCGCGCTCGCCTGGTGCGCGGGTGGCGTCACTCACGGTCTGACCCGGCTCTTCAGTTCCAGTTCGGTGCTCTCGCTCACTCTGGGTGATCTTTTCGCGCTCGCCGCGCTGCCACTCTTCGTGGTGGGGTTCACCCGGTTCGCCCCCTGGCCGGGCGGACTGCGCACCGCGATGCGCCACATCACCGACAGCTACGTGTGCGCCGCCGCGGTGTTCTCCGTGGTGTGGCTGCTGCTGTTCTCCCCCCTCTACGAGGAGCTCGGGGAGGGCGCCGGGTTCCTGGGGTTCGCCCTGGTCTACCCGGTCGCCGACATCGTCGTCCTGTGCCTGCTCGTCCCGCTGGTGTTCATGTCGCCGCACAGCACGCGGCGCGCGGTGCTGCTGGCCATCGGGGCGCTCATCGTCATCGCCGGTTCGGACATGATCGGCGCGCTCACCCGCCTGACCGGGGTCCCCATCGCCGGGGGCGTCGAGCACCCGATCAAGTTCCTGGGCTTCGCCCTCCTGGGCGCCCTGCCGTGGCTGATCGAGCACCGGCCGGGCGCCGATCCCCGCCGGATCACGGGGAGGGGCCTGTACCGGTTCGCGCCCGAGCTGGCGGCTGTGGGGGCGGTGGCCGTCGCCGCCGTGGTGCTCACGGTGGCCGGGGTCCGGCTGTCCGGGGTGGCCCCGGTGCTCCCGCTGGCGGCGGGGACCGCCGTGATCGTGCTCCTGGTGCGGGTCCTGGGCATGCTGGAGGAGAACGCGACCCTCGCCCGCATGGTCCGCAACCGCGAGGGCCACTTCCACGAGCTGGCGCGCAACAGCGGGGACGTCATCCTCATCCTCGACCGGGACGGGGGCGTGTTCTACGTCAGCCCGGGGACGGCCGAGGCGTTCGGCTACCGCCTGGACGACGTGCTCGCCGCGCCCGTCACCGCGCTGATCCACCCCGAGGACCTCGCGCGCACGAAGGCCGTCACGGACCTGTTCACCGAGCGCGGCTCGCAGGGCGTGCACCTGCGGCTGCGGGTGCGGGCCGCCGACGGGACCTGGCGGCACACCGAGTCGACCGCCTCCCTGTACGAGCAGCCGGGGGAGCCCGACCGCCTGCTGGTGACCACCCGCGACATCAGCGCGCAGGTGGCCCTCCAGGACGAGGTGGAGCACCTGACGTTCCACGACGGGGTGACCGGGCTTCCCAACCGGGCGTACCTGGAGGAGCGGGCCAGCGACGTGCTGGCGCACAGGGCGATCAGCGAGGAGCCCACCGAGGACATCGCGGTGATCTTCCTGGACCTGGACGGGTTCACGTCCGTCAACGACTCGGCGGGCCACGTGCGCGGGGACCACCTGCTGGGCCAGGCGGCCCGCAGGCTGCGCGCCGAGGTGGACTCCAACGCCACCCTGGCCCGGTGGGGCGGCGACGAGTTCGCGGTCCTGGTGGAGGGGGTGCCCCGGGCCCAGCGGGTGGTCGACCTGGCCGAGCGCCTGGGCCGCGTGATCGCCTCCGAGCCCTTCCAGGTGGCCGACCGGGACATCATGCTGACCGCCAGCACGGGGGTGGCCTTCGCGGAGCCCACCACCGACAGCGGCGAGCTGCTGCGCAACGCCGACGTGGCCATGACCAGGGCCAAGGAGCGCGGCGCGGGGCACGTGGAGGTCTACGCCGCCCACATGCACGACATGGTGGTCTCCCGCCTGGAGCTGCAGATACGCCTGCGCGAGGCGCTGGCCAACGGCGACTTCTTCCTGGAGTACCAGCCGGTCGTCGATCTGGGCACCTCCCAGGTGACCTCGGTGGAGGCGCTGGTGCGCTGGGACCGCGACGGGGAGGCGGTCGGTCCGGACGCGTTCCTCGGCGCCGCCGAGGAGTCGGGGCTGATCGTGCCGCTGGGGGAGTGGATCCTCCGCGAGGCGTGCGAGAAGGTCGCGGTGTGGCGGCTCTCGGACTGGGACATCGGCCTGTCGGTCAACCTGTCCGTGAAGCAGGTCCTGTCGCCCCGCTTCATGGAGACGGTGGCCGGCGTCCTCGCCGAGACGGGGCTGTCCTCCGACGTGCTCACCCTGGAGGTGGACGAGGAGGTCCTGCTGGACGACGGCGGCGAGGCGGTACAGCGCCTGGCGGAGCTCCGGGAGCTGGGCGTGCGGCTGGCCATCGACGACTACGGCATGGGCTACGCGTCGCTGGCGCACCTGCGGCGGCTCAGCGTGGACGCGATCAAGATCGACCCGTCCTTCATCGCCGACCTCGGGCGCGACGACACGGTCACCCTGCTCACCCACACGATCATCCAGCTGGGCCGCGACCTGGGGGTGCAGGTGGTGGCGGAGGGCATCGAGCGCCCCGAGCAGCTGGAGCAGCTGAGGGCCATGGGCTGCGACCACGGCCAGGGCTTCCTGGTGGCCCGTCCGATGCCCGCGAGCGGCGTCGAGTCCCTCGTCGGGGGGGAGGCCGGGGTCAACCTCTGACCCCGGACGCGCCCCCCGACCCCCGGTCGCACACGACCCCCGCCACGTGTTCTGTGTTACACGCGGTGGGGGTCTTGTGGTGGTTGGTCCAGTTCAGAAGGGCTTCTCAGCGAGGGGCGCGGTCGCATGCTGACATATGAGTCTCACATAATGAGACATTATGTCGTTCTTGTTGACGGGCGGCCCCTCCGTCGGCCAATGTGGTCAACGTGCAGAACACCTCCCTGATCCTCGTACTTGGTCGGCGCGCAGCCCACTGAGTTTCTTCTGCTGCGCGCCACCCCTCAACCGCCACAGGGCGGTGGGGGTTTTTTTATTGCCAGGCAGGGACCAGACCCACCAAGCCAGAGCCCCAGCACCGCTCTGGAACCTCGCTGAAGGATCTTGAGATGACCGAGCAGATGACCGGCGCCCAATCGCTGATCAGGTCGCTGGAGCAGGTCGGCGTTGACACTGTCTTCGGGATTCCCGGCGGTGCCATCCTCCCGGCCTACGACCCGCTCTACGACTCGGCCGAGGTGCGCCACATCCTCATGCGCCACGAGCAGGGGGCCGGGCACGCCGCCGAGGGCTACGCCTACGCGACCGGCCGGCCCGGGGTGTGCATGGCCACCAGCGGGCCCGGCGCCACCAACCTGGTGACCCCCCTCGCCGACGCCCACATGGACTCGGTCCCGATGGTCGCCATCACCGGGCAGGTCGCAGCCCCCATGATCGGCACGGACGCCTTCCAGGAAGCCGACATCTGCGGCATCACGATGCCGATCACCAAGCACAACTTCCTGGTCAAGAACGCCCGCGACATCCCCCGGACCATCGCCGAGGCCTTCCACATCGCCTCCAGCGGACGCCCCGGGCCGGTCCTGGTCGACATCTCCAAGGACGCGCTCCAGGCCTCCGCCGACTTCGTCTGGCCCGAACGCCTCGAACTCCCCGGCTACCGGCCGGTCACCAAGCCCCACGGCAAGCAGGTCCGCGAGGCGGCCCGCATGATGGCCGAGGCCCGCCGCCCCGTCCTGTACGTCGGCGGCGGCGTCCTGCGCGCCGGCGCCGCGGCCGAGCTGCGCGTCCTCGCCGAGATCACCGGCGCCCCCGTCGTCACCACGCTGATGGCCCGGGGCGTCTTCCCCGACAGCCACCCGCAGTTCGTGGGCATGCCCGGGATGCACGGCGACGTCAGCGCCGTCGGGGCCCTCCAGAAGGCCGACCTCATCGTCGCCCTGGGCGCGCGCTTCGACGACCGCGTCACCGGCAGGCTCGACAGCTTCGCCCCCGACGCCAAGATCGTCCACGCCGACATCGACCCGGCCGAGATCTCCAAGAACCGCCACGCCGACGTGCCCATCGTCGGCGACTGCCGCGAGGTCCTCGCGGACATGGTCGTGGCCGTCCGCGCCGACCAGGAGAAGGGCCGGCAGGGCGACTACGAGGCCTGGTGGCAGCAGCTCAACCGCATGCGCACCACCTACCCCAAGGGTTACGAGGCCTCCGACGACGGCAGCCTCTCCCCGCAGGCCGTCATCCAGCGCCTGGGCCAGATCGCCGGCCCGGAGGCCACCTACGTCGCGGGCGTCGGCCAGCACCAGATGTGGGCCGCCCAGTTCATCGACTACGAGCGCCCCGGGTCCTTCGTCAACTCCGGCGGGCTCGGCACCATGGGCTTCTCCGTCCCCGCCGCCCTGGGCGCCAAGGTCGGCGACCCCGACCGGGTCGTCTGGTCCGTGGACGGCGACGGCTGCTTCCAGATGACCAACCAGGAACTGGCCACCTGCGCCATCGAGGGGATCCCCGTCAAGGTCGCGGTGGTCAACAACGGCAACCTGGGCATGGTCCGCCAGTGGCAGACCCTCTACTACGAGGGCCGCTACTCCAACACCGACCTCCAGACCTCGCCCCGGGACGAGAAGGTCCGGATCCCCGACTTCGTCCGCCTCGCGGAGGCGTACGGTTGTGTCGGCCTGCGCTGCGAGCGCGCCGAGGACATCGACGCCACCATCGAGAAGGCCATGGCGATCGACGACGCACCCGTCGTCGTGGACTTCACGGTCAACCACGACGCCATGGTCTGGCCGATGGTCGGCCCCGGCGTCAGCAACGACAACATCCAGTACGCGCGCGACATGGCGCCGAACTGGGAACACGAGGACTAAGAGGAGAAGGCCGAACCACCATGAGCAGTCACACGCTTTCCGTTCTGGTGGAGGACACCCCGGGTATCCTCGCCCGCGCCTCCTCCCTCTTCTCCCGCCGCGGCTTCAACATCGACTCACTCAGTGTCAGCACCACCGAGTACCCAGGACTGTCCCGGATGACAATCGTGGTCAACTGCGACCTCCACCCCTTGGAGCAGGTGACCAAACAGCTCAACAAGCTGGTCAACGTCGTCAAGATCGTGGAGATGGACACCACCGCGTCGGTCCGGCGCGAGCTCCTGCTCGTCAAGGTCAAGGCCGACGCGTCGAGCCGCACCCATGTGCTTCAGACGGCCGAGCTGTTCCGCGCGCACATCGTGGACGTCAGCCCGGACGTCGTCGTCATCGAGGCCGTCGGCGACCCGGAGAAACTCGATGCCCTGGTGAGGAACCTGGAGCCGTTCGGCATCAGGGAGCTCGTCAAGTCAGGGCTGGTCGCCCTGGGCCGCGGGCCGCGGTCGATCACCGACCGTTCCCTCCGCACCGTCGACCGCAGCGCCTGAGACCGCCGGGCGCCCGGGAGGGCGCCGGAGCCGCGGGCCCTCCCGACCGACCGGCGGGCGCGGACGACCGCCCACCCCGACCCCACACGTACGCAAGAACAAGGAGCATTCCCAAGTGGCAGCACAGATGTACTACGACGACGCCGCGGACCTCGCGCTCATCCAGAGCAAGAAGGTCGCCGTGATCGGCTACGGCAGTCAGGGGCACGCGCACGCGCTGTCGCTGCGCGACTCGGGCGTGGACGTGCGGGTCGGCCTCGCCGAGGGCTCCAAGAGCCGCGCCAAGGCCGAGGAGGAGGGCCTGCGCGTCGTCACCCCCGCGGAGGCCACCCGCGAGGCCGACGTCATCATGATCCTGGTCCCCGACCACATCCACCGGGACCTGTACGCCGAGGAGATCGCGCCGAACCTGGAGGAGGGCAACGCCCTGTTCTTCGGCCACGGCTTCAGCATCCGCTACGGCCTCATCAAGCCGCCCGCGGGCGTGGACGTGGCCATGGTCGCCCCCAAGGGCCCGGGCCACCTGGTCCGCCGCCAGTTCGAGGCCGGGCGCGGCGTGCCCTGCCTGGTCGCGGTCGAGAAGGACGCCAGCGGACAGGCCTGGGACCTGGCCCTGTCGTGGGCCAAGGGCATCGGCGGCACCAAGGCGGGCGTGATCCGGACGACGTTCACCGAGGAGACCGAGACCGACCTGTTCGGTGAGCAGGCCGTGCTGTGCGGCGGTACCGAGGAGCTGGTCAAGGCCGGTTTCGCCACCCTGGTCGAGGCGGGCTACCAGCCGGAGATCGCCTACTTCGAGTGCCTGCACGAGCTCAAGCTGATCGTCGACCTCATGTACGAGGGCGGCATCTCCAAGATGAACTGGTCGGTGTCCGACAACGCGGAGTACGGCGGCTACACCCGCGGCCCGCGCGTCATCACCGAGCAGACCCGCGAGGAGATGCGCAAGATCCTCGGCGAGATCCAGGACGGCTCCTACGCCAAGGAGCTCATGGACGAGTTCGACGCCGGCCAGCCGACCTTCAAGAAGCGCCGCGAGGCCGAGCAGAACGAGAAGATCGAGAAGGTGGGCGCCGAACTGCGTCCGCTGATGAGCTGGCTCAAGGCCTAGGGGACCGGGCGAGGACCCCGTGAACCGGGGGCAGGTGGACTACACCACCTGCCCCCGTCGGGCTTCCCTACCCGGGCAGTAGACTTTTGATCGGCCGTCCCACCCGATCCGGGCAGTGCCAACCACCTGCGCGATCGGGTCGCACCACCCGAAAAGGAACCGTTGTGCCCAAACCCGCCGTACTCGTAGCGGAAGAACTCTCGCCCGCCGGAATCGCGCTGCTCGAAGAGGACTTCGAGGTGCGCCACGTCAACGGCGCCGACCGGTCCGAGCTCCTGCCCGCCCTCGCCGACGTCGACGCCCTGATCGTGCGCAGCGCGACCAAGGTGGACGCCGAGGCCCTGGCCGCGGCCTCCCGGCTCCAGGTGGTCGCCCGCGCGGGCGTCGGCCTGGACAACGTGGACGTGGACGCCGCCACCAAGGCGGGCGTCCTGGTGGTCAACGCCCCGACCTCCAACATCATCAGCGCCGCGGAGCAGGCCATCAACCTGCTGCTGGCCAGCGCCCGCAACACCGCCCCGGCCCACAACGCCCTCATCAACGGCGAGTGGAAGCGGTCCAAGTACACCGGCGTCGAGCTGTACGAGAAGACCGTCGGCGTCGTCGGCCTCGGCCGGATCGGCGCCCTCGTGGCGCAGCGCCTGTCGGCCTTCGGGACCAAGGTCATCGCGTACGACCCGTTCGTGCAGCCCGCCCGCGCGGCGCAGATCGGTGTGGAGATGACCACGCTGGACGAGCTGCTGGAGCGCTCCGACTTCATCACCATCCACCTGCCCAAGAACAAGGACACCCTGGGCCTCATCGGTGACGAGGCGCTGAGCAAGGTCAAGCCGACGGTGCGCGTCATCAACGCCGCGCGCGGCGGCATCCTGGACGAGGACGCGCTGTACCGGGCCCTGAAGGACGGCCGTGTCGCCGGTGCGGGCATCGACGTGTTCGCCAAGGAGCCCTGCACCGACAGCCCGCTCTTCGAGTTCGAGAACGTCGTGGTCGCCCCCCACCTGGGCGCGAGCACCGAGGAGGCGCAGGAGAAGGCCGGCACGCAGGTCGCGCGCTCCGTCAAGCTGGCGCTGTCGGGCGAGTTCGTGCCGGACGCCGTGAACGTGCAGGGCACCGGCGTGGCTGAGGAGATCAAGCCGGGCCTGCCCCTCACCGAGAAGCTCGGCCGGGTCTTCACCTCCCTCGCGGGCACCATCGCCAGCCGCATCGACGTCGAGGTGCGCGGCGAGATCGCCGCCCACGACGTGAAGGTCCTGGAGCTGGCCGCCCTCAAGGGCGTGTTCGCCGACGTGGTCGAGGACACGGTGACGTTCGTCAACGCCCCCCTGCTCGCGAAGGAGCGCGGTGTCGAGGTCAACCTCGTCACCAGCGACGACAGCAGCGACTGGCGCAACCTGATCTCGGTGCGCGGCGTCCTCGCCGACGGCACCCGGGTGTCGGTGTCCGGGACCCTGACCGGCCCGCGCCAGATCGAGAAGCTGGTCGAGATCAACAACTACACCATGGAGATCGGCCTGGCCGAGCACATGGTGTTCCTGGCCTACGAGGACCGCCCCGGCGTCGTCGGCAAGGTCGGCGCCCTGCTGGGCGACGCGGACGTCAACATCGCGGGGATGCAGGTCATCCGGGACCAGGAGGGCGGCAAGGCGCTGATCGCGCTCACCGTCGACTCCGCCGTGCCCGAGGAGATCCTGTCGTCGATCTCGGGCGAGATCGACGCGGACATCAGCCGCCAGATCGACCTGGAGGACTAGGGCCCGCGGCAGGACCGCGGGGCCGCGCCGCGACCACGGCACAGCCTGGAGGGCCGCTCCCACCGATCGGTGGGAGCGGCCCTTTTCCGTGCGCGGCGCCCTACGCGAGGAAGGCCGGTGCGGCGCCCCGCGACAACGGGGGAGAAAAGCCGTTCCTGGCCACGGATGTCACCTTTTCTGAATTTCCTTGGGAAATGTCCCAGGTGTGCCTGATGGGTGTGCGTAGAAGGGCCGAAGGGGGATCCGGCCTCGTGTTATGTGAAGGTTATTTCTTTTCCTGTGCAAGGATATCGCTGGTCATGGTGCTCGTGTCCGTCCGGATCCGCGCTTGTGGAGTCCTTCTCGAACGGGTTCGGGTGTCGGCGGGGTCGCTGTCCTGGATTCCGCCTCCATAGTTCGACTCGATGCCGGGGGGATTGAATTGCATTTTCCACGTCGACGGTTCGCGGTGGCGCTGGGGGCGGCCGTGGCGGCCTGGGCGGGAACGCTCCTGGTGATGCTCGTGTACGGGGTGGTCGACATCCGGTCCGCGCTCCACCTCACCGCCCTGTCCGGGGCCTTCGGCGCGGTCGGGCTCCTCGCGGTCCTCGTGCGGCGCAACACCGCGCAGCTGCGGTCGCTCCGGCTGAGGTTCGACCGGCACGCGCGCGAGATCGCCGAGATCGCGGGGGAGAACCGGAGCGAGCTCTTCGCCCGCGCCGACGACCTGACCGGCCGCCTCGCCCGGATGGAGGAATCGGTGCACGCACTGTGCGACGCGTCCGCGGGAGGCGGCGGGGAGCGTGCGGTCCCCGCCGTGCGGGAGCCGGGAACCCCGGCGGAGGGGAGGGCCGTCCGCGAGCTGGAGGCGCTCCTGGGTCCTGACGCGCCCATGCCGGCGCCCGGGGAGGACGGGGTCTCCCCCGAGACGGTGGAGCGGGTCGTCAGGGCGGTGCGGGACCGGCGTCCGCACCTGGTGGTGGAGGTCGGCAGCGGCGCGTCCACGCTCTGGCTGGGCCTGGCGCTCCGCCGGTTCCGGGCCGGGAGGCTGGTGGCGCTGGAGAGCGACCCCCGGTGCGCGGGCCTGGTCCGGGCCATGGTCGCGGCGCACGGGCTCTCCGGGGTCGTCGAGGTGCGCGGCGCCTCGGACCTGGACGGACTGCACGGCATCGACCTCCTGCACCTCACCCGCGTGACGGGGGCGACGGAGGTCGACGCGGTCCCGGACCTCTTCGACCGCTGCGCCCCGGGCGCGCTGGTCATCCCCGGGGAGGACCACGGGGCCCGGGGCCCGGGATGCGGGAGGGCGTCGGCCGAGCGCTCCGACGCCGTCCTCGGGGCAGGGGCCTCCGCGGACGCGGTGCGGGCCCGGGCCGCCTCGTGACCGGGGGAGAGCTCGCGGACGCCCTGCGGCTCCGCGGCTCCCTCCCCACCCTGGTCTGCCACACCGGCGCCGCGGCCGCAGAAGCGGTCGGGGAGCTCGCCCTCGGCGCCGGGGACAGGGCGGTCGACCTGGACCGGGTCGTCGTCGGGGAGCCCGGGGCCGGAGGCGGACCGGCGGATCCGCACGCGGGCGTGGTCGCCGTCGTCGCCGCGACGGCGACCGACCTGAGGAGGGCGCTGGTCCCCCTCGGGGTCCTGCCGCCCGCGCCGTTCGTGGTGGTGGTCCTCCTGGAGGTCCCCTCCCACCAGGGGCCTCCGGTCCCGGTGGCGCCGGCGCCGGGGGAGTGGTCGGAGCTTCTGGAGCTGCGTGTGCGGCGCCTGGCCTGCGGAGGCTGGTCGTGCGAGGCGTGCTTCGAGGACCCCGTGTCCGTGCACAGGGTGGCGGGTGCCCTGGCACGGGGGGTCGTCGGCGGCCGGCCGGGGGCCGCACCGGTCCCGGCGGTGTCGGTGCTGGGCGCGGACGCGGGTCTGTGGTGCCCCGGCGGCGCCCGGGTGGCCGATCCCCGCAAGGCGGACGTGGTGCTGCGGGTGGGGCCCGCGGAGCCCGGCGGCCCCGTCGTCCCCGAGGGCGCGAGGGGGGGCGGTGTCCGCCGGCTGAGCGTGGAGGAGTCCTCGTGGGCGGCCGCGGGGCGGCCGGGCGGCACGGTCCACGGCCGTTTCCGGGTGGAGGACGTGCCGCCCGTCGACGAGCGGACGGTGAACCCGACCGGGTTCGTCGGCCGGGCGGGCCCGAAGGTGGGACGCCTGGTCTCCCGGGGCGGGCGCTGGGTCCTGGTCTCGGGAGGATCGGTGCGGTGGCGGGTGCCCGAGGACGGCACCGTGACCGACGTGGACGTCGCCCGGTTGCGGGACCTGCGCGCCGTGGACGTGGAGTGGGGGCGGCACAGCGGTCCGCTGGCGGCGGTGCGGGCGGTGGCGGGGCTGGCCGCGGCGGGGGTCCCGCTCGTCGGCGGCCCGGTGCCGCCGTGGGCCCGGTGCCTCGGAGCCGACCTGTGCGCGCTGGTCGCCTCGGTCGGAGCGGACGAGCTCGCGGACGGACTGGTGCGGGAGGAGCACAGCGTCCGGTTGCGCCGGGCGGCCCTGGGAACCCACGGCGTGCGCGCGCGGTGGAGGGACCTGGGGGCGGCGGCCGGCGTCGGGGGACCGCCCGACCCGGCGGTGTCGGTGGTGCTGTGCACCCGGCGGCCGGAGATGCTCGGGTTCGCGCTGCGCCAGGTGGCCCGCCAGCGCGGTGTGGAGGTGGAACTGGTCCTCGGGCTGCACGGGTTCGGCGAGGACGCCCCGGGGGTCCGGGAGGCGACGGCCGCCTTCCGGAGGACCGGCCGCGCCCTGCAGGTCTTCCGGCCCGACCCGGACGCGGTCCTCGGATCGGTGCTGAACGAGGGGATCGCCCGGGCGAGCGGCTCGGCGGTCGCCAAGATGGACGACGACGACTGGTACGGGCCGGACCACCTCGCCGACCTGGTGCTGGCGCGTCGCTACTCCGGCGCCGACGTCGTGGGCAGCGCCGCGGAGTTCGTCTACCTCGAGACCCTCGACCTGACGGTGCGGCGGAGCGCCCCGACGGAGTGCCTGTGGCGGCGGGCCGCAGGGGGAACCCTCCTCATGGACCGCACGGCGGTGGAGGAGGTCGGCGGTTTCCCGCCGGTGGGCACGGCCGAGGACACGGGCCTCTTCGCCGGGATCGAACTCCTCGGCGGCCGCGTCTACCGCGGCCACGGCCTCAACTACGTCCTGCGCCGCAGGGCTTCGGGACACACCTGGGACGTCGGCGCGGGCCACTTCCTCCGCAACGGCGCGGAGCGGCGCCGCGGATGGCGGCCCAGCGCGCTCCTGGAGTCCGAGGCCGCGGACGCCCCCGCAGGGGCGGCGCCGCGGGAGCTCCGTGGAGAGCCGACCGTGAGGGAGGGGAGCAGGGGATGACGCTCGTCCGGGAGGGCGCCCTCGACCGCCGCGGGCGGGGGGAGCGCGGGCCGCGGCCGCTGATCCGCCACAACGACTACTCGGTGCTGGAGCTGCCCGGGCTGGGCGCGTGGGAGCCCGAGCTGGGGGTCGGCGTGGTCGTCCGGGCGTTCGGCGGGCAGGAGAAGCTCGATCTGACGCTGGCGTCGCTGGCCGCGCAGACCTATCCGGCACGGCTCACGGAGGTCGTGGTCGTGGACGACGGCAGCGACCCGCCGCTCAGGCTGCCGGAGGTCCGGCCCGCGAACACGCGGATCGTGCCGGCCCGGCCCGGGGGCTGGGGCAGGGGGCACGCGGTGAACACCGGCGCGGCCGCCACGGACGCGGACGTGGTCCTGTTCCTCGACGCCGACATGATCGCCTTCCGGGACCACGTCGAGGCGCAGATGCGCTGGCACCACCTTGCCGACCACCTCGTGGTCACCGGCCACCTGCGGTGCGTCGGCCACGGGACGGGACTGCCGAGCCCGGCGGAGGTGGCCGACGCCGTCGGCCGCGGGGAACCGGAGGCCCTGGTCGAGGGGCCGGGCGAGGAACTGGCGTGGCTGCGCAGGGCCTACGACCGCAAGGAGGACCTGCGCACCGCCGGATACGAGGCGTTCTCCTACTTCATCGGGGGCACCGGCTCGGTGCGCCGGGAGCTGCTGGCCGAGTGCGGGGGGACCGACCCCGAACTGCTCCTGGGAGAGGACACGCACCTGGCGTACCGGCTGGCGCAGCGCGGCGCGGTGTTCGTCCCGGAACTCGACAGCAGCAGCTGGCACCTGGGCCTCCCGGAGATGGAGCTCCGCAAGGCGGAGGGCGTCCGGTACAGGGTCCCCTTCGTCGGCAACCGCGTCCCCCGGCTCGGCGTACGCCGGGGCGCGGGCGTCCGGCAGTGGCAGGTGCCCTGCGTGGACGTGGTGGTGGAGGTGGAGGGGGCCCGGTTCGGGGCGGTGTCGGACACGGTGGAGCGCCTGCTGGGGGGTGACGCGGCGGATGTGCGGATCACGCTGGTGGGGCCGTGGCGGCGTGCGCGCTCCGGGGGGCGCGCCGTCCCGGACGGTCCGGGCCCCGACACGGCGGCGCTGCGGGAGGCCTTCCGGTGCGAGTCGCGGGTGGTGTTCGCCGAGGAGGCGCCGCGGGAGGACCCGGACGTCCCGTTCCGGCTCCTCCTCCCCCCGGGCCTGCCGCTCGCCCGGCACGCCGTCCGCCGCATGGTGGAGGAGGCGGACAGGGCCCGCGCCGGGCTGCTCCGCGCCGTGGTCCCGGGGAGCGACCGCGGCGGACCCCGCCTGGAGCGCACCGCGGCGTTCGCCCGGGCCCGTCGGCTGGCGGACCGGCCGGAGGAGGTCGAGGCCCTGGTCGGAGAGGTCAGCGCCGTGCACTGGATCGACGGCGAATCCCAGCTGCTCACGGAGGAGGACCGGCCGCCCGACCCCCCGGAGGACTGGCGGAGCGCGCTGGCGCTCGCCGAGCGGAAGGCCGCGGAGCAGGAGGCGAGGGCCGGACGCCTGGAGCGCAGGTACCGCTGGCTGACGGGCACCCGCGGCGGCAGGTTCGTGCGCCGGGTCATCGGATGAGGGGGATCGGCGGTATGGCGGAGAAGGTCGGGACACGGGGCCGCGTCGGCGCGCCGGCGGGACGGAACGGGGCGGGCCCCGCCCGCGTCCGCCGCAACGACCACCCGGCACCGGAGCCGCCGGGCCCGGGCGGATGGGAGCCGGAGCTGGACGCCGTCGTGGTCGTCCGGGCGTGCGGCGCGCGGGGGAGGCTCGGCCCGACGCTGGCGTCGCTGGCCGCGCAGACCTATCCGGCGCGGCTCACGGAGGTCGTGGTGGTGGCCGACGGCGGCACACCGGTCCGGCTGCCGCAGGTCCGCCCGGGGAACACGCGGACCGTCGCCGCCGGCCCCGGCCGGTCGGGGCCGCAGGACGCGGTACGGGCGGTGGCGGAGTCCTCCCCGGACGCGGCGGTGCTGTGGCTGGAGGCCGGAACGGAGGTCGGCCGCACCCACGTGGAGGCGCACATGCGCTGGCACCACCTCGCCGACCACCTCGTGGTGCTGAGCGGGGCGGCCTCCCCGGAGCCGGACGGGGGACCGGGACCGGAGGCCGCGGCCTCCGGGGACCGCGATCCCTCGGAGGGACCGGGGAACGCGGGACACCGGGGGTGGCGCGCCCTCGCCGGGTCGGCCTGGTCGGCGCGGGGCGGGCTGCTGGCCGAGTGCGGGGGGAGCGGCCCCGCCGCGCTCGTGGGAGGGGAGGACCACCTGGCGTACCGGCTGGCGCAGCGGGGCGCGGTGTTCGTCCCGGAGCCCGCCGCGGGGGTCAGGGGCCCCGGCGGGCCGCGGGGGGACGGAAGGGAGGACGGTGACGCCCGAGTCCACCGGCTCCGCCTGGAGGACAGGGTCCCGCTCCTGCGCTCCCGCCGGGCCCCGCGCCGCCGGGAGTGGCAGGTGCCCTTCGCGGAGGTGGTGGTGGAGGTGGCGGGGGCCCGGTTCGAGGCGGTGTCGGACACGGTGGAGCGCCTGCTGGGGGGTGACGCGGCGGATGTGCGGATCACGCTGGTGGGGCCGTGGCGGGACGTGCCGTCCGGCAGGCACGCCGTCCTGGACGATCCGGACGCGGAGCCGAGGCTGGTGCGGGAGGCCTTCCGGTGCGAGTCGCGGGTGGTGTTCGCCGAGGAGGCGCCGCGGGCGGACCCGGACGTCCCGTTCCGGCTCCTGGTTCCGCCCGGGGCGCCCGTGCGCCCCGGGGCCGTGGACGCCCTGGCCGCCGCGGCGGACGCGTGCGGTGCGGGCCTCGTCCGCGTACGCGGTGCGGGCGCGCTCCGCCTGGAGCGGACGGCCGCCTTCGCCCGCGCCCGGCGCCTGGGGGCCTCCGGGCCGGACCTCGACGCCGCGGTGGCCGAACTGTGGGGCGAGCACGAGGTCGACCCGGCCGAGGTCCTGGAGGCGGACCGCCCCGGCGGGGAGGGGCCGCCGGCCGACTGGCACAGGCGGATGAGGCGGGCGCAGAGGGCGGCCGACCGGCACCGCGCCGCCGCCGACCGCTGGGAGCGCCGTATCCGGGTGCTCGTCCGCGGCTTCGGCGTGCGGCTGCTGCTCGGCCGGACCGCCCGGGGAGCGCGCGTGCAGGGGCCGTGACGGAGTCGGGCCGCCCGGTTGAACTGCGGCGACACCAGCGTGTCTCACATCGTGGGAATTGCTGGTCATATAGTTGGACATCCGATATTCTGAAGTCCTAGGAGTTGGTGGCGTCGGCTCCACCGCCGCACGCCGCCACCCAGTGCCGCGCCCGCTCCGACCGGGGCCCGCGTCGGCGATTCCGGCAGACGATCCCGCCGGGGGCGAGCTCCTGATTCCGGTGGGCACCGCCGCCCACGTTCCGCGCTCCACCGCCGTTCGGCGCCATCCCGCCGGGCCGCGGCCGCAGAGCGCGCGGCGCCGCAGGGCGCAACCGCGAAGGCCCGTGGCCGGGCCGTTCCCAGGGCCGGTCACGCAACGCATCCGGAGGATCGCATGTACGACATGATCGAGTACCCGACCGCGCCCGACTCCGAGGACGAGCTCAACCGCGCCCTCCAGGACGCCCTGAACCGCCGGGCCTGAGCCCGCCGACCCCTCGCGCGGGGCGCCCCGGCGCCCGGCGGGCGGTCGTGTTCCGGGGACCGCCGCCCCGGCGGCGCCGCGCGGGCCCCGCCCCGGGGAGGGGTCCGGGGGACGGTCCGGGCCCGCGGCGCAAAATCGCGCGGGCGGGACGCCCCGGGTCTCCCGGGCCGGTAAGGTTGTCTCATCCAGTGTTCAATCTGATCTCACCATCTGAGAAATGCCCGGTGGGGTCGTACCCGAAGCAGAGGCAGTCCGTATGGCAGCTCGCACCGTGAAACTGGCCGTCATCCCCGGAGACGGGATCGGCCCCGAGGTCGTGGCCGAAGGGCTCAAGGTGCTGGAGGTCGCGGCCGCCCAGCAGGACCTCGCCGTGGAGACCACCGAGTACGAGCTGGGCGCGAAGCTCTGGCACCGCACGGGCGAGACGCTGCCCGAATCGGTCCGGACCGAGCTGGCCGGACACGAGGCCCTCTACCTCGGCGCGGTCGGCGACCCGTCCGTGCCCAGCGGGGTGCTGGAGCGCGGGCTGCTGCTGCGCCTGCGCTTCGACTTCGACCACTACGTCAACCTGCGCCCGGTCCGCCTGTACCCGGGGGTGGCCAGTCCGCTCGCGGGCGTGGGCCCCGAGGACATCGACATGCTCGTGGTCCGCGAGGGCACCGAGGGCCCCTACGCCGGAGCCGGCGGCGTGCTGCGCAAGGGCACCCCCCACGAGGTCGCCACGCAGGACAGCGTCAACACCCGCTTCGGCGTGGAGCGCGTGGTCCGCTACGCCTTCGAGAAGGCCGCGTCCCGACCGCGCAGGAAGCTCACGCTGGTCCACAAGGACAACGTCCTGACCTTCGCCGGCGAGCTGTGGCAGCGCGTGGTGCGGGAGGTCGGCTCCGAGTACCCGCAGGTCGCCGTGGACTACTGCCACGTCGACGCCGCGTCGATGTTCTTCGTCAACCAGCCCGCGCGCTTCGACGTGGTCGTCACCGACAACCTGTTCGGCGACATCATCACCGACATCGGCGCCGCCATCACCGGTGGCATCGGCCTGGCCGCCAGCGGCAACATCAACCCGGACAACACGTTCCCCAGCATGTTCGAGCCCGTCCACGGCTCCGCGCCCGACATCGCGGGCCAGGGCAAGGCCGACCCCACCGCCACGGTGCTGTCCGCCGCGACGATGCTCGACCACCTGGGGGTCCCCGAGGCGGCCCGCCGCATCGAGAACGCGGTCGCCGCAGACCTCAAGACCCGCGCCCAGGGCGGCGGTTCGCGATCCACGGCCCAGGTCGGCGACGACCTCGCCGCGCGAGTAGCCGAGCAGGGCTGACGCACGTTCCGTCGGCCCTGCCCTTCTCCGAGGCGCGGCCGACGGCAAGGGGCCACCCGCTCGACGGGTGGCACGGTCCCTGGGACCGACACCGGCAGGCGCGCCCGGAACAACCCGAGCGCGCCTGTCGCCGTGTCCGGGCCCCAGGGTCCGCCCTGGCACCGGGTGCGCTCTTCCGCCAGACTGGATTCCAGGTCGGCGGCGCTGCCGACCTGTTGCACCCGAGAGGACCACCGACGACATGAACAACGACACCACCACAGCGGGGTTGACGTTCGACATCCAGCTCTCCGACCGGCGGAAGACCCCGCAGGAGCGGGAGGCACTGCTGGAGGATCCCGGTTTCGGGCAGGTGTTCACCGACCACATGGTGACCATCCGCTACACCGAGGGCCGGGGGTGGCACGACGCCAAGCTGGAGCCGTACGGCCCGCTGAGCCTGGACCCGGCCACATCGGCCCTGCACTACGCCCAGGAGATCTTCGAGGGACTCAAGGCCTACCGCCACCCGGACGGCTCGCTCGCGTCGTTCCGTCCCGAGGCCAACGCCGCCCGGCTCAACAGGAGCGCGGCGCGCATGGCCATGCCGGCGCTTCCCGAGGAGCTGTTCCTCGAGTCCATCGACCTGCTCCTCCAGCACGACGGCGCCTGGGTGCCGGACAAGGAGTACTTCAGCCTCTACCTGCGCCCGTTCATGATCTCGACGGACGTCGGCCTGGGTGTGAACCACCCGTCCCGCAGCTACCTCTACCTGCTGATCGCGTCCCCGGTCGGCTCGTACTTCTCCGGCGGCGTCAAGCCGGTGACCGTCTGGCTGTCCAAGGACTACACGCGCGCGGCCCCGGGCGGGACCGGCGCGGCCAAGTTCGCGGGCAACTACGCGGCGAGCTTCCTCGCGCAGTCCCAGGCGGTCGAGAAGGGGTGCGACCAGGTCGTCTGGCTCGACTCCCGCGAACACCGCTGGGTCGAGGAGATGGGCGGCATGAACCTGTGGTTCGTGTTCGGCTCGGGTGAGAACGCGCGCCTGCGCACGCCCCCGCTGACCGGCACCCTCCTGCCCGGCATCACCCGTGAGTCCCTGCTGACCCTGGCCCCCGACCTCGGCATCCCGGCGGAGGAGGCCCCCATCTCCACCGACGAGTGGCGCGAGGCGGCCGAGTCGGGGGAGCTCACCGAGGTGTTCGCCTGCGGCACCGCGGCCGTGATCACGCCCGTCGGGTTCGTCAAGAGCGACGAGGGCGCGTTCACGGTCGGCGACGGCACGCCCGGACCGGTCACCATGCGCCTCCGCGAGGAGCTGGTGGGCCTCCAGACGGGGCTGCGCGCCGACAAGCACGGCTGGATCACCAAGTTCTCGGGCCGTGACGCCTAGGGCGTGACCGCGCGCGGGCCGTCCCGACGGGGGCGGCCCGCCGCCTCCCCGGGAGCGCGTACGCCCCGGCGTGTCCCGGCGCCGCGGTCCGAGGGGGTGAAACGTCCGTTCCGAGAAACTCCCGTCTCGAACAATGGGACAATCGGCCGCTGAACACGGAGGACCCGGCCGCCTTGTGGCACACTGACCTCATGCCGTCTCAGGTTCTCATTATCGTGAGGCGCGCTGGCTGACCGACGTACCTCGCCAGCGCGCCGACCTCTCGTGTCCACGGGGGGTCTTTTTTGTTGGCGGGGGCCGGTCGGCCACACCACAGCATCCACCTTCGGGAGTTCCGCCCATGAGGGACGACAGTTTCCACGTCTTCGACACCACGCTGCGCGACGGAGCCCAGCGCGAGGGGATCAACCTGCGGGTCTCCGACAAGCTGGCCATCGCGCAGTTGCTGGACGACTTCGGGGTGGCGTTCATCGAGGGAGGGTGGCCGGGGGCGAACCCCAAGGACACCGAGTTCTTCCAGCGGGCTTCACGAGAGCTCACGCTGAGGCACGCGCAGCTCACCGCGTTCGGCGCGACCCGCCGGGCCGGTGTGCGGGCCGCCGACGACCCCCAGGTGGCCGCCCTGCGCGACAGCGGCGCGCCGGTCGTCACCCTTGTCGCCAAGAGTGACGACCGGCACGTCGAGCGCGCCCTGCGCACCACCCTCGACGAGAACCTCGCCATGATCGCCGACACGGTGTCCCACCTGCGCGAACACGGCCAGCGCGTGTTCGTGGACTGCGAGCACTTCTTCGACGGCTACCACCACAACCCCGACCACGCCCTCGACGTGGTCCGCACCGCCGCCGGGGCGGGGGCCGACGTCGTCGTCCTCTGCGACACCAACGGCGGCATGCTCCCCGGCGACATCACCCGCGTCGTCACCGAGGTCCGTGAGGCCACCGGCGCACGCCTGGGCATCCACGCCCAGGACGACACCGGCTGCGCCGTCGCCAACACCCTCGCCGCCGTGGACGCCGGGGCCACCCACGTGCAGTGCACCGCCAACGGCTACGGGGAACGGGTCGGCAACGCCAACCTGTTCTCGGTGGTCGGCGCCCTCACCCTCAAGCGCGGCCTCGACGTGCTCCCCGACGGCTGCCTGCCGGAGATGACGCGCGTCGCGACCGCCGTCGCGGAGATCGTCAACCTCACCCCCGACACCCACCAGCCCTACGTGGGGGTGTCGGCGTTCGCCCACAAGGCGGGGCTGCACGCCTCGGCGATCAAGGTCGACCCCGACCTGTACCAGCACACCGACCCCGCCCTGGTCGGCAACACCATGCGGATGCTCGTCTCCGACATGGCCGGACGGGCCTCCATCGAGCTCAAGGCCCAGGAGCTGGGGCTGGACCTCTCCGGCGACCGGGCGCTGGCCGGCCGGGTCGTGGAGCGGGTCAAGGCCCTGGAGCTCTCCGGGTACAGCTTCGAGGCGGCCGACGCCTCCCTGGAGCTGCTGCTGCGCGAGGAGCTCGGTTCCCCGGTCCGCTACTTCGACACCGAGTCGTGGCGGGTCATCACCGAGCGCAGGCCGGCCACGGGCGCCGACTCCCTGTCCAACGGCTACGAGAGCCTCACCGAGGCCACGGTGAAGCTGCTCGTCAAGGGCGAGCGCGTGATCGCCACCGCCGAGGGCAACGGTCCGGTCAACGCCCTCGACCGGGCGCTGCGCAGCTCCATGGAGGGCGCCTACACCGCCCTGGCCGGACTGGAGCTGACGGACTACAAGGTCCGCATCCTGGAGGGCACCTCGGGTACCAACGCCGTCACCCGCATCCTCGTGTCCTTCAGCGACGGGGCGGGGGAGTGGACCACGGTGGGCGTCGGCCCCAACGTCGTCGACGCGTCCTGGGCGGCGCTCGAACAGGCCGTCACCTACGGACTCCTCCGGCAGGGCTATCCGCAGGTCTGACGGGACGGCCCGCGGCGGGCGCGCGGCGGCGGGTCAGTCGTCGGGGTCCTCGTCGGACCCGTCGGCGGGCCCGTTGTCCGGGTGGACCCAGCCGTTGGCCTCGCACCCCTGGAGGCCGAGGGTCTGCTGCTGCATCACGGGGGCGGGCTCGCCCTCGCCGGGGCAGTTGACGTGGCCGTGGCCCAGGGTGTGCCCCACCTCGTGGTTGATCAGGTAGATCCGGTAGGTCTCCAGGTCGTCGTCGAAGTGGGGGACGCTCCCCACCCAGCGGTTCTGGTTGATGATCGCCCGGTTGCCGTTGGCGCAGGAGACGTACCCGTTGGTGTTGAGCGGGGCGCACATGCGGTCGACGGTGTCCGGCGCGGCCAGCAGGACCCGGATGTCGGCGTCGTCGCCGTCCACCCGCTGGAGCGAGCGCTCCCCGTCGTCCCCCCAGCTGCGGGGGTCGCCCAGGATCTCCTCGACGGCGGCCACGAAGTCCTCGGCCTTGCCGGGGAGCCCGTCCTCGACCTCCACGGCGAAGGTCGTCAGGGGGCCGTCCCCCATGACGTCGCTCTCGCCCTCCATCACGGTCATCTCGCCGTCGGCGCTGTCGACCTCCTCCTCCACGGAGCGGAGGAGGACGGGCTCCTCCTCTTCCGCGTCCTCCGGGGAGGGGGAGGTCTCCTGGCCCTGCCCGGAGGCGCTGTCCACCTGCCCGGACTCCTCCGCCGAGGCCCTGGGGTCGCCGGAGTCGTCGGGAACGCCGTCGCCCACAGGGGCGGTGGCGGAGGTCTCCGAGGGGGAGTCGAGGTCGGACGGCGGCGCGGGCACGCTGATCATGAGCACGGCCGAGGCACCCGAGACCAGGCACAGGCCCAGTGCCAGTCCCATCGGGTACCGGCGTCGGCGGTGCCTGGCACGGGACCGGCCCGTGGGCGAAGCGGACGTGGGCACGACGAGCAACCTCTCGACAGTGGATATCGGACCCAGCATGCCAGAGTTCACCCGGAGTTCGGGCCAGGCGGGCATCCGGGGAACCCCGGTGTCCCGGAGCTCGGCCGTTGTGCGCACGGAGGCCTGCGGACCGTCGCACCCCGGGTTCCGGTCCTGGCCCGCCGGGGTTCCGGACCGAGTCCCGCCCGCACCCCGGCCCCGGCGCGCGGATACGCTTCAACCGCAAGAGAGACAACGGGGCTGCTGGGAGGCACCAGGTGCGCATCGCACGGTTCGCGGTCGGGGACGAGGTCGGTTTCGGGCTGATCGACACCGATTCCGACAGTGGGGAGGAGTTCGTCGCGCGGCTGAGCGGACACCCTCTCCTCGGCGACATCAAACTGACAGGTGAGAGGGCCAGGCTCTCCGACGTCCGGCTGCTCTCACCGGTCCTGCCCACCAAGGTGGTCTGCATCGGCAAGAACTACGCCGACCACGTCGCGGAGATGAAGGACGTCACGGGCGAGTCGACCGACGAGCCCGTCGTGTTCCTCAAGCCGTCCACCTCCGTGGCCGGTCCCAACGACCCGATCTTCCACCCCTCGGTCTCGGAGCGGGTCGACTTCGAGGGCGAGCTGGCCATCGTCATCTCGCGGCCCTGCCGGGAGGTGCCGCGCGAGCGCGCCAAGGACGTGATCTTCGGGTACACCGTCGCCAACGACGTCACCGCACGCGACCTCCAGAAGAAGGACAAGCAGTGGACGCGGGCCAAGGGCTTCGACTCCTTCTGCCCGATCGGGCCCTGGATCACCACCGGGCTGAGCATCGAGGAGGCCCAGGACCTGGCGCTCACCACCACCGTGGACGGGGAGGTCCGCCAGTCCGGGCGGACCTCGCAGTTCATCCACGACATCCCGGACATCATCGCCTATGTCACCTCCTTCATGACGCTCCTCCCCGGTGACGTGGTCCTCACCGGCACCCCGGCCGGGGTGGGGCCGGTGCGGATCGGCCAGGAGGTCTCGGTGACGGTGGAGGGGCTGGGCACCATCAGCAACCGGGTGGTGGCCCGCGACTGACCGGGCTCCGCGGCCGGGAGCCCGCGGAACACCGTCCCACCACGGGGCCGGCGGCGCGCCCCGCCGCCGGCCCACGGACCAGCGGAAGGCCCACACGTGACGACCCCCCGACACCCCCGCCCCCTCGTCCTCGCTGGCGCGCTCGCGGCCGTGCTCCTGGTCGCGGGGACCTTCTACTGGACCGCCGTGCGCGACGACGGCGGCGAGACCGTACGGGAAGCGGAGGGACCAGTGGACCACCCGCGCCGCATCATGCTGGCGGGCGACTCGATGACCCAGGGCGCCAACGGCGACCGGACCTGGCGCTACCACCTGTGGAACCACCTCGCCCCGCAGGTGGAGGGGCTCGACTTCGTCGGCCCCTACACCGATCCCGCCACCCGGGAGATGATCCTGCCCGTCCCCACGACCGGGGACGAGGCCGTGGAGAGCCCCGCGCAGGACCCGGCCGAGGGCTACGAGGAGGGCGGCGGGGACGGCGCCCCGGCGGACCGCCCGGGACAGGAGCCCTCCGGCCCCTCCCCCGGGGAGCCGCAGGGGCTGGAGGGGGTCGTCTGGCCCGGAGCCGACGGCGACCCGGACACCGTCGAGTACCGCGACCCCGACTTCGACCAGAACCACAACGCCCTGTGGGGGCGCACCCTGCGCGACGCCGCGGCCTCCATCGGGGAGGAGGTCCGGGTCCACCGGCCCGACGTCCTGTGCGTCATGCTCGGCGTGAACGACCTGCTGTGGCCCGTCACCATGGAGGAGATGGAGCACCGGCTGCGCGGCTACGTGGAGTCGGCCCGCGCGGGCAACCCGCACCTGCGCATCGTGATCGCCGAGGCCCTCCCCATCGCCCTGGCCGAGTCCGACGAGGGGTTCGCGCTGCGGGTCTACGCCTACAACGAGCTCGTCCGCGAGGTCGCCGCCGACCTGTCCACGGACACCTCGCCCGTGATCAGCCTCGACGTCGCGGGCAGGGAGTCCTGGGACGCGGCCGCCGACACCTACGACGGCACCCACCCCAACGCCGGCGGTGAGACCAAGATCGCCGCGGCGTTCGCGGACGCCCTGGCCCAGGGGTACGGGATCGGTTTCGGCTTCCCGAGGCCCCTGGCGGTCAGGCCCGCGCAGGAGTGAGGCCGTCCGGCCGCCGGCGGACCTCCCCCGGGCCCCCGCACACCACGGATACGCTGGGCTGCGTGACTGAGACTTCGCTTCGTACCCGCTTCGCCCCGTCCCCCACGGGCATGTTCCACGTCGGCGGCGCCCGATCCGCACTGTTCAACTGGGCGCTGGCCCAACAGCGCTCCGAGGGGCGCATGGTGCTGCGCATCGAGGACACCGACGCCGCCCGCAACCGTCCCGAGTGGACCGAGGGCATCGTCCGTGCGCTGGCCTGGCTCGGCATCGGCGAGGACGACCCGCACTTCGAGGGCCCCTACTTCCAGTCGGCCTACGCCGACAAGCACCGCGAGACCGCGCAGGAGCTGTACAAGAACGGCCGCGCCTACTACTGCGACTGCACCCGCGAGCAGGTGCAGGAGCGGCGCGACAACCCCAACCTGGGGTACGACGGCCACTGCCGTGAGCGCGGCCTGGAGCCGGGCCCCGGCCGCGCGCTGCGCTTCCGCGTGCCCGACGGCGGGCCCACCGTGGTGGAGGACCGGATCCGCGGCCGGGTGGAGTTCGAGCACTCCGCCATCGAGGACTTCGTGATCGCGCGTGCCGACGGCTCGCCGCTGTTCGTCCTGGCCAACGTCGTGGACGACGTGGAGATGGGCATCAACCAGGTCGTCCGCGGCGAGGAGCACCTGTCCAACACCCCCAAGCAGCAGCTGCTGTGGGAGGCGCTGGGCCTGACCCCGCCGGTGTGGGCGCACCTGCCCGTCATCGTCAACGAGCAGCGCAAGAAGCTGTCCAAGCGCCGTGACAAGGTGGCCCTGGAGTCCTACCAGGAGGAGGGCTACCTCGCCGAGGCGATGGTCAACTACCTCATGCTGCTGGGGTGGGCCCCCGGCGAGGACCGCGAGATCATGCCGTGGTCGGAGATGGTGCCCCTGTTCCGCATCGAGGACGTCAACAGCTCCAGCGCCTTCTTCGACGAGAAGAAGCTCCGCGCGTTCAACGGCGAGTACATCCGCGCGCTGAGCGCCGAGGAGTTCGCGGAGCGCTGCCGGCCGTGGCTGACCGGTGACGCCGCGCCGTGGGACCCGGCCGACTACGACCCCGAGGTCTTCGCCGCCGTCGCACCGCTCGCGCAGAGCCGCGTGGCGGTGCTCAGCGAGATCGTGCCCAACGTGGACTTCCTGTTCCTCCCCGAGCCCGTCGAGGACGAGAAGAGCTGGGCCAAGGCCATGAAGCCGGGCGTCGGCGCGGAGATGCTGGAGGCCGCCCTGTCCCGCTTCGCCGACCCGGGGCTGCCGTGGACCGCCGAGGACCTCAAGACCGCCACCGAGGAGACCGGCGCGACGCTCGGCCTGAAGCTGGGCAAGGCGCAGGCCCCGGTGCGCGTCGCGGTCACCGGGCGGACGGTCGGACTGCCGCTGTTCGAGTCGCTGGAGCTGCTCGGCCGCGAGCGCGTGCGGGCGCGGCTGGAGGCCGCGCTGGCCAAGCTGCGCGCCCAGGAGGCCTCCGCGTCCGAGTAGGCGCGGACCCCGGTCCGGGGTGGTCGGAGCCACAGGCCGGCCGCCCCGCATTCGGTTCGCGACCACTCCGAATGTCCGCTAGAGTTATCCACGTCGCCGAGGGGGACAGGGAAGCGGAAGCTACCGGGTCCTCCCAGAGCACTGGGGTATGGTGTAATCGGCAGCACGACTGATTCTGGTTCAGTTAGTCTAGGTTCGAGTCCTGGTACCCCAGCGCAGACTTGCGGTCTCCGTGAGTCTCACGGATCTCTGATCCGGTGCGCCCCCGTCGTCTAGTGGCCTAGGACGCCGCCCTCTCAAGGCGGTAACGGCGGTTCGAATCCGCTCGGGGGTACCAACAGGGAGAGACTCCCACGGTGTGGGAGTTTTTTTCTGGGTCGGTGCATGTCACCGATGTCCGGTTGGTGTGGGTATCGTGGTTTCGCGGTCCTACTCCGACCCGTCCGGCCCCCGTCGTCTAGTGGCCTAGGACGCCGCCCTCTCAAGGCGGTAACGGCGGTTCGAATCCGCTCGGGGGTACCAGTCAGGCTCCATCCGCAAGGATGGGGCCTTTCGTGCGTCCGGGGCCGCCCCCCTCGCCGTGGCCTCAGGGCCCGCCGCCTGTGCAGGACGCCGGTCGGATCCGTGGGGCACCACCGTTGTCGCGGCCTCCCGGAGCCGTCCGTCCCCGGCGCCGCGGACCTCCTGCCGAGGTCTGCCCCGAAACCACCGCCCGCCCGCGCTCCGGTCGTGCGGGGACCGGGGCCGGGGGCGCGGAAACCGTTCGCCGCCGCCGCGCGTGGCCCGGGTGTGCCCGCGCGGGCGGGCCGCCCCTGGAATACTGGGGCGGCGCAGTCTCCCCGACCGCCCAACCCCCTGTCGGAGCGTATGAAGAGCGACCTCTCCCCCCGGACGGCCGACCGGGCCGCACGCCCCTCCCCGCGGGGAGGCGGTGCGCCGTGACCGGCCGTGAGCTCGGTCCCGGGCGCCACCAGGACAAGGAGGTCCGGGAGGTCCTCAAGGAGCTGGGGGAGCGGGGGTGGGTGCTCAGGCGCGAGGGCCACTGGGGCCGCCTGTACTGCGACTGCGGCTGCACCCGCATCCAGGTTCCCGGGACGCCGAGGGACTCCGGCCGGGCCGCACGCCGGATCAGGCAGGAGGCCCGGCGCTGCCCCATGCCCCCGGACGACCCCCGGCGCGGTGCGAGCGGCCCCCGCGGGTGATCCCGGCGCGGGAGCCGGCGGGGCGGCCGGCCCCTCGGCGGAGCGGGCGGCCCCTCGGCGGAGCGGGCGGCGCGTCCCGGGGGCCGGCCGCGGACGGCGGGTGCGGGCCGCGGCGGCGGCCCCGTCCCGGGCATGGTGCGATCACGCCGCGGCAGGTACCCTGTTGTTGACGTTTGTCAACGCCGACGCGGGGCCGGCGCGCCCCGGTCCCCGGTGCGCGGGGCGGTGCGACGGAGGAGGGCGGGGCCGATGGCCGAGTACGAGTTCGTCTTCGTCGTCGACGGGATCACCCTGGACGACCACGACTCGGTCCACACCCTCACCGAGGACCTCGACGCGGTGGTCTCCTCCTCCCACGGGGTGACCCGGCTGACCGTGGCCGGGGCCGGGCCCGACGCCGTCACCGCGGCCAGGGCGCTCATGGAGCGCGTCCACGCCACGGCGCCCCGGGTGCGGCTGGTCCGTCTGGACCGGGAGCTCGTCGGTGTCTCCGACATCGCGGAACTCACCGGCCGGACCAGGCAGAACGTCACCCAGTGGACCCGCGGCCAGCGCCGGGACGGCGTCCCGTTCCCCGCGCCGGAGGCGACCGTCGGCCGCTCCTCCGTGTGGCTGTGGTCCGAGGTCAACGCGTGGCTCGGCGGGATCGGCCTGGACGACGGCGAACTGCGCCCCACCCGCGCGGAGGCCACCGAGATCGACTGGCTCCTCCAGACCACGCGCAAGGTCGAGCTGGCCCTCGTGCGCCACGTCGACAGCCCCGACGTGCGGCGCGTGTCCAAGCTGCTCGCCGCGCACGCCCGCACGACCCGCGAGTTCATCCACTACCTGGTCAAGAACCCCCGGGTGCGCGATCCCCGGGGGCGCTACACCATCCTGGTCTGCTCGCCCGGCGACGAGGCCGTGGACGTCTTCCGCCGGCTGGAGTCGTTCGACCACCCCGTCGTGCTCGCCACGGTCACCAACCGCATCCACGCCCTGGTCATGGTCGACGGCGAGGGCGGCGCGGCGAAGCCGACCGAGCTGGTGCGCGGGATGACCGTGCGCGACTGGCTGGGGATGATCGCCCTGTCCCCGGAGAGCGAGTTCACCGTGGCGGCCGAGGGGGCGTCCACGAAGACGGCCACGATCTCGGCCCGTTCGCCCATGGACCTCGTGGGCGCCTGACGGTCGGGGCGGGACCGGCCCGGGCGCGGACCGACGTGCCCGGTCTTCGGGCCGGTGCCGTGCCGGGGCCGCAGGCGGCCCCCAGGGGACCGCGGAGCGCCCGTGCGCACCGGCCCCGGACGCGGAACCGCGCCGCCCGGAGCACCGGGGGCGCGGTCGCCTGTTCGAGGCGGGTCGGCTCCGGCGGAGGGGCGGGCCCCGTCCTCCGGTCGACCCGGGGGAAGGGCCTGCGGACGGTGGGGCGCGTCAGTGGGCGACCTCGGTGTGCAGCGACTCGCTGATCTTCTCTGCGGCCGACAGCACGGCCTGGGAGTGGATGCGGCCGGGGGAGCGGGTCAGGCGCTCTATCGGGCCGGACACCGAGACGGCGGCGATCACGCGCCCGCCGGGGCCGGACACCGGGGCGGACACCGACGCCACGCCCTGCTCCCGCTCGGCGACGCTCTGGGCCCAGCGGCGGCGGCGCACCTGGGCGAGGCTGGCGGCGGTGAAGCGGGCGCCCACCAGCGACCGCCGTATGCGGTCGGAGTCCTCCCAGGCGAGGAGGACCTGGGCGGCCGAACCGGCGTTCATGGGGAGCTCGCTGCCCACGGGGACCGTGTCCCGCAGGCCGCTGCTCCGCTCGGAGGCCGCCACGCACACCCGCAGGTCGCCCTGGCGGCGGTAGAGCTGGGCGCTCTCGCCGGTCAGGTCGCGCAGCTGCACGAGGACGGGGGCCGCGACGGCCAGCAGGCGGTCCTCCCCGGTCGCTATGGAGAGTTCGCCGAGGCGGGGGCCGAGCACGAACCGGCCCTGGCTGTCCCGGGAGACCATGCGGTGCCGTTCGAGGGCGACGGCCAGCCTGTGCGCGGTCGGCCGTGCCAGTCCGGTGATCTGGACCAACTGGGCGAGGGAGGCCGGACCGGACTCCAGGGCGTCGAGGACGGACATGGTCTTGTCCAGGACACCGACGCCGCTGGATGAGCTAGAGTTGTCCATGGCTTGATATTGCCGTCTCGAAATATGGAATGCAAGTCGGCCCGCAGTCCGCGCAGGGCACACCGAGACGAGCCCGACACGTCTGACACGAGAGAGGCGACCGCCCATGGCACGCACGATGGCCGAGAAGGTCTGGGAGGAGCACGTCGTCCGACGTGCCGACGGCGAGCCGGACCTGCTCTACATCGACCTCCACCTGGTCCACGAGGTGACCAGCCCCCAGGCCTTCGAGGGGCTGCGTCTGGCCGGCCGCAAGGTCCGGCGCCCGGACCTGACCATCGCCACCGAGGACCACAACGTCCCCACGCAGGACCTCCTCGCCCCGATCGCCGACCCCGTCTCCCGCAAGCAGGTCGAGACGCTGCGCAAGAACTGCTCCGACTTCGGCGTGCGCCTGCACCCGATGGGCGACATCGAGCAGGGCGTCGTGCACGTGGTCGGCCCCCAGCTGGGCCTCACCCAGCCCGGGATGACCATCGTCTGCGGCGACAGCCACACCAGCACCCACGGCGCGTTCGGGGCCCTGGCCTTCGGCATCGGCACCAGCCAGGTCGAGCACGTGCTGGCCACCCAGACCCTGCCCATGGCGCCCTTCCGGACCATGGCGGTCACGGTCGACGGAACGCTGCGGCCGGGGGTGTCCGCCAAGGACATCATCCTCGCCGTCATCGCCAAGATCGGCACCGGCGGCGGCCAGGGCTACGTCATCGAGTACCGGGGCGAGGCCATCGAGGCCCTGTCCATGGAAGCCCGCATGACCGTGTGCAACATGTCCATCGAGGCGGGCGCCCGCGCCGGGATGATCGCCCCTGACCAGACCACGTTCGACTACATCGAGGGCCGCGCGCACGCCCCCCGGGGCGAGGACTTCGAAGCCGCCGTCGAGCACTGGAAGAGCCTGCGCACCGACGAGGGCGCCGTCTTCGACGCCGAGGTCGTCCTGGACGCCGACGAGCTCAGCCCGTTCGTCACCTGGGGCACCAACCCCGGCCAGGGCGTGCCCCTGCACGCCGAGGTCCCCGACCCCGCCTCCTACGAGGACCCCTCGGCCCGCGCCGCCGCGGAGAAGGCCCTGGCCTACATGGACCTCGCGCCGGGGACGCCGATGCGGGAGGTCCGGGTGGACACCGTCTTCCTGGGCTCGTGCACCAACGGCCGCATCGAGGACCTGCGCACCGCCGCCGAGATCATCCGGGGCCGCAGGGTCGCCGAGGGGGTGCGCATGCTCGTGGTCCCCGGGTCCATGCGGGTCAAGGAGCAGGCCAACGCGGAGGGGCTGGGCGAGGTCTTCGAGGCCGCCGGCGCCGAATGGCGCGAGGCGGGCTGCTCGATGTGCCTGGGCATGAACCCCGACCAGCTCAAGCCGGGCGAGCGCAGCGCCTCGACCTCGAACCGCAACTTCGAGGGCCGCCAGGGCCGCGGCGGGCGTACCCACCTGGTGTCGCCGCAGGTCGCCGCGGCGACCGCCGTGCGCGGCACCCTGTCCTCGCCCGCCGACCTGGCCGCCCTGTAGCCCCTGACCCGTTAGGAGAGACCTCCCCATGGAGAAGTTCGACGTCCACACCGGTCGGGCCGTGCCGCTGCGCTCCAGCAACGTCGACACCGACCAGATCATCCCGGCCGTCTACCTCAAGCGGGTCGCGCGGACCGGCTTCGAGGACGGCCTGTTCGCCGAGTGGCGCAAGTCCGACCCGGACTTCGTCCTCAACCGCCCCGAGTACGAGGGCGCGTCCGTGCTGGTGGCCGGCCCGGACTTCGGCACCGGCTCCTCCCGCGAGCACGCCGTCTGGGCGCTCCAGGACTACGGCTTCAAGACCGTGCTGTCCTCGCGCTTCGCGGACATCTTCCGCGGCAACTCGCTCAAGGGCGGGCTGCTGACCGTCCTGCTGCCCCAGGAGGTCATCGAGCGCATCTGGAAGGCCGTCGAGGCCGACCCGGCGACCGAGGTGACCGTCGACCTCGTCGAGCGCGAGGTGCGCTCCCCGGGCGCCGGGGTGCAGGAGCCGTTCGAGCTCGACGACTACACCCGCTGGCGGCTGATGGAGGGGCTGGACGACATCGCCCTGACGCTGCGCCACACCGACGAGGTCGGGGCCTTCGAGGCGACCCGGAAGCCGTGGCTCCCCGTGACCCTGTAGGGGCCGGATCGTGTTCTGGGCCGGGGATCGAGGCGTCGTGTGACGCAGCACACCCCCGGCCCAGAAATATTTTACCTTTACTTGGTGTGAGCGTTCGCTTACGTTCCCGCTGTCCTTAAGCTCGGCGTGTCTGCTGCCCGGAATCCGGTTATACGTAGGCATTTGAGAGCTACAGAAGGGGTCAAAAGGGACCGCAGTCCCGGGCTCCACCGGTCCAGACCGCACCCTCCGTGAGGCTCCCCCGCAGGTGGGGAAGGCGCCGACACGCCTTGCCCGTAGGCGTTTGTATTTGTGTAAGGGCCTCTGCTTCCCCTAATTTCGTGCGAGCAAGGGGGAACCGGAGGAACCTTATGAACAAGCGTGACCTGATCGACGCGATCTCCGATCGTCTCGGAGACAAGAAGACCGCGACCGAAGCGGTCAACGCTGTGCTTGAGACCATTCAGGCAACCGTGGCGTCGGGCGACAAGGTCGCCATCACGGGCTTCGGCGTTTTCGAGAAGTCCGAGCGCGCGGCTCGCACCGCGCGCAACCCGGCCACCGGGGCCACCATCAACGTCCCCGCGAGCTTCGTTCCGAAGTTCCGCGCCGGCGCTGACTTCAAGGCCCTCGTCAACGGGGACAAGAAGAAGTAGCCCACCGCCACACGGCGACGGGCCGAGTCCGCCCGGGTTCCCTTCGGGGAGCCCGGGCGGATCTCTGTTCCGGGTGCGGCGAAGGCGTACCGGGCTCCCGACGGCGGGAGGCACGCCCGGAGGGCGGTCACACGCGCCACAGGACGTTCTGTGCGTCTCAGAGGTCCCACGAGCGCGGGACGGGCCCTCCCGGAGCCCCCAGGGGCGTCAGGGCGCGCCCTGCGACCGCAGGCAGCTGCCCGCGACCGTCTCCCACAGCTCACGGGTCCGCGGACCCACCCCCAGGCCCACCGCGTCGCACAGGTCCTCCGGGGTGTCCACGTCCCGCCGGACCGACGCCACGTCCGGGAGCGCGATCTCGTGCGCGCCCCCGTCCCGGTGCCGCGCACGCGAGGCCCCCTCGAAGGCGGGGGTGAAGGGGTGCCCGGGCGCCGCCGCGAGCAGGGTCGTCCCCACACCCGGGGCGTCCGGCAGGAACGAGCGCCCGTGGCGGGCCGCCGCGGCGAGGACCCGGCCCAGCTCGTCCGGGCGCAGCGCGGGCAGGTCGGCCGACAGGGCGCACACCCCGGCCCCGGGCCGCCTGCGCCGTGCGGCCGCGGCCCCGTGGGCCAGGGCGGAGTTCAGCCCGGTGCCGGGCTCGCCGCCGACCACGACCGCGCCCAGGCCGGTCAGCTCGGCGCCGGCCCGGGGGTCCTCGGTCACCGCGAACACGGCCTCCACGCCGGGGCAGGCCAGGGCCGCCTCGACCGTGTCGCAGGCGATCGCCAGCGCCAGGTCCTCGCGGAGCCCCCCGGCGGCCAGGGCCAGTCGGGTCTTGGCGCGGCCGAGGTGCTTGACTGGGACGACGAGGGACCAGCGCACCCCGGGGCGCGGCGCCCCGCCCCGTACTCCAAAGCCGGTCACGCTTCCCCCGGGACGTCGAATCGGCCACGACAGTCACGAGGGTAGGCGCTCGGGGGAGGCGCGGCGCGGGCGCCCTGTGGCGTGTCGGAGCCTTGACCTGGCGGCCCTTCCCGGGCCGGTCCGGCGGGGGCACCTGGGAGGGTTCCGCCACGTCCTACACTGAACCGGTTGTGCTCCGCGGCCCGGACGGGCCGGGAGCGATGAAGTGAGGAGTCCCGTGGCCAAGCAACGAGAATCGCGGTGGGTGAAGGCGGTCGTCTCCCGGATCGTCAGGTTCGTGCTGTGGTTCATCACCAAGCCGACCTGGGAGGGCACCGAGAACGTCCCGGCCCGGGGCGGGGTGATCATCGCCGCGAACCACCTCTCGATGGCCGACCCGCTGACGGTCGCGCACTTCCTCTACATCGGGGCCCGCCGCTGGCCGACCTTCACGATGAAGGACGGGGTCATGAAGATCCCCGTGGTGCGCGCGGTGGCCAGGAGCACGGGGCAGATCCCGATCAAGCGCGGCAGCACCGACGCCGTGAAGGCGCTCCACGAGGCGGAGGTCGCCCTCACCCGCGACGGCTCCTCGGTGATCTTCTACCCGGAGGGCACCTGCACCCGCGACCCGGGCCTGTGGCCGATGACCGCCAAGACCGGGGTGGCGCGGCTGGCGCTGACCACGGGCGTGCCGGTCGTCCCGGTCGCGCACTGGGGCGAGCAGAACCTCCTGCCGTACGGGGCCAAGAAGCCCAGCCTGTTCCCGCGCAAGCGCATCGACTTCCGCGCCGGGCCGCCGGTGGACCTGTCCCGGTTCGAGGGCCGGCCGCTGACCGCGACGGTCCTCAAGGAGGCCACCGAGCTCATCATGGGCGACATCACCGCGCTCCAGGCGCAGATCCGCGGGGAGGAGCCGCCCGCGATCCCCTTCGACTTCAAGAGGGCGCGGGAGGAGGCCGCCGAGGCCAAGCGGGCCGAGCGGCTCACCGGCGGTGACGCCGACGGCGGAACGGGTGACGGCGCCGCGGGCGGCGGCGACAACGGGAAGAGCAGCGCGGGGACGTGACGGGGCAGATGGGTACCGACAACGTGAGGATCGCCGTTCTCGGCGCGGGCTCCTGGGGCACCGTGTTCGCGAACATCATCGCGGACGCCGCCGACCTGGCCCGGGAGCGGGACCCCGGCGCCAGGCCCGTCGAGGTCGTGCTGTGGGGGCGCAGGGCGTCCGTCGTGGACGCGGTCAACGAGACCTCCGAGAACCCGGACTACTTCCCGGGCATCGGCCTGAACCCCCGGCTGCGGGCCACCACCGACGCCGCCGGGGCGCTCGCCGGGGCCGACGTGGTCGTGCTGGCGGTCCCCTCGCAGACACTGCGCGCGAACCTCGTCGAGTGGCGGCCGCACCTGCGCGAGGACGCGGTGGTCGTCAGCCTCATGAAGGGCGTGGAGCTGGGGACCTGCCTGCGCGTCAGCCAGATCATCGCCCAGGTGCTGGAGTACCCGGAGGAGCGCATCGCGGTCGTGTCGGGCCCCAACCTGGCCCGGGAGATCGCGGAGCGCCAGCCCGCCACCGCCGTCGTCGCGTGCCCGCACGAGGAGACGGCCGTGCGGCTCCAGTCGCTGTTCAAGTCGGCGTACTTCCGTCCCTACACCAGCACCGACCTGGTCGGGGTGGAGATCGGCGGTGCGATGAAGAACGTGATCGGCCTCGCCGTGGGCGTGGCCGAGGGCATGGGGTTCGGGGACAACACCAAGGCGTCCCTGATCACCCGGGGCCTGGCCGAGACCACCCGCCTCGCGGTGGCCCTGGGCGCCGACGAGCACACGCTGTCCGGCCTCGCGGGCATGGGGGACCTCGTCGCGACATGCTCCTCGCCGCTGTCGCGGAACCGGACCTTCGGTGAGAAACTGGGCGCGGGTAAGACCCTCGAACAGGTCGTGGCGGAGACCAGGCAGACCGCCGAGGGGGTCAAGTCCTCCGAGTCCGTCCTCGAACTCGGGTGGGCCAACGGGGTGGACATGCCGATCACCGAGGCCGTCGTCAAGATGATGCACCACGACCTGAGCCCGGCCGAGGCGCTGGTGGCGTTCATGTCGCGCACCAGCAAGCCGGAACGCTACGGGGTCTGAGAGCGAGCACGATGTCACACACAGCAGGGTCCGGCGGCGGCGAGCACACCCGGGCGGTCTCCCTCCCCGGGGCGCCGGTTCCGCAGGAGCGCCCCATGCGCATGCCGGTCCACAGGGCGACCACCTACGCGTTCGACACCTCCCAGCAGTACGCGGACGTCCTCGCGGGGGCCTCCCCCGGCTACTCGTACGCCCGCATCGACAGCCCCACCGTCGACGCGTTCGCCGACGCGGTGGCCGCGCTGGAGGGCTCGGGCCTGGAGGAGGACGTGCGCGGACAGGCCTTCTCCTCGGGCATGGGGGCGCTCAGCACCGTGTTCCTGGCGCTGACCGAGGCCGGCGCGCACGTCGTGGCCTCCCGCTCCATCTACGGCAACACCCACTCGCTGCTGGACCGGCTCCTGCGCCGGTTCGGGGTGAGCACCGACTTCGTGGACATCACCGACCTCGACGCGGTGCGCGCCGCCGTCGGTCCGCGGACCCGCGTGGTGTTCACCGAGACGCTGTCCAACCCCACGATGACCGTGTCCGACCTGCCGGGCCTGGCGCGGATCGCCCGCGGGGCGGGGGCCGCGCTGGTGGTGGACTCCACGTTCGCGTCACCGGCGGTCTGCCGGCCCCTGGAGCACGGCGCCGACGTGGTGGTGCACTCCGCCACCAAGTACATCGGCGGCCACAGCGACACCACCGGCGGGGTGGCCGTGGCCTCGCCGGAGCTCATCGGGCGCATCCGCTCGGCGCGCATCGACCTGGGCCCCTGCCTCGCCCCCGACGAGGCGTACCTGCTCCACCGCGGCCTGGAGACGCTGCCGCTCCGGGTGCAGCGCCAGTGCGAGACCGCGGCGGCCTTCGCCGCGGCGCTGGAGGGCCACCCCCTCGTGGAGCGGGTCGACCACCCCTCCCTCGACTCGCACCCGCAGTCCGCGCTCGCGGACCAGCTGTTCGACGCGGGGCGACGCGGAGCGGTCGTGACCGTGCACCCGGTCGGCGGGCGGGAGGCGGGTACGGCCTTCGCCGACCGCCTGCGCGTGGCGACCATCGCGGCCTCGCTCGGGGGCACGCACACCCTGGCCGGACACGTCGCCTCCACCTCGCACCGCAGCATGAGCGGGGCCGAACTGGCGGCCGCGGGCATCTCCCCGGGCGCGGTGCGGTTCTCCATCGGCCTGGAGGACCCCCAGGACCTCATCGAGGACGCCCTCCGGGCCCTCGACGGGGGAAACTGACACATCACGGGTATCTCTCCCGGTTCCGGTTCCATCAGTTGGCGAGATAAGGTCAGGCAGCATGTCGTCCGAGCAGCGCAAGATTCGGGTCGCCGTCGTCTTCGGCGGGCGTAGTTCCGAACACGAGATCTCCTGCGTCACCGCGGGAAGCGTGTTGTCCGTCATCGACGGGGACCGCTACGAGGTCGTGCCCGTCGGCATCACCAGGACGGGCAACTGGGTGCTGACCTCGGGCGATCCCGAACGGCTGCGCATCGACGAGGCCACCCGGGCGCTCCCGACCGTCCCCGAGGACGGCGCGGACCTCGCCCTGCCCTTCGACGCGGCCGGCCAGCTGATGGTCGTCAACCCGGAGAAGGGCCCCGAACGGCTCGCCGAGGTGGACGTCGTCCTGCCGCTGCTGCACGGCCCCTTCGGTGAGGACGGCACCATCCAGGGGCTGTTCGAGATGATGGGGGTCCGCTACGCGGGCGCCGGGGTGTTCTCCAGCGCCGCCGCCATGGACAAGGTCTTCATGAAGGCCATGCTCCGCGGCAACGGCATCCCCACCAGCGACTTCGTCGCGATCTCCGACCGCCAGTGGCGCACGGAGCGCAAGCGGGTGCTGGACGACGTCGCCGAGCTGGGTGCCACCGTGTTCGTCAAGCCCGCCCGCGCGGGCAGCAGCGTCGGCATCACCAAGGTGCGCGACACCTCGGACGCCGACGCCGTGGTCGCCGCCGTCGAGGCCGCCCGGGAACACGACCCCAAGGTGCTGGTGGAGGCGCAGGTCGTCGGCCGCGAGATCGAGTGCGGCGTCCTGGAGGCCGAGGACGGCGGGACCCCCGACGTGTCCTTCCCGGCCGAGGTGCACGTCGCCGACGGGTTCGACTTCTACGACTTCGAGGCCAAGTACCTCTCGACGAGCAGCCTCACCATCCCGGCGCGGATCCCGGAGGAGGCCACGGCGAGACTGCGCGCGATGGCGGCGGACGTGTTCGAGGCGATGGGCTGCGAGGGCCTGGCCCGTGTGGACTTCTTCTACACCGAGGACGGCGAGATCCTCGTCAACGAGCTCAACACGATGCCCGGGTTCACCCCGGCCTCGGCGTTCCCCCAGATGTGGGCCGCCACCGGTGTGGACTACGCGGCGCTGATCGAGCGGATGATCGCCTCGGCGCTGCGCCGCGCCCCCGGCCTGAGGTAGCGGGCGGGGCGAAGGGGCGCGGAGCCCCCGGAGCGGGCACGCGCACGGGGGCGGTGACGCGTCCCGACACCGTCCACAGGCGGGTGACCGGTCGGTTGCCCGCCTGCGGCTCGCCCGGGAGACTGGGATCCGGGGGAGCCACCGCCTCCCGACGGCAGGCGCGGGTCCCCCGGATCCAGCCTAAGCGCGCACCGCGCCTCCGACCAGGCCCGATCCTCACCTGTGGACGACCGGGCCGACCTGCGACCGGCCGGGCTCAGCCCGGGTGCGGTCCCCGGGGCGGGTGCTGCGGGCCCCGGTCGCCCGGGTACGCCCGGGGCGGCCGGGTTCCCTCCGTACCGGGGGCTCCCCGGTGCGTGCTCCCGGCCGGGCCGCCGAGGGCCTGCCCGCCCGGCCCGGTCTGCCCACCCGGTCCGACCTGCCCGCCCCGCCCGTCCTGTCCGGACGCGAGCCCGGCAGGTCCGGAGGGCACCAAGTCGCGGGTGAGGATCGCGCCGGCCGCCGTGGCGGCGGGGAAGACCACGACCGCCACGAACGGGATCGCCAGCAGGAGGTAGGTCGGCACCGCGAAGCCCAGCACCCGCATCCGCCGCCTCGCCATGTGCTCCCTGCGGTCGCGGATGGTCGTCAGCCTCCGGCGGTCGAACGCGCTCGCCAGGAGCTCGATCGCCAGCAGCCACCCGCCCAGCAGGGCGGCCAGCACCGGGCCGACCACGGGCCCCACCAGAGGGACGAAGCCGACCACGAGGACGAGCACCGACACCAGCAGGGACACCGCGACGATCACCAGCGACTGGCGCACGGCACGCCACATCGACGCCATCAGCGACTCGTCGGGCTCCTCGGGCGCGTTGCCCAGCTCCTCCTCGACCAGCTCGGTGATCTTGTCGTAGATGGGCGACCCGAGCGTCAGGGTCACGGTCGTGAACGTCACCACCATCAGCAGGACCGTCCCGGCCAGGATGCCGACCGACACGGCTCCGCGGAGGAGCCCCTGCCAGAAGGGGTCCCAGCCGTCGCTGAAGGGCGTCGCCCAGGCCGCCAGGTCGACCAGGTTCACCACGAGGAGGACCAGCAGGCCCAGGAACACCAGGGAGGTGAGCAGGGCGGGCAGGGCCCCGAGCAGGAACAGGCGCGGTTTGCGCAGAAGCAGGACGAAGCCGCGTGCCAGGACGCCGACGCCGCCGAAGAACTCACGTACAGGATTGGCCACGGGGGAACACTAGAGGAACCCGGCCCGGGTGTCAGATCCGGGCCGGGACCTCCGCGCGGACGGGCCCCGCGCGGAGGTCCCGGCGGGGTCAGCCCGAGCCGACGTCGCGGTACCAGCCCTCCGCGCGCGCGAGCTCCTCGTGCGTCCCGTGCTGGACGACCCTCCCGTCGCGCACCACGTAGATCCGGTCCACCCGGTCCAGACCCGTCATGTCGTGCGTGATCAGCAGGGTGGAGAACCCCTCGGCGGCGGCGAGCAGGTCGTCCACCACCGCGTCGCGGGTGTCCGGGTCCAGGTGGGCCGTCGGTTCGTCCAGCACGAGCACGCGGGGCGCCGCCAGCACGGCGCGGGCCAGGGCCAGCCGCTGCACCATCCCGCCGCTCAACCCCAGGCCGTGCGTGCCCACCTGTGTGTCCAGCCCCTTCGGGGTCGCCGCGACGTCGTCGGCCAGCCGCGCCCGCCGCAGCGCCTCCCACAACTCGCCGTCGTCCGCCTCCGGCCGGGCCAGCCGCAGGTTCTCCCGCAGGGTCGAGGCGAACACGTGCGGGTCCTGCGGGACCCCGGACACCATCCCGCGCACCTCGTCCGCCGGGTACGTCGTGATGTCCTCGCCGCCGAGCTCCACCCGGCCGCCGTCGGGGTCGCGGAACCGCAGCAGCACCGACGCCAGGGTGCTCTTGCCGGCCCCGCTCGGACCGATCACCGCGACCGTCCACCCGGCGGGGATCTCCAGGTCCACCCCGTCCAGGGCCCACGGCTCGTCCGGCCCGTAGCGCACCCGCAGGTCACGTACCCGCACCGTCGGGTCGCCGCCGGGGTCGAGGCCCGCGCGGGTGGGCGGGGCGGTGGCGGGCGGGGTGTCCAGCACCCCGAACAGGCGGGCTCCGCTCGCGCGGATCGCCCCCAGCTTCGCGGCGACGGCGGGCAGGGGGGCGACGATCTCGAACGCCGCCAGGGTCGTCAGTACCAGGACCGCCAGTGACACGGCGCTCAGCGAGCCGCCCTCCACCGCGGCCACCCCGAGGAACAGGGCTCCCCACACGGTCAGCCCGGTGATCAGCGCGGACGCCCCGGCGCCGAGGCCGAGGACCGCCGCGTCCCGCTGCGCCAGGCGTGTCAGCTCGGCGTCGGCGGCGTCGACCCGCTCCACCTGCCGGTCCATCGCGCCGTAGGCGACCAGGTCGGGCGCCCCGTGCAGGGTGTCCACGAGCGCGGTGGACAGCTCGCCGCGCGCCTTGCCCTGCCGCCGGCCCGGCTCCCGGCCCAGCGCGGCGGCGGCGAGCGGGACCGCGAGCCCGGCCAGCAGCAGGCCGCCGGCCAGGAGGAGTCCGCCCGGCACGTACACCGCCGTCAGGAAGAGGACGGTCGCGCCGCCGGTCACCAGGGAGATCAGCGGGGGCGTCAGCCCGCGCACCAGGAGGTCCAGGGTGGCCTCGGTGTCGTTGACCAGACGGGAGACCAGGTCGCCGGAGCGGAAGCGTCCGAACGGCTCGGTCGCGGCCAGCCGCTCGTAGACCCGCACCCGCACCTCGGCCAGCGTCCGGAACGCCGCGTCGTGGGTGACCAGCCGCTCCAGGTAGCGCGCGACGCCGCGGCCCACGCCCAGCGCACGGGTGGCGACCACGGAGAAGCCCAGCGCGGTGATGCCGGGATGGTTCGCCGCGGTGGCGAGCATCCACGCGGCGACCCCCAGCAGAGCCACCCCGGCGCCGGTGGCCGCGGCGCCCAGCAGGACCCCGAGGGCGAACCTCGCGCCGCGGGGCCGGGCCAGGGCGGCCATCCGCCACAGCGGGTCGCGCCGGCGCCCGCCCCCGGGGAGCGGCGGGGCGTCCCCGCCGGGGCCGGTCCGCGCATCCGTCCCGGGAGCCCCCGCGGCTCCGGCGTTGTCGGCGTCGTCGCGGTTCATCGCGGCACGCTCCCTTCCCGGGTCGGCAGTGGCAGCGTCACGGTCCGCAGGGTGTCGCCGGGGAAGCCGCGCGCCCAACCGGTGTCGTGGGCGACGATGACGGCGGTCCGCCCCTCCAGGAGCCTGGCGACGGCGGTGCGCACCGCCGCCGCGTTCTCCGGGTCCAGGTGGGCGGTGGGTTCGTCCAGCAGCACGAGCGGGGCGTCGCGGCACATCGCCCGGGCCAGCGCGATCCGCTGCCGCTGCCCCGCCGACAGCCGTGCGCCGCGCTCGCCGAGCCTGGTGTCGTAGCCGTCGGGCAGGGCGCGGACGAAGGCGTCGGCCTCGGCGAGCCGGGCCGCCTCCCGCACCCGCTCCGGGGAGGCTCCGGGGGCGCCGAGCCGGATGTTGTCGGCCACGGACACGTCGAAGAGGTAGGGGTGCTGGGGCACCCACGCGACGCCGAGCCTCCAGTCGTCGGCCGGGATCCCGTCCAGGGACTCCCACCCGCCGCCGGGCGCGCGCACGCTGATCCGCCCCGCCGTGGGCTCGGTCAACCGCAGCACCAGTGACAGGAGGGTGGTCTTCCCCGAGCCGCTGGGCCCGGTGAGCAGCACGTGCTCCCCGGCCGCGACCTCCAGGTCCAACCCGGACAGCGCGGGCACGTCCCTGCCCGGGTAGCCCATCCCCACGCCCTCGAAGCGGATGTCGCCGCCCGCCGCGGCCGCGGCCCGGCCGGTCGCCGGGGGAGCCGAGCCCTCCTCCGTCCCCCCGCCGCGCCTGCGGTCCAGTTCGGCGAACACCTGCTCGGCGGCGGCCACGCCTTCCATGCTCGCGTGGAACCGGGCGCCGACCTCCCTCAGCGGCAGGTACGCCTCGGGTGCGAGGATCAGCACCAGGAGGGCGGTCTGGTAGTCCATGTGGCCGCCGAGCAGGCGCAGGCCGACCTCGACGGCGACCAGCGCCACCGCCAGGGTCGACAGGAGCTCCAGAGCGAACGCCGACAGGAACGCGACCCGCAGCGTTCCCATCGTCGCCCGGCGGTGGTCCTCGCCGACCCGGCGGATGATCGCCGCCTGCGCCTTGGCGCGGCGGAACACCGCCAGGGTCGGAAGCCCCTCCACCACGTCGAGGAAGTGGCCGCCCAGGCGGCTCAGGAGCCGCCACTGCCGGTCGGTGCGCGCCTGCGTGTGCATCCCGATCAGCGCCATGAAGACCGGGATCAGCGGAAGGGTCACCAGGACGACGATCCCGGAGATCCAGTCGGCCCGGAACACGACGGCCAGGACGGCGAACGGCACGATCGCCGCCAGGACGAGCTGGGGGAGGTAGCGGGCGAAGTAGTCGTCCAGGGCGTCCAGGCCCCTGGTCGCCAGGGTCACCAGTTCGCCCGCCTTCGGCGACCCCTGGCCGTCCTCGGCGCCGGGGCCGGCGGTCCACACCCGGCCGGACCCCGTCACGTGCGCCACCAGGCGGCGGCGCAGCTGCGACTTCGTGCGCGCGGCGCTGTACAGGGCGGAGGTCTCGGCCAGGTAGGACAGCAGCGCCCGGGCCAGGGCGATGGCGGCGACGCCGCCGATCGCCCAGCCCAGCGAGTCCAGGCCCTCGCCCTGCCAGGCGCCAGTGACGGCGCGGGCGAGCAGCCATGCCTGGGCCAGGATCAGGCCCGTGATGAGCACTCCGCTGACCACGGAGACCGCCAGGTGCACCCGGACCGCGCTCGCGGTGCGGACCAGGCGCGGATCAAGGGGTTTCATGCGTGCGGTCCTCGTCGTCTCGGCCGGGTCCCGCGGGTACCCGGGGTGTGCGGTTCTCACACGGTGGCGCGGTGCGGGCTCCGGGCCAGTATCCACCGGGGCGTCCCGGCCCGGCGGGGAGCCCCGCGCCGGGCCGGGAGCACCGCGGTGCGGGGCTCTCGCCCCGAGGGTCAGGCGACGGGGGTCCTCCGGGGCTCCGCAGCCCCGTCCCCGCGCCCCGGTCCGTCCGGCGCGGTGACGCTCTCCCCGGTCACCGAGGCGCCGGTCACCCGGCGGCGGAACACCCAGTAGCTCCAGCCCTGGTACAGGAGCACCAGCGGCAGGAAGACCACCGCCACCCACGTCATCACCGTGAGCGTGTAGTCGGCGGAGGACGCGTTGTCCACGGTCAGGCTGAACGCCGGGTCGGTGGTGGAGGGGAGCACGTTCGGGAAGAGCGCCCCGAAGAGCGCGGCGACGGCGGTGAGGACGGTCAGCGCCGTGAACGCGAACGACCACCCCTCGCGCCCCTTCCAGGCCGCGGCGACCCCGCCCACCAGGGCGGAGGCGGCGACGACGACGAGCGGCAGGGTCCACGGGTGGCCGTACGCGGCCTGGGTCCACAGCAGGAAGACGGCGCCCGCGGGGACCGCCGCGCAGGCCGTGCCCAGGGCTGCCCGCCGGGCGCGCGCCCGCACCGGCCCGTCGGTCTTCAGGGTCAGGAAGATCGCCCCGTGCAGGGTGAACAGCGACAGCGTCGTCAGACCGCCGAGCAGGGCGTAGGGGTTGAGCAGGTCCGGCAGGGAGGCGGTGACGATGTGGTCGGCGTCCATGGCCACGCCCCGCACGATGTTGGCGAACACGACGCCCCACAGCAGGGCGGGTGCGGCACTGCCGAAGAAGATCGCCCGGTCCCACCAGGTCCGCCAGGCGTCGCTGTCGCGCTTGCCCCGGTACTCGAAGGCGACGCCGCGCAGGATCAGGGCGATGAGGATGGCGAACAGCGGGATGTAGAAGCCGCTGAACAGCGAGGCGTACCAGGCGGGGAACGCGGCGAACATGGCGCCGCCCGCGGTGAGCAGCCACACCTCGTTGGCGTCCCACACAGGGCCGATGGAGTTGATGGCGACCCGGCGGTCGACGGAGTTGCGCCTGCCCATGAACGGGAGGAGCGTGCCGACCCCGAAGTCGAACCCCTCCAGGACGAAGTACCCGATCCACAGGACCGAGATGGCGATGAACCAGATGACGGGGAGTTCCATGGTCCGTGGCTCCTAGTAGCTGAAGTGCGGGATCTCGGACTCGTCCTCGTCGTTCTCCAGGGCGGGGACGAGGTGGGAGGGTCCGGCCTTGACGTACTTGACCAGCAGTCCGACCTCCACCACGGCCAGGAGCCCGTAGACGGCGGTGAAGATGCTCAGGCTCATCGCGACGGTCCCGAGGCTCACCCCGGGCGAGACGCTGTCGGCGGTGAGCAGGTAGCCGTGCACCGTCCAGGGCTGCCGGCCCATCTCGGTGAGCACCCAGCCGAAGATGTTCGCGGCCAGGGCGGCGGGCAGGGACAGCATCGCCGCGAGGTAGAACCACCGGTTGGTCGGGGTGCGCTCCCTGCCCCTGGTGAGCCACAGGCCCAGGGCGGCGACGGCGACCCCGGAGAGGCCGAAGCCCATCATCAGGCGGAAGGACCAGTAGACGACGAACACGTTGGGGGTGTAGTCGCCCGGGCCGTAGTACTCCTCGTAGGCCTGCTGGAGGTTGTTCATCCCGTGGACCTCGCCGTCGAACGTGCCGGTCGCGAGGAAGCTGAGCACGTTCGGAACGGTGACGTCGATGGGGTTATAGCGCTCCTCCGTGTCGCCGACGGCCAGGGCGGAGAAGGGGGCCCCCTCCTCGGTCTCCCACAGGGCCTCGGCGGCGGCGAGCTTCATGGGCTCGTACTCGGCGGCGAGCTTGGCCTGGTGGTCGCCGGAGAAGACGACGACCGCCCCGGCGACGAGGGTGAAGACCAGGCCCACCTTGAGGGTGCCGCGGAAGAGGGCGAAGTCGCTCCTGGGCGGCGTGACGCCCGCGGTGCCGGTGTCGCCGTGCCGCTGGTTGCGCCAGAGCTTGTAGGCGCTGACGCACACGACGAACAGGCCGGCGGTGATGAACGCCGCCGAGACGGTGTGCAGGTAGGTGGACCAGGCCTGGTCGTTGCTGAGGACGGCCCAGATGTCGTTGAGCTCGGCGCGCCCGTTCTCCGGGTTGACGGTGAAGCCGACCGGGTGCCGCATCCACGCGTTGGCGGCGAGGATGAAGTAGGCGGACAGGTTGGTGCCGACCGCCACCATCCAGATGCAGGCCAGGTGGACGCCGCGCGGGAGCCGGTGCCAGCCGAAGATCCAGAGCCCGATGAAGGTCGACTCCAGGAAGAAGGCGAGCAGGGCCTCCATGGCCAGGGGCGCCCCGAACACGTCGCCGACGAACCGGGAGTACTCGCTCCAGTTCATGCCGAACTGGAACTCCTGCACGATGCCGGTGACCACGCCCATGGCGAAGTTGATCAGGAAGAGCTTGCCGAAGAACTGGGTCGCCTGGAGGTACTCGTGCCTGCCGGTGCGGTACCAGAGGGTCTGGAGCACGGCCACGATGAACGACAGTCCGATCGTGAGCGGAACGAACAGGAAGTGGTAGATCGTGGTGACACCGAACTGCCACCTCGCGAGTTCAAGAGCTTCCATGCCCACCTCTCAGGTACCGACCTCCGGTAGTACTACACAATGTAGTGCTACGACGTGTCGTCGCCTCTGCAGGCCCCCGGCAATCGCGTGTGGTCCGCGTCTCGGTGGACGCCCGGGGCGGCGCACGCGGATCGCGCCGCACCGGCCCCGGGTGAGCGAAATCGGCCTGACCTGCGGTGATTCGGTTGCGGTTCCCTGCTCCGGCCGCCCGTCGGCACAGGGGGGAGAGTCCTTGTGTGCTTGGGCACACGCCGCGCCGGGCCCTCTCCCGCGGGGTCGGGAGGGGGCCGCACACGGCGACGGCGCGCCCCGGTGGCCGGGTGCGCGCCGTCGTCGTGTGCGGGAGCGGTCGGTCAGTCCCCGCCGGAGCCGCTCCGCTCGTCGATCATGCCCTCCATGAGGTTCACCTCCGACTGCTGGGCGTCGATCATCCCCTGGGCGAACCGGGTGACCATCTCCTCGCCGCCCAGGTCCACCTCGGCCTCGGCCATCTCGATGCCGCCCCGGTGGTGGGCGATCATGAGTTCGAGGAACAGGAGTTCGGCCTCCACGCCCTCGGCGTCCTCCAGGGCCTCCAGGTCCTCGGGGCTCGCCAGACCCGGCATGGTGTCGGGGACCTCCCCGCCGCCGTCGCCGTGGTCGTGCCCCTCCATCCAGGTCATCGGAGGCTGGGCCCCCCGGGCGGGCAGGTCCCAGGCCATCAGCCAGCCCTGCATGATGCCGATCTGCGCCTGCTGCGTACGGGTCATGTCGGTGGCGACCGTGTGCAGCTCGGGGTCCTCGGTCTTGTCCAGGATGACCATCGACATGTCCACCGCCTGGGCGTGGTGAGCGCTCATGTCACGCAGGAATCCGGCGTCCGCCCCCGTGTCCAGCGGGTAGGACGGGCGCCCGAGGAGATACCCCGCGGCGAGGGCCAGTGCGACGAGGATCACCGTGGTCCAGGTCGGTACCGAACGCCATGACACCTGCGGGGACGCGCCCTCCTCCGAGAGCCGCTCCGCCCGGGAGTGCTCGTCCCCGTCCGGGGTTCCGTCGGCGTCCCCGACGCCGTCGGTGGCTCCCGAATCGGGGCCGTTCGTCTGTTCCATAGGAACCATCCTGGTCAAATCGCCCAACTGTGGTGCCAAAGTAGAGGATAGATAAGTCCCTTATGTCACCACCCACCTCAGGAGACCCCGTGGCAAAGAAGAAGACGGCGGAGGAGCGCCGCCAACGCGCAGCCGAGCTCAAGGCGCAACGCCTCAAAGAGGAGCGCCGCCGTAAGATCCTTACCATTTCCGGGGTCGTCACCGCTGTGGTTCTGGTGGTGGGCCTGATCGCCTTCCTCGTCTTCATGGAGGTCCGCAGCCGGTCGGTGTCCAACGTGGCCGAGTACGAGGTCCCCTCGTACGAGCACGTCGAGACGGGCCAGCCTGTCGACTACGAGCAGTCCCCGCCCGTGGGCGGCGACCACTGGAGCGCCTGGCAGAACTGCGGCGTGTACCCCGAGCCGGTCACCCCCGAGTTCGCGGTCCACTCCCTGGAGCACGGCGCCGTGTGGATCAACTACGAGCCCGGCCTCCCCGAGGACCAGGTCGAGCAGCTGGTGGGCATGTACAGCGCGGGCGACTACCTCGTCATCAGCCCCTACGAGGGTGAGATGGAGGCGCCGATCGTCGCCTCGAGCTGGGGCCGCCAGATCACGGCCGAGACCGCCGACGACGAGATGCTCCAGCGGTTCGTGCGCCTCTACGAGCGCGGCACCGACGTGCCCGAGCCGGGGGCCTCCTGCTCCGGCCAGGTCGCGGAGACGGCGGCCGAGGTCGAGTCCCTGCTCACCGGTGGGGGAGCCGAGGGCGGCGAGGGCTCCGGCGAGGAGGACCCCGACGCGCCGGCCGAGGGCTCCGAGGAGCAGCCCATGGAGGAAGAGGAGTGACGGCGTCCCCGTCCGCTCCGTGAACGCCTGAGAGGAGGACCCGGCCCCTCGGCCGGGTCCGACGACCGCGGGGGCCGCCGTACGCCGGCGGCCCCCGCCCGTGTGTCCGGGACCGGTCAGAGCTCGCCGTCGGGCAGGGGCGGGACGTGCTCGGAGACCAGGTCGCTGACCGTGCTCAGCGCCCCCGCCGGGGCGCCGTGGGCCGGCGGGACCGACAGTTCGACGTAGGCCTCGCGCCCGACGACCGTGTACAGGGTGGGGGCGTCCTCCGGCTGGGGCAGCCAGGCCACGCCGTTGACCTCCTGGAGGAGGGAGTCCGGAGCGAGGACCACGGGCCGCGGGACCCCGCAGCGCAGTCCGATGGCCGGGTCGCCCCAGGCCGCGGTGAGCTCCGAATCGGGGCGCACCCGGGCGCGCTCGGCCTCCAGCAGTGTGTCCGGCAGCGCCTCGACGAGCCCCGCGCAGGTCCGCGCGGTCGCCTCGTCCGCCTCGGGGGGCTCCATCCGCACGGTCTGTGCGCCGCAGCCCGTGGCCACGAGCGCGACGGCCAGAGCCGCTCCGGCGAACCGCTTCAGCACAAGCAACCCCCGGGGTGCCGCCGACGCGGCGGAGCGCGTCAGATGTTGACGATGGGACAGGTGAGGGTCCTGGCGATCCCGTCCAACCGCTGGATCCGCGCCACCACGAGGGTGCCCAGCGAGTCGATGTCGGAGGCCTCGGCCTGGACGATCACATCGTAGGGCCCGGTCACGTCGTGGGCCGTCTCGACCCCCTCGATGCCCCGGATCCGCTCCGCCACCTCCGCAGCCTGACCGACCTCGGTCTGGATCAGGATGTATGCCTGCACCATGAGAACTCCTTCGTGTGCGCCGGGTGTGAGCGGTGGGCGGTGAGCGGTTCCCGGCCGAGCCGGGGGTGCGGCCGATGACGAACGGATGACGGACGTGGGTCCGGACCGCTGCGCCGGAGCGTCACCGTACCCTGATCCCTGTGCAGAACACCATTGGGGGCCTGGGGGAGTTCGCTCTGATCACGCGCGTGACGAGCCAATTCCCCACGACGGACGATGTAATCCTCGGACCCGGCGACGACGCGGCGGTCGTCGCGGCGCCCGACGGCCGAACGGTCGCGACCACCGACCTGCTGGTCGAGGGGCGCCACTTCCGGAGGGAGTGGTCCACCGCCCGGGACGTCGGCCACCGGGCCGTCGCCCAGAACTTCGCCGACATCGCCGCGATGGGCGCCCGTCCCACCGGCCTCCTCATCGGCTTCGCCGCCCCCTCCGACCTCCCCGTGGCCTGGGCGGAGGAGTTCACCGCCGGTGTGCGCGACGAGTGCGCGGTCGCGGGCGGGGCCGTCGTGGGCGGCGACATGGTCGGTTCGGACACCCTCACCATCGCCGTCACCGCCCTCGGCGACCTCCAGGGGAGGGCGCCCGTCCGCCGGGACGGGGCCCGGCCGGGCGACGTGGTCGCCTACACCGGTCACCTCGGGCTGTCCGCCGCCGGCCTGGCCCTGCTGGAACGGGGGATCGACGGCCCGGCCGAGTGCCTGTCCGAGCACCGCCGCCCCAGCCCGCCCTACGCGCGGGGCGTCGAGGCGGCCCGGCTCGGCGCCACCGCCATGCTCGACGTGAGCGACGGCCTCGTGCAGGACCTCGGGCACGTCTGCCGGGCCGGCGGCGTACGCATCGACCTGGACTCGGCGGCGCTGCGCCCCCACCCCGCGCTCCTGGAGGCGGTCGCCGTCCTCGGCGCCGAGGGGCCCGGGGCGGCGGCGGAGGCCGCGGTCGCCCTCATGGTCGCGGGAGGGGAGGACCACGCGCTGGTCGCGGCGTTCCCCCCGGGCACCGCCCTGCCGGGCCACTGGCACCGGATCGGGTCGGTCACCGATCCCGCGGCAGGGACGCCGGCCGGTGGCGGGGCGGGGGACGAGAACCCTGTCACAGTGGACGGGCGTGCGCCCCGGAACAGGGGCTGGGATCATTTCCGCGAAGGGTGAGCCCCTTTGGATTTGTCCTGTTTGGCTGTCACGCTAGGCTTTGCCAACGCGGCCCGCGTCTCATTCCGGGCTGACCGCCCGGGTCCGTGTGGCGCGGCGGCCCCGGGAAGCCCCATGAGGAGCGGCCCGGGAACGGGCGGAGAAGACATCCCGGCGTGACCGAGGGCGACGGGCGGGCAGCGGAGCGTCGAGAGGCGGTTTATGGGGCGCCATGGCTGGCAGAACGGCACCCGGCGGGGTGCGCACCGCAGTGAGCCGACGGACGTCGGCGCACTGCGACGGCTCGGCGGCCTCATCGAGAGCACGGTGCCCAAACGCGTCGAACCGCCCCGGCTCCTCAACGTGCTCGTCGTCTCCGGTGTCATCCTCGGGCTGATCCTGTTCGGCTACAGCACCACGCAGATCTATCTGCAGTTCGGCGGCGCGCCGGGGTCGAGCCGGACGCCGGGGACGCAGGACGGGGCCCAGCCGACCCACGACGCCTCCCCGGGGACGGAGGGGGACGAGTCGGCCGCCGACCGGCCCCGGGTCCCGCAGAACCAGGCGGGCGCGGAGCCCACCACGGTCGCCTACCAGGTGCTGGGGACGACGTCGGCCGGGTTCACCGGCCACGTCACCGTCACCAACACCTCGCGGACCAGGCTCGACGCCTGGGAACTGGCCCTGGCCTTCGACAGCGCCGAGATCACCGACGTGACCGACGCCGACTGGGAGCCGATCGACGACGGCATCCTCGCCCGCCAGCCCGGGGACCGGGACGGGCTGGACCCGGGAGCCTCCGCCACCCTGACCTTCGAGGCCCTGGGCGTTCCGCAGAGCCCGGTGCGCTGCTCCCTCAACGGGCACGTCTGCGAGCTGTGACCCCGGCGGCCGGAGCACGGCCGCCCCCGTGCGGCCGGGCCACCGCGTCCGGTCCCGTACCGTCGGGGCGGAGGCACGACGAAGGCCCCCCGACCTTGGTCGGAGGGCCATCGAGGAACATGCAGCGGTGCGGGGACCCTAGCGGGTCACCTTGCCGGCCTTGATGCACGAGGTGCAGGCGTTCACGCGCTTGGGCGTGCCACCGACACGGGTGCGAACAGTCTGGATGTTGGGGTTCCAGCGGCGGCGGGTGCGACGGTGCGAGTGGGAAACACTGTTACCGAACCCTGGTCCCTTGCCGCAAACGTCGCATACGGAAGCCACGGTAACTCCATTCAAGCGCTCAGGATCGCGCACGTCGCCGCACGCGAAGATTCATCCGACCGGGAGAGGTCGGGCGGACAGGTCGGCGCGGACGCCAACCGTGGAAGAGTACACGAAGGACAAGGCCGTACACGGATCAGACCGCTGGCCAGCGCCCGTACGCGCAACGGTGGAACGTGGTGTGGTCGAGGACCCCAGCACCCACCGGCGCATCGAATCCCCCATGGCGGGCATGGCGAAAACGCGATGAACTCTGACGAGTATACCCCGGTCCGGTGGGGCGGACGCCCGGCCGCCGACGGGGCCCGCCGACGGCCGGCCCCCGGAATCCCGGCGGACGACGACGCGGTGGGCGCCCGAGCGTCGCAGCGGGGGTCTACCGTTGCGGTGACCAGCGATCCAGAGACGCCGGGACGGGAACAGACGTGACTACCTGGGACGAACCGCTGAGCAGGGGACCGCTCAGGGGCAAGACGGCGAAGGCGCTCGCCGAGAAGCTCGACCTGCACACCCTCGGTGACCTGCTGCGCTACTACCCGCGCAGGTACGACCGGCGGGGCGACCTCACCGACCTCGCCGCGCTGCGCGAGGGGGAGGAGGTCACCGTGCAGGCCCGCGTCCTGGACGCGAGGAGGCGGACCGTCCCCGCCAGGCAGGGGCGCCGCCGCATGGACATGATGGAGGCCACCGTCACCGACGGCACCGGCCGCCTGCACCTGACCTTCTTCAACCGGGGCTCGTACCACCAGAACGCGCTCGTCCCCGGGCGGCTGGCCATGTTCTCCGGGCGGGTGTCCACCTTCAAGGGCCGCCGCCAGCTCGACCACCCCCAGTACGAGCTCCTCGACGAGGAGGGCGACACGGACGAGCGGGCCCAGGCCTACGCCGACGAGCTCATCCCCGTGTACCCGGCGGTCAAGGGCCTGGACTCCACGACGATCGCGCGCACGGTCGCCACCGTCCTCGCCGACGTCGACAGCCTCCCCGACCCGCTCCCCCCCGGGCTGCGCGGGAGCCGCGGGCTGCTCGGCGTCGCCGACGCGCTGCGCCGCATCCACCGGCCCGCGGAGTGGGCCGACGTCGGCGCGGCCCGGCGCCGCCTCAAGTGGGACGAGGCGTTCGTGCTCCAGCTCGCGCTCGCCCGCCGCCGCAGGCAGGCCGAGGAGCTGCCGGCCAAGCCCCGGCCCGGGGCGGACGGGGGGATCCTCGACGCCTTCGACGCACAGCTCCCGTTCACGCTCACCGACGGCCAGAGGGAGGTCGGCGAACGCCTCGCCCGGCGCCTCGACGCCTCCCACCCCATGCACTGCCTGCTCCAGGGCGACGTGGGCGCGGGCAAGACCCTGGTGGCGCTGCGCGCGATGCTCCGCGTGGTCGACTCCGGCGGCCAGGCGGTCATGCTCGCCCCCACCGAGGTCCTCGCCCAGCAGCACCACCGCTCCGTCAACGCCATGCTCGGCGCCCTCGGACGCGCCGGGCAGATCGACGGGGCCGACACCGCGACCAGGGTCGCCCTGCTCACCGGTTCCATGAACGCGGCCGCCCGCAGGGAGGCCCTGCTGGACGCCGCCTCCGGCGCCGCGGGGATCGTCGTCGGCACCCACGCCCTCCTCCAGGAGCACGTGTCCTTCGCGGACCTGGGGCTCGTGGTGGTGGACGAGCAGCACCGGTTCGGTGTGGAGCAGCGCGACGCCCTGCGGGAGAAGGCCGTGGACGGCCGTCCGCACGTGCTCGTGATGACCGCCACGCCGATCCCGCGCACCGTCGCGATGACCGTCTACGGGGACCTCGACGTGGTCGCCCTCACGCAGCTGCCCTCCGGGCGGGCCCCCGTCTCCACGCACGTGGTGCCCGCCGCGGAGAAGCCGCACTTCCTGACCCGGGGCTGGGAACGCATCAGGGAGGAGGCGGCCGAGGGCCACCAGGCCTTCGTGGTCTGTCCGAGGATCGGCGACGACGACGCCGGGGAGGCCGGCGAGGAGGTCGGCGCCGCCCCGGAGGGGGACGCCCCCGGCGGGCGCCCCCCGCTCGCCGTGCTGGAGGTGGCGGCCCGGCTCGCGGAGGGCCCGCTCTCCGGTCTGCGCGTGGAGAGCCTGCACGGCCGGATGGCCCCGGACGACAAGGACGCCGTCATGCGCCGCTTCTCCGCGGGGGAGACCGACGCGGTCGTCTCCACCACCGTCATCGAGGTCGGCGTGGACGTGCCCAACGCCACTGTGATGGTCATCATGGACGCGGACCGGTTCGGGGTCTCTCAGCTCCACCAGCTGAGGGGCCGGGTCGGGCGGGGCGGGCTGCCCGGGCTGTGCCTGCTGGTCACCGACGCGGAGGAGGGCTCGCCGGCCCGGGAGCGGCTGGCGGCCGTGGCGGCGACCACCGACGGGTTCGAGCTGTCCCGCGTGGACCTGGAGATGAGGCGCGAGGGCGACGTCCTGGGCGACTCCCAGTCGGGGGCCCGCTCCAGCCTGCGGATGCTCACCCTGCTCAAGGACGAGGAGTTGATCGGCGAGGCCCGGGAGGAGGCCACCGCCTACGTGGCCGAGGACCCCGGGCTGGAGGCCCACCCCCCGCTGGCCGAGGCCCTCGAGGCGCTCCTCCCGGAGGAGCGGGCGGAGTACCTCGACAAGACCTGACCGGGGAGGCGAGGGGCCGGGCGCGAGGCGGCCGGGGCTGTCCGGGGTTCTCCTGCCCCGGACGGGACACTCCGCTCCGCCGCGCCCCGGCCCCGTGTCCGGCGCGACCCGCCGGGCGTCCGGGCCCGCCCCCGTCCGGCGTGGCCCCCCGGACGCGGCCCGCCCCCGTGGGGTTCCGGGATCCGGCTCCGCCCCGGCGGAGTCCCGGCCCCTGCGGCGCACCGGGCCCCGCCCGCCGACCCGCCCGTCCACAGGCGGGCGACGGGTCTGGCGGGGCCCCGCCGACCGGCCTACCGTGGTATCAGGGGGCCGCCGGCTCCGCCCGCACCGTGCTGCCCCCGGTCGGCACCGCGGCCCGCCGCCCCCGGCCGCTACCGTGGGGGCATGACCCGCATCATCGCCGGGACGGCCCGCGGACGGCGCATCTCCGCGCCCGACGGCCGCAACACCCGCCCCACCAGCGACCGCGCCCGCGAGGCGCTGTTCTCCTCCGCCCGGTCCGACCTCGGCCCGCTCGACGGCCTCCGCGTCCTGGACCTGTACGCGGGCTCCGGGGCGATCGGCCTGGAGGCCCTGTCCCGCGGCGCCGCCCACGCGCTGCTGGTGGAGGCCGACCGCAAGGCCGCCCAGGTGATCCGGGACAACATCGCGGTGCTCGGGTTCTCCGGAGCGCGCCTGGCGTCCGACCGGGTGGAACGGGTCGTCGGCCAGGACAACCCCGGCGCGCCCTACGACCTCGTGGTGGCCGACCCGCCCTACGCCGTCACCGACGACGAGGTCGCCGGAGTCCTCGGTGACCTCGCCGGGCGCGGCTGGCTCACCCCGGACGCCCTCGTCGTCGTCGAGCGCTCCAAGCGCGGCGCCGAACCCGCGTGGCCCCCGGGGCTGGAGCTCGACCGCAGCCGCGGGTACGGGGAGGCGGTTCTCTGGTACGCCCGCCCGTCACCCTCCACCACCCTCAACTGACGCCTGCGGCGCGGTTCCTCCAGGGCCCGTCACCCTCCACCGCCCTCGACTGACGCCTGCGGCGCGGTTCCTCCAGGGCCCGTCACCCTCCACCGCCCTCGACTGACGCCTGCGGCGCGGTTCCTCCAGGGCCCGTCACCCTCCACCGCCCTCGACTGACGCCTGCGGCGCCCCGCCCCCGGTTCCCGCGGTTCCGCACCCCTCCCCGGCGCGTTCCCGCACACCCCCGTCCGCCCCCACGAGCGCCTCCGGCCACGGCGAGAACCGGTCGAAAGCGGGCAGAGTGTCTGTTTTCGCACATGCGGGGTAGGGGTCCCCGGGTGCGGGGGTGAGTCCGGGGCGGTTGTCGTGCGACAAGCGCACGAGAGTCCGGACCGTGCGTGAATGCGGACACTAAGTGGGTGTTGCCCGGATTGGCGCAGGAGTGAGCCCCTACCATCGCGTTACCCGAAGGTAGTTCTTGAGAGGGGCGATCCACCGTGCGCCGTGTCGTCTGTCCGGGGTCCTTCGACCCGGTGACCTACGGTCATATCGACATCATCGGCAGGGCGGCCAAGCAGTACGACGAGGTCGTCGCCGCCGTGCTCAACAACGTCAACAAGCGCGGGCTGTTCAGCGTCCCGGAGAAGCTGGACATGCTGGAGGAGGGCACCGCGGAGTTCGACAACGTCCGGATCAGCGAGTTCGACGGCCTCCTCGTCGACTTCTGCCGCGAGAACGGCATCGAGACCATCGTGCGCAGCCTGCGCTCGGTCAGCGATTTCGACTACGAGCTCCAGATCGCCCAGATGAACTACCGCCTCTCGGGTGTGGAGACGGTGTTCATGACGGCGAACCCCCAGTACTCGTTCCTGTCCTCCAGCCTGGTGCGCGAGATCGCCCAGCACAGGGGCGACGTCTCCAGCCTGGTCACCCCCTACGTCCAGGGCCGCCTGCGGGAGAAGTACGCGAAGAGGGACTCCCAGGGCTGAGGGGCTCCGGCCCGCGGATCCGCCGCACGCGCCCCGGCCCGCCCTCACCCCGGGGTGGAGGCGGACCACGCGGATCCGCCGCACGCGCGGGTCCCGGTCCCGCCCCGCGGCGGCGCGGACGGCGCCCGACCCTGTTCCGGAAGGCCCTGGCACAGCGCTGATCGGGGCCTGATTTGGGTGGTCGGGGACATGATAGGTAGGATCAGGGTTTGACCATGGGCGTCGCCGGTTCTCGGTGTGCGCTCGCGCTGGTCGCGGCCGTCGTCACGACGCCTTCCGCGCGCCCGGCGACCCGTCTTCTCGTGAAAGCGCGATTACCCTGTCTCGTCTAGATCCTCGCGACCCGTTCGTGGTCGACACCCGCCAGCTGGGCCGCCAGCCGGGGTCGATGCGGACCGTCAACCGCATCGTGACCGTCCCCGAGGCGTTCGCGACGGCGATGGCAGCCGTGCCCGAGGGCAGCGAGGTCGAGCTGGACCTGCGGCTGGAGGCGGTGATGGAGGGCGTCCTCGTCACCGGCACCGTGCGCGGCCAGCTCACCGCGGAGTGCTCGCGCTGCCTCGACCCCCTGTCCGACGACATGGAGGCGGGCTTCCAGGAGATGTACCGCTACCCCGGCGACGAGGACGACAAGGTCTCCGGGGCGGACGAGGACGCGGCCGACGAGGATGAGGACTACTATCTAGAGGGCGATCTGCTCGACCTCGAACCGGTGGTCCGAGACGCCGTCGTGCTGGCGCTCCCACTCTCACCGCTGTGCGGACCGGACTGCCCCGGCCTGTGCTCCGAGTGCGGGGCCAAACTCGCCGAGGTCGGCCCCGACCACGGCCACGGTGACAACGTCGACCCCCGTTGGGAGGCGCTCCGCGATCTCGCGGACGACCCCGGCGAACGATGAGCTCGTGAACCGATCGCGGACGGCGCCTGTCGGCGCCGGCGACGACCGGAGCACACCCTCCCCGCCACAGCGCGCGGGGTGACCAGATAAGCGACCTCCCGCGACCGCGCGGGGGTGACCCAGGAGGATTGAAGTGGCCGTCCCGAAGCGGAAGATGTCGCGGAGCAACACCCGGACCCGCCGTTCCCAGTGGAAGGCTTCGCGCCCGGTGCTGGTCAACTGCCCGCGCTGCCGTGACCCGAAGCAGCCCCACATCGCGTGCCCGACGTGCGGCACCTACAACAACCGCCAGGTCATCAACCCGGCCTAGGCGCGGATGACAGGCTTCGGGTCCCGGTACCCGATTCCCGACTCATCTCGGGGCGGACCCTCCACGGGTCCGCCCCGTCGTGCTTGCCGGGGCGGGGAGGCCGCCGGCGCCCTGACCGGGCGGGCGCTCGCGAGACAGCGCGGCGCCGGGGTTTGTAGAGTGATCCCAGAGACAGCGGGCACACGACGACAAGCAACAGGAACACCGAGCACCACACCAGAGATCCGGGCCCCTCGGGTTCCCGAGTTCGTGGTGGTTGCCGGGGGAGCGGACGCTCCCGCGACGGTCACCTCGTTTTCGAGCACCCCTGACGGGCCGCGGGGTCCACACCCGACTCCAGCCGTCCGCGCGCCGCTCCACGGCGCGTACGAACAGGGAAGTGAACGAGTGGCTAGCCAACTCTCCGTCTCCGAGGCCCGGGCTTTCCATCGGGCCATCGGGGTCGAGGTCGACTCGAAGATCCTGCTCCGGGCCCTGACCCACCGCTCCTACGCCTACGAGAAGGGCGGGCTGCCGACCAACGAGCGCCTGGAGTTCCTGGGCGACTCCGTGCTCGGCCTGGTGGTGACCGACACCCTCTTCCGCAAGCACCCCGACCTGCCCGAGGGGCAGCTCGCCAAGCTGCGGGCCGCCGTCGTCAACATGCGCGCGCTCGCCGACGTGGCCCGCGGCCTGGGCATCGGCGCCTACATCCGCCTCGGCCGGGGCGAGGAGGGCACCGGGGGCCGGGACAAGTCCTCGATCCTCGCCGACACCCTCGAGGCCATCATCGGCGCCGTCTACCTGGACAGGGGTCTGGACGTGGCGTCGGAGTTCGTGCACAGGCTCTTCGACCCGCTCATCGCCACCGCCTCCGGGCTGGGGGCGGGCCTGGACTGGAAGACCTCCCTCCAGGAGCTCACCGCGGCCGAGATGCTCGGCGTCCCCGAGTACCACGTGGACGAGAGCGGCCCCGACCACCAGAAGACCTTCCGGGCCACGGTCCGCGTCGCGGGGGAGAGCTACGGCCTGGGCGAGGGCCGCAGCAAGAAGGAGGCCGAGCAGCAGGCCGCCGAGTCCGCGTGGAAGGCCATCAAGGCCAGGTCCGAGGCACGGGCCGCCGAGACCGCCGGGGACAACCCCTCCGGCGAGGGACGGGGCTGAGGCGGCCATGCCCGAACTGCCCGAGGTCGAGGTCGTCCGCCGCGGACTGGCCGAACACGCGGTCGGCCGTTCCATCGGCGCCGTCGAGGTCCTGCACCCCAGGTCGGTACGGCGCCACGAGCCCGGCGCCGCCGACTTCGCCGCCCGTCTGGAGGGCCGTGTCCCCACGTCGGCACGCCGGCGCGGGAAGTACCTGTGGCTCGTCCTGGACAGCGGCGAGATGCTCCTCGCCCACCTGGGGATGAGCGGGCAGATGCTGGTCCAGCCCGCGGGCAAGCCCGACGAGCGTCACCTGCGGGTGCGCCTGCCCCTCTCGGACGGCGCCGAACTGCGCTTCGTGGACCAGCGGACCTTCGGCCACGTGATGGTGGACGTTCCCGGCGAGCGCGTCGACGTGCCGTCGTCCGTGGACCACATCGCCCTGGACCCGCTGGACCCCGCGTTCGTCCCGGAGGCGTTCGTGCGGGCGCTGCGCGCGAGGGACACCGAGGTCAAGCGGGCGCTGCTGGACCAGTCGCTCATCAGCGGCGTCGGCAACATCTACGCGGACGAGGCGCTGTGGCGGGCCGGCCTGCACTGGGCGCACTCCACGCGGGCCCTGTCGGGCGGCCGGGCGACGGAGCTGCTGGGGCACGCGCGCGACGTGATGACCGAGGCGCTGGAGGTGGGAGGGACCACCTTCGACGGCCTGTACGTCAACGTCAACGGGGAGAGCGGCTACTTCTCACGCGGGCTCAACGCCTACGGGCGGAGGGACCGGCCGTGCGGCCGCTGCGGCACGGCCATCGTGCGCGAGGCGTTCATGAACCGCTCCTCGTTCAGCTGTCCGCGCTGCCAGAAGCGGCCGCGACCGCGCTCCTGAGGGGACACGGGACCAGGGCACGGGCCCGGCGGGTGACCCGGTGGATTCCGGGAGCACTCTTGCCGTGCTCCTGACGGGGTCCTGGACGTCCCGGTGCCGGACCTTGGGCGTGTCGGTGAGAGAACTCTGTCTGTCGGGTAAGGAAGCAGGTCGGACCGTGGGGAACGAGAGCGCATCCGTGCGGATGACCGCCTGGGTGCGGGGACACGTCCAAGGAGTGGGTTTCCGCTGGTGGACGCGTGCTCGCGCCCTTGAACTGGGGTTGACCGGGGCCGCCACGAACCTCGAGGACGGCCGGGTCGAGGTGGTCGCCGAAGGCCCGAGGGATGCCTGTGAACGCCTTCTTGGCCATCTCCGGGGCGGCGGTACACCCGGTCGTGTGGACTCCGTGGTCGAACGTTGGGCTCCGGCTGGGGGCAGGTTCACCGGTTTCGTCGAGCGGTGAGTATGCTGGAGGCGTAACGCGATTCGAGCACACCGCGGAACCGCGGCGGCCCAGAGGGCTCGTGGCAAGGGTTCCGGGGGGTGTGGGGCGATCATCGTGCGGGACCCCTGGAGGCCCGCACACGCCGGCGGAGCCGGGGGTCGTCACGTTTGAATCGTGCGCCACCACGTGCCCAGATCGTCTCTCGCTGGGTTGTGGTCGTTACGTACTGTCGTAATCCAATCTTGACCGGCGGCGCGCAGAGTGAGACTCTGGAAGGCACATCGCGCAACCTTCCACCCGCGTAGAGGACAACTCCAGTTGGAAATCCCGCGGGACATCGCATGCGCAGAATCCACTGGTCACTCAGTGTGGAGGACCTACATCATGGCGAAGGCTCTGTTTGGCCACGTCGGCGGCTCCGACCCTCGGATGGTCTCGGAGATGCGGCGGCTGCAGAAGCGGGTACGCGACCTCGAGGACGAGATCAGCCGCCTTCAGGCACAGAACGACCAGCTCAACATGGCCGTCACCGATGTCGCCGCCGGCGCGACCGACCGCGAGCCCGCGCTCGCCTGACCCGCGCCACCGACGTACCGGCCGACAGGCCGACCGTTTCCGGGATGTTCCGTTCACCGGCGGGGGCGCCGAACGCGTCATCCAGGCGTCCCTGAGGAACCCGTCGGCCACCACGGTCCGGCGAGAGCCCGCACGCCGCAGATTTTCCTTTCCCTTGCGGCTTCCTTTACCGTTGTACCCGGCGGACCCTGTCACAACCCTCCGTGTCCGCCGGACATCCCCCCTCCCCCGATCCCGGCCCCGACCCAGGTCAGCGGCCGATTCCATCGGAGGACGTCGGCCGGAACCACCCCCCGCGGTCACCGCTTCGTGGCACCCTTGGATGGTCGTGCCGTGAATGGCAGGTGAGCGCCGTGGGAGGTGTGCGTGTATCTGAAGAATCTGACGCTGCGCGGCTTCAAGTCGTTCGCGTCGGCCACCACCCTGCGTTTCGAGCCCGGGATCACCTGTGTGGTCGGTCCCAACGGCTCGGGCAAGTCCAACGTCGTCGACGCGCTCTCCTGGGTGATGGGGGAACAGGGGGCCAAGTCCCTGCGCGGCGGCAAGATGGAGGACGTGATCTTCGCGGGCACCTCCACCCGCCAGGCGCTGGGCCGTGCCGAGGTCAGCCTCACCATCGACAACACCGACGGCGCCCTGCCCATCGACTACACCGAGGTCACCATCAAGCGGACCATGTTCCGCAACGGCGGCTCGGAGTACGCCATCAACGGCGACACCTGCCGCCTCCTCGACATCCAGGACCTGCTCAGCGACTCCGGCATCGGCCGCGAGATGCACGTCATCGTGGGCCAGGGGCAGCTGGACACCGTCCTGCACGCCGGCCCCGAGGAGCGCCGCGCCCTCATCGAGGAGGCCGCCGGCATCCTCAAGCACCGCAAGCGCAAAGAGAAGGCGATCCGCAAGCTCAACGCGATGCAGGGCAACCTCGACCGCGTCAACGACCTGACCGCCGAGCTGCGCCGCCAGCTCAAGCCGCTGGGCCGCCAGGCCGAGCTGGCCCGCAGGGCCGCCGTCATCCAGGCCGACCTGCGCGACGCGCGCCTGCGCCTGCTGGCCGACGACATCGTCACCCTCACCGAGCAGCTCGCCAAGGAGGAGGCCGACGAGAAGGAGGTCCTCACCCGGCGCCAGGCGGCGGAGACGGCCCTCGCCCGGACACAGGAGCGCGAGACCGAGCTGGAGGCCCAGGCCACCGCGGCCGCGCCCGCCCTCGCCCAGGCCTCCGAGACCTACCACGCGCTCTCCCGCCTCACCGAGCGGCTCGACGCCGTGCGCGGCCTCGCCGACGAGCGCCACCGCAACCTGGCCGACGTCGCGGACGAGCCCGTCCACCGCCGCGACCCCGAGGAACTGGAGACGGAGGCCGAGGAGGCCGCCGCCCAGGAGGAGGAGCTGCTCACCCGGCTGGAGGAGGCCCGCGAGGCCCTGGAGGCCACCGTCACCGAGCGGTCCGCCGCCGAGGACGCGCTGCACCGCGAGGAGAAGCGGCTGGAGGCCGCCGCCCGCGCCGCCTCCGAGCGCCGCGAGGGCCTCGTCCGCCTGTCCGCCCGGGTGGAGGGCCTGCGCGGCCGGCTGTCCTCCGACGAGGACGAGACCACGAGGCTGGAGGAGTCCGCCCGGCAGGCCGCGGAGCGCGCCCGACAGGCGCAGGCGGAGTACGAGATGGCCGCCGAGGAGTCCGCCGGGCTGGACGAGGGCGACGCCGAACTCGACTCCGCACAGGAACTGGCGGCCCGTCAGCTCTCCGCGGCCGACACCGACCTCAACCGGCTCCGCGACGCCGAGCGCACCGCCGAGGGCGAGCGTTCCGCCCTCTTCGCCCGCAAGGAGGCCCTCGAGCTGGGCCTGGCGCACAAGGACGGCGCTGGCCCCCTCCTCGACTCCGGCCTGCCCGGCATGCTGGGCGGGTTCGCCGCACTCGTCCAGGTCGACCCCGGACACGAGACCGCGGTCGCGGCGGCCTTCGGCGCGGCCGCGGGAGCCGTCGCGGTGGAGTCCCCCGACACGGCCGTCGCCGCCCTCGAACTCCTCCGGGACCGCGACGCGGGCCGCGCGGGCGTCGTCGTCGCCGACGCCGTGCCCTCCGCGCCCCGCGAGACCTGGCCCGTACTGCCCGCCGGCGTCCGGTACGCCGTCGACGCCGTCGTGGTCCCGGACCACCTCCGGGGAGCCGTCACCGCGCTGCTCGACCGGACCGCCCTGGCCGACGACGTCCACGCGGCCCGCGCCCTCGTCGCCGCCCTGCCCGGGGTCCGGGCCGTCACCCCCGAGGGCGACCTGTTCACCGAGGCGCTGGTGCAGGGCGGCTCCGCCGGGGCGCCCAGCCTCCTGGAGGTCCAGGCCGCGGTGGACGAGGCGGGGGAGAGGTTGGAGGCGGCCACCGAGAGCGCCAAGCGGATCGCCGCCGAACTCGAGGCCAAGAAGCGCGAACGGGCCGACCTGGCCGCCCGGGCCGACGAGCTCACCGCCCGCCGCCGCCAGAGCGACCGCAAGCGCAACGAGTCCGCGCAGAGGCTGGGCAAGCTCGGCGGCCAGGCGCGTTCGGCGGAGGCGGAGTCCGAGCGCTACGCGGCCGCCGCGGCCACGTCCTCCGCCGCGAGGGACGAGAACGCCGAGAAGCTGGCGCGGCTGGAGGAGGAGCTGGCCGAGGCCGAGGAGGTGGCCGCCTCCATCGAGGAGGACGCCCCCGACGCGCAGACCCGCGACGAGCTCGCCGTCCGGGCCTCGCGGTCCCGGGCCACCGAGATGGAGCGCCGCCTGGCGGTGCGCACCGCCGAGGAGCGGGCCCGGTCGATTGCCGGGCGCGCCGAGCAGCTGCGCGCCCAGGCCTTCGAGGAGCGGCGCGCCATGGAGCGCGCCGTCGAGCGCCGGCGGGCCCGCGCCGCGCAGGCCACCGTCGCCCGGGCGGTGGCCGAGAGCGCGCGGCTGGCCCTGGAGCGGATCGCCGTGTCCCTCGCGGCCGCCGAGAACGAGCGGGCCGTCGCCGAGGCCGGGAAGGAGGCGCGCGACGGCGAGCTGAGGACCGTGCGCGCACGGGTCCGCGAGCTGTCCGTCGACCTGGAGAAGCTGACCAGCTCGGCGCACAGCGGCGAGGTGGCCCGCGCCGAACGGCGCCTGCGCCTGGAGCAGCTGGAGACCAGGGCGATGGAGGAGCTGGGCGTCGACGTGCCCACACTCGTCGCCGAGTACGGTCCGCGCGTGCCCGTGCCGCCGCCCGCCGACGCGGGCGAGGAGGCCGTGCCGCTGCCGTACGTGCGCGAGGTGCAGGCCAAGCGGGCCAAGGCCGCCGAGCGCCAGCTCAACCAGCTGGGCAAGATCAATCCGCTGGCCCTGGAGGAGTTCGCCGCCCTGGAGGAGCGGCACGCGTTCCTCAACGCGCAGCTGGAGGACCTCAAGAAGACCCGGCGCGACCTGATGGACATCGTCCAGGAGGTGGACGCCCGCGTGCAGGAGGTGTTCGCGTCCGCCTACCTGGACGTGGAGCGCGAGTTCGCGGCGATCTTCGGCCGACTGTTCCCGGGGGGCGAGGGGCGCCTGCTCCTCACCTCGCCCGAGGACATGCTGACCACCGGCATCGAGGTCGAGGCCCGGCCGCCCGGCAAGAAGGTCAAGCGGCTGTCCCTGCTGTCCGGCGGGGAGCGGTCCCTGACCGCGGTGGCGTTCCTCGCGGCGATCTTCAAGGCGCGCCCGTCGCCGTTCTACGTGATGGACGAGGTCGAGGCGGCCCTGGACGACACCAACCTCCAGCGGCTGCTGGTGATCTTCGAGGAGCTGCGCGCCTCGTCGCAGCTGATCGTCATCACCCACCAGAAGCGCACCATGGAGGCGGCCGACGCGCTGTACGGCGTCACGATGCAGGGCGACGGCATCTCGCAGGTCATCAGCCAGAAGCTCGTGCGCCCGGCCTGAGGCCGGTTCCGGCCGCGCACCCCTCTCCGCCCGCCCGTGGCGTCCCCGCGGCCCGGGGGCGGTCGGACGGCGGTCGTCGCCGTGGTGCCCGCGTTCGTGTCCCGGCCCGGTCCGCGCCGGCGGGCCGGGGGCCGGACACGGCGGAGGCCGCCCTCCCCGGGGGGAGGACGGCCCCGTGGCGCGTGCGGGACTACCCGCGGTCGATGGTGATGACCGGGGAGGTCCAGGTCTCCCAGTGGTCCGGGTTGTCGGGGTCGCCGAGCGCCTTGAGCGCGCGGGCCTCCAGCCGGTAGGAGCCGTCCCTCACGTCGGTGATCCGGCCGTGCCTGTCCACGACCGTGCCGTCCCACGGGTAGCTGAAGAACGACGTCCTCGTCGCGCTGCGGTGCACGTAGTCCACCGACACCCCCACGTTGCGGTCGGGGTGGACGGGGCGGCCGGTGCGCTCGTCGATGACCACCATGTCGAGCCTGGTGACGTGGTGGTCGAAGTGCGCGATCACGTACGGCACGTCGGGAAGGCCGTCGACCCACTCCATCGTGTAGGAGGCGCCGTCCGGCTGGTTCTCGAACGTGCCGCCGCTGTCGCTCGCGCAGTCCAGGCCGGAGAAGGCCTCGCACTCCGTGATCCTGGTCAGCCACGGCAGGTCCGCGACCACGCCCGACCCGTCGCTGATCGGGGTCATGGCCTCGATCTCCTGGTAGTCGCCGTTGTAGGCGGCGTACGGGACCCGGTAGGTCTCCCCGCCGGTCTCGGACACGGTGACGTACCCGCCGTAGATCATCTGCTCGAAGTCCTGGGCGGGCGGGGTGACGGTGACCCGCACCTCGGCCGACCCCCCGGCGGGGACGGTCACCGAGTCGCTGTCGAAGGCCACCTCGGCGGAGCCGTCGTTGTAGCCGGGCGCGAAGGTGTCGCCGTGGGTGCCCAGGGCGGCCTCGTGGGAGAGCTCGTACGTGGCCTCCCCGTCACCGTCGTTGGTGATGGTGACCGTCTCGGTCACGGCCTCCCCGGTGGCGCCGAGGGACAGCTTGCCGGGGGTCACGGTGGTGGTGGCGAGCACGGAGCCGGGGACGTCCAGCATGCCCGCCCCCTGGCGGTGCACGTTGTCGGGGTGGCCCAGGCCGGGGTTGCCCCACCACGCCTTCGGGTCGGCGCTGTTCTGGAGGACGGTGCGCACCTCGTGCGAGTCCAGGTCGGGGCGCGCCTGCAGCAGCAGTGCGACGCCGCCCGCCACGTGCGGCGACGACATGGAGGTGCCGCTGATGGTGGCGTAGCCGCCCTGGTCCATCGGGTACGTGGAGTTGATCAGGCCGCCGGGGGCGCCGATGTCCGGCTTGAGGGACAGGTCGGCGGCCAGGCCGAAGGAGCTGAAGGAGCTGATCAGCCCGCCGGTCGGGTTGGGGATGGTGATGTCCTCGCCCGTCCAGGTGAGGGTGACGGGCTCGTCGCCCTCCAGGAGCTCCAGCAGGTGGGCGCCGGCCTCGTCGGAGACACCGATCGAGAAGGCGCCCCGGTCGACGATGCCGCCGCCGGCGAACATGCCGGGCACGTTGTTGTACATGACGACGCCGGTGGCGCCGGCGTCGAGGGCCGCGTCGTACTTCTCGGCGAAGGTGCACTCGCCGCGCACCATCAGGGCCGTCCGGCCCTCCAGGTCCGCGACCTCGTCGCCCAGGGCGGTGCAGCCCCGTCCGACGTGGACGAGCTCGTCGGTGTCGCCGGAGGCGGGCGGCGGCTCGGCCGCGCCCATCTCCATGTAGGCGAGGGCCTCGCCGCTCGGGTTGGCGGTCACGGACGCGGCCTGGATGTGCGTGTTGTCGAAGGAGGCGACGCCGATCACGTCCTCGCCGAGGCCGGGGGCGCCCGCCGAGTACAGGCCGGTGGCGCCCTCGTTGCCGATGGAGGCGACGACGACCATGCCCTCGTCGACGAGGTTGTCGGAGGCGACGGCGGTCGGGTACTGGGGCCAGGAGTGCGAGGAGCCGATGCTCATGTTGAGCACGTCCATGTCGTCCGCGAGGGCCTGCTCCATGGCGGCGATCATGATGTCGGAGGTGGTGGACCCCGTGCAGCCGAACACCTTGTAGGCCCCGAACTCGACGGCGGGCGCCACACCGGTGACCCCGCCCTCGGCGCCGACGATCCCGGCGACGTGCGTGCCGTGCCCGTTGCAGTCCTGGGGGTCGTCGTCGGGGACGGGGACGGACGCGGGGTCGCCGGCGTTGAAGTCGTCGCCCACGAAGTCGTGCCCGACGACCACGCGGTCGTTGGGGAACCCGCCCCCGCCCAGGTCGGGGTGGGTGTAGTCGACGCCGGTGTCCATGATGGCCACCCGGAGCCCCTCGCCCGTCAGCCCGAGTTCGTTCTGGGCGATGTCGGACCCCGTCATGGGGAGCGCGGTGTCCAGGTCGGGGACGTTCTCGCCGGTCTCGGGGATCCGGTAGGTGAGGACGGGGTGGATGGCGCTCACGCCGGGGATCTCCCGCGCGGTGCCGACCTGTGTGTCGTCCATGCGGACGGAGAGGCCGTTCCACAGCTCGCTGAACGAGTGCCGTTCGGTGTACTCCAGGCCGTGCTCCTCGGCCTCGGCCCGGAAGTCCTCGTGCTCGCCGTCCACCGTCGCCGGGGAGGTGCCCTCGGTGGTGGGCGGGCTCTCGAGCTCGATGAACCACAGGCCGTTGGCCTGGTGGGTCAGTTCACCGTTCTCGGAGGAGGGCGCGGGATGGAGGGGGGCGAGTTCGGAGACCTCGTCGGCGTTCGCCGGTGTGGAGGCGGCGAGGCCCGCCACGAGTGTCAACCCGGCGAGCGCCGCCAGGCGTGATCGGTGGGGTACCACCTTGTCAACACATCCCTTCTCGGTGCACGCCGCTGGACACCGGGGGAGCGGAATACCCCACTAAGGACATATGTGGTGCTCAGGGGGATACGCCGCTTCATGTCCTTGTTCGTTTGATCGGCGCGCATAGCAACGAGATCATTGCCGTGTGCCATGAATGTGTCAATGTTCGCGAAGACTCAATATGGCCACATGGTGGATCCAAGTTGCACCAGGGGTTGATGTTTCACGAGAGGTTCATAAACGGACATGAATTCACTTTTCCCGCGTATTGGGATAAAAGGAATTCTGGTACGGAGTTCCGTCGCCCTGCGCAGACCCCTGTCCGTGCGGGGCAGATGCGGGGAAGACGCAGGCCGGGGCGGCCACCGGCCCGCCAGCGAGGAGCCGGGGGGACGCGAGTAGGCTGGGGACGTCGGGCCGCCTCCGGGCGGCCCGTCCGGTGTCGAAGGAGCGAAGTCCGGTACAGCGGCCCTGCGGGGCCGTCCAATCCGGCGCTGTCCCGCAACTGTGGAGCCCCGCCCCGGCGGGGACGAGCCAGGTCGCCTCCCGGCATCGACTCACCCGTCCTCGTGGGAAGGACAGGCCAGTCTCCGCCAGGACCGTGCTCCTTCCCCCGTCCCGCAAGGAGCACCGTGCGGATCCCACGCCCCTTCCCCGCCGTCCTCCTCGGAGCCGCCCTCACCCTGACCGCCTGCGGCGGCGGGGCGGAGAACGGTGAGCCCGAGGCCGAGCCGACGACCGACGCCGCGCCCGCCGCCTGCGGCGCCCCCGAGGCCGATCCCGACCGTCCCACCGTGGGCGACGGCACCTTCCCCGTCACCCTCACCGGCGCCACGGGCGACGTCACCCTCGAGGAGGAGCCCCGGCGGATCGTCTCCCTGTCGCCCAGCCACACCGAGATGCTCTTCGCCATCGGCGCGGGCGACCAGGTCGAGGCCGCCGACGAGTACTCCGACTACCCGGAGGAGGCCCCCACCACGGCGCTGAGCGGCTTCGAGCCCAGCGTCGAGGCCGTCACCGAGTACGACCCGGACCTGGTCGTCCTCGCCCGCAGCGCCGAGGACACCGCCTCACAGCTGGAGACCGTGGGCATCCCCACCCTCGTCATCGACGCCGCCCAGGACCTGGAGGACACCTACGCGCAGATCCGCCTGCTCGGGGACGCCACCGGCCGCACCGCCGAGGCCGACGCCGAGGCGGACCGGGTCGAGAGCGAGTTCAACGCGGTCGTCGAGGGCGTGTGCGACACGGCCGACGGCGCCGGGCTGACCTTCTACCAGGAGCTCGACGAGACGTCCTTCTCCGCCACCTCCGAGACCTTCGTCGGGCAGATCTACCGGTCCTTCGGGCTGGTCAACATCGCCGACGCGGCCGACGACGGCTCCGCGGGCGGGTACCCGCAGCTGTCACAGGAGTACATCGTCGAGGAGAACCCCGACATGGTCTTCCTGTCCTACGGCGACGAGTCCACGGTCGAGGACGTCGCCGGGCGTCCGGCCTTCGACACCGTCACCGCCGTGCGGAACGACGCCGTCTACCTGCTCGACGCCGACATCGCCTCCCGCTGGGGACCTCGCGTCGTCGACTTCGCCGAGCTGGTCGGCGAGGCCGTGACCGAGAACGCGGGGAACTAGCGTGAAGGGCGGTGTCGGCGTCCCCGTCGGCTGGGCGGCCGTGGGAGCGGTCGCGCTGGTCGCGGCCGGCCTCTTCGGCATCTCCGCCGGAGCGGCCTCCCTGTCGGCGGCCGACATCGTCCGGCACCTCCTCAGCCTCCTGCCGTTCGGGGTGGAGTCGCCCCTGACCGAGCGGCAGGCGGCCCTGCTCGTGGAGCTGCGCCTTCCCCGCGTGGTGATGGGCGCGATCGTCGGCGCCCTCCTGGCCACGGCGGGCGGCGCCTACCAGGGCGTGTTCCGCAACCCCCTCGCCGACCCCTTCCTCCTCGGCGCCGCCGCCGGGGCCGGGCTCGGCGCGACCCTGGTCATGGTGTTCGGGCAGGAGCTCGGCGGCTCGCCGCGCGCCCTGGTCCCCGTCGCCGCCTTCGTCGGGGCCCTGCTCGGCGTGGCGGCCGCCTACCTGCTCGGGTCCACCGCGGGGGGCGGTGGCACGGCCTCCCTCGTCCTCGCGGGCGTGGCCGTGTCGTCCTTCCTCTCCGCCGCCCAGACCCTGGTCCAGCAGATGGGCGTCGACCAGCTCCAGCGCATCTACGCCTGGCTGCTCGGCGGGCTGGGCCGCGACGGGTGGAACGACGTCCGGCTGATCGCCCCCTACGCGGTGGTCGGCCTGGCCGTCCTCCTGCTGTGCGGCTACCTGCTCGACATGCTCGCCCTCGGCGACGACAAGGCGGTCAGCCTGGGCCTGAACCCGGCGGCGGTGCGCATCGTGGTGATCGGCGCGGCGTCGCTGGCCACGGCCGCCGCGGTGTCGGTGAGCGGGCTGATCGGCTTCGTCGGGATCGTCGTCCCGCACGTGGTGCGCCGGCTGGTGGGGTCCAACTACCGGGCGATCCTGCCGGTGACCGTGCTGTTCGGCGGGGCCTTCCTCGTCCTGGTGGACATCGTGGCCAGGACCCTGGTGTCCCCGGCCGAGCTCCCCATCGGCGTGGTGACCGCTTTTCTCGGCGCGCCCTTCTTCGTTCTCATCCTGCGCACCACGCGCCACCGCAGTACCTGAGGCGCGATGGCGCGGGCACTCGCGGACACCGGCCGCGGACCCCGCGCACCGTTCGTTCCCGGCACGCCACCCGGCCGTGACGCGAACGCGTCGAACACTCTGGGAGACTGGTGCACGCTATGGACATCACCTTGATCGCCGCCATCGTCATCGCCGTCGTGCTCCTGGCCGTCGGCGGGTTCTTCCTGGTCAGGACCCAACGCCCGGTCAAGCCGGGCAAGGAGGAACCCGGACCCGAGACCACGGGGGCCGCCGGGGCGACCGCCGTCGAGGAGGACCGGGACAGGGACTCCGGAACCGTCCGCACGCCTCCCTCGCAGGCCCCGCCGGAGGCCCCGGCCGCCGAGCCCGCCGCGCCGGAGCTGGAGACCCCGCCGCCCTCCGCGGGGCGCATGGTGCGCCTGCGCGCGCGGCTGGCCCGGTCGCAGAGCTCCTTCGGGCAGGGACTGCTCAACCTCCTCTCCTCCGACACCCTGGACGACGACGCCTGGGAGGAGATCGAGGACACCCTCATCACCGCCGACATCGGCGTGGCCTCCGCCTCCCAGATCGTGGAGAGCCTGCGCACCCGCGTCAAGGTGCTCGGCAGCCGCGGCCACGGCGAGGTGCGGGCGCTGCTGCGCGAGGAGCTCCTCGCGCACATCCGCACGGACGCCGACCGCACCGTGCGCACCGAACCCCACAACGGCCGCCCCGCCGTGATCATGGTGGTCGGGGTCAACGGCACCGGGAAGACCACGACCACCGGCAAGCTGGCCCGGGTCCTGGTCGGCGACGGGCGCAGCGTCGTGCTCGGCGCCGCCGACACCTTCCGCGCCGCCGCCACCGAGCAGCTCCAGACGTGGGGCAGCCGCGTGGGGGCCCCGGTCGTGCGCAAGGAGGAGGGCGCGGACCCGGCGAGCGTGGCCTTCGACGCCGTCTCGCGCGGCATCGAGGAGGGCGCCGACACGGTCATCATCGACACCGCCGGGCGCCTGCACACCAAGACCGGCCTGATGGACGAGCTGGGCAAGGTCAAGCGGGTCGTGGAGAAGAAGTCGCAGGTCGACGAGGTGCTCCTGGTCCTCGACGCGACGACCGGGCAGAACGGCCTGCGCCAGGCCCGGGTGTTCGGCGAGGTCGTGAACGTCACGGGCATCGCGCTGACCAAGCTGGACGGCACCGCCAAGGGCGGCATCATCGTGCAGGTCCAGCGCGAGCTGGGCGTGCCGGTCAAGCTGGTCGGGCTCGGGGAGGGGCCGGACGACCTGGCGCCCTTCGACCCCGAGGTCTTCGTGGACGCCATCCTGGGCTGAGGCGGCTCCCCCGTCGCCGGGGCGGATCCGCGAGCGTGGCCGGCCACCCGACCGGGTGCCCGGCCACAGCCGTGTCCACACGGCGCGAACCCGGCCGTACCCGGACACCGGCGCCGCGACGGCCCGTTTCATGCGATCGACACGCCGGTGAAACACCGAACGCCGCCTACTTGACGGCGCCGTCCCCACGGGCGTGAGATATGACCGAGAGTGACCATTTGGTCTCCCTCGGCTGATGTGACGGGGGTCGCTCTGTGCCGGTGCACGTGCGTTCGGGCGTGCTGGGGGTTCGGTTCATGGTGCGTTAACACTTCTGGCTGTCCTTTTACCCCTGCGCAACACGTCGGGTCCCGGGGAGAAACACCCCGGTCGGACAGTTGCCTGCGTGGTGATCTGCATCGGGCCCGATGATGCGCTCGCTGACCGCCGCCCTCACAGACACAATCCCCCGCCCGTCCTACGGAGGCGACGTAATGATTGACACCGGCAACACGGCGTGGCTGCTCATCAGCGCAGCGCTCGTGATGCTCATGACCCCGGGCCTGGCCTTCTTCTACGGAGGCATGTCGCGGGCCAAGAGCGTCCTGAACATGATGCTGATGAGCTTCGCGAGCATCGCGATCGTCAGCGTCCTCTGGGTCGTGGTGGGCCACTCGCTCACCTACTCCGACGGCGGTCCGCTCAACGCGTTCATCGGTGGCTTCGACTACGTCGGGCTCAGCAACCTGATCGGCGAGATCGAGCCCGCGGCCGACGGCGAGGGCGGCTACCCGCTGCTCGTCGACGCCGGCTTCCAGATGATGTTCGCGGTGATCACCGTGGCCCTCATCAGCGGCGCGATCGCGGACCGCGCCAAGTTCGGCGCCTGGATGCTGTTCGCCCCGGTCTGGGCCCTGCTCGTCTACTTCCCCGTCGCCCACTGGGTCTGGGGCGACGGCTGGATCGGCGGCCTGACCATCGGCGGCTACGAGGTCATCGACTTCGCCGGCGGCACCGCGGTCCACATCAACGCCGGCGCGGCGGCGCTGGCCCTGACCTTCGTCCTCGGCCGCCGCAAGGGCTTCGGCTCCGAGTCGATGCGTCCCCACAACCTTCCGTTCGTGCTGCTCGGCGCGGCGCTCCTGTGGTTCGGCTGGTTCGGCTTCAACGCCGGCTCCGCCTACGCGGCCAACGAGACCGCAGCCCTGGCCCTGGTCAACACGCAGGTCGCCACGGCCGCCGCCACCGGGGCCTGGATGCTCGTCGAGCGCCTGCGCTACGGCAAGGTCAGCGCCCTGGGCTTCGCCTCCGGCGCCATCGCCGGCCTGGTGGCCATCACCCCGGCCGCCGCGAACGTCACCCCCCTCGGCGCGATCGCCGTCGGCGCGCTGTCCGGCGCCGTGTGCGCCTACGCCATCAGCTGGAAGTTCAAGTTCAAGTACGACGACGCGCTCGACGTCGTGGGCATCCACATGGTCGGCGGCATCATCGGGTCGGTGGTCCTCGGACTCGTGGCCGCGGGTGTGGTCGGCGGCTCGGACGGCCTGCTCTACGGCGGTGGCATCGGCCTCCTGGCCGTCCAGGTCGTCGCGGTCGTCGGCGTCATGATCTACTCCTTCGTCGTCACCTGGGTCATCGCCAAGGTCATCGACCTCGTCGTCGGGTTCCGCATCACCGAGGAGGTCGAGACCAACGGCCTGGACCACGAGCTGCACGCCGAGTCGGCCTACGCCTTCGAGGAGCTCGACGAGATCGAGGCAGAAGCTGTCTCCCCGCCGACGCCTCCGGGCGGGGAGGCGGCCTCACCGCAGGTCAAGGCCTAGTCCTCAGCGTGGAGGCCGGAGGCCCTGCACCGTTGACGCGGTGAGGTGCCAGGGACCGGCGGGGAGAGATCCCCGTCGGTCCCGTTTCTGTTTTCTATAGTGCTTCGTGGCATATATGGGCATTCATAGGCCGGTATTGGCCGTGGCCTGCGTGTTGGTTCGGTACCCTCTGAGCGGTGCGGCTGTCATGCCGCGGGACGGGTGCGCCCGGCCGGGGACGCCGGCCGAATCACAGGTGCGTATCGGCGCCCTTCGGGCGGCGCCGGGTTGAAACCAGGCGCCGCGCATCCGCGTCCCACGCCAATGACGGGTCTCGGGCCGGTCGTCCCGCCGCCCACCCGGAAACTCACGCTGATTCGTACAGTGCCCCACAGGTCGGGGTCAGGAGGCAAGATGGCGCCGGTTAGTCACTTCAGGGGTCGCAGGGCCAGGCGCTCCGCGCTTGCCGCGACGAGCGCGATCGCCGTTCTCGGCTTGACGGCGTGCTCCATCGACCTGAGCAGCCTGCGCCCCGGCGGGGGCGAGGAGGAGCCCAGTCCCGAACCCGCCGAGCCGGTGGCCGCGGCGCCCCTCCTGGAGAGCGCGCTGGCGGACCTGGCCGCCTACCCGGCGCTCACCGCCACCGGGCAGGTCGCGGAGACCGTCGGCTCCTCCGAGGTCCGTGACGCCTCGCTCACCGTCGCCGACACCGGCGCGACGAGCGGGACCATCCGGGCCAACAGCGTCGAGGCGGACGTGCTCGCCGCCGACGGCAAGCTCTTCATCCGCGCGGTCGAGGACTTCTGGCTCGACCAGGGCGTCTTCGGTCCGGACTTCGACGACTTCAACGAGAACTGGGTGCGCTCCTCGGCGGCCCAGGCCGGGCTCAATCCCAGCACCACCCTGGCCCCGCCGGAGCTCTCCGCGACCCTGGCCGCGATCGAGCTGGACTCGGAGGAGGCCGTCGAGGAGAACCTGGACGGCACGCTCACCTACCGGATCGACCTCGCCGGCGAGCGCAACCAGGTCTGGATCAACGCGGAGACCGAGCAGGTCCAGCGCATCGCCGTCGAGGAGCTCGTCCCCGAGGGCGCCGAGACCGGCCCCCAGGTCCGGCTGGACCTGGCCGAGGCCGACACCGCAGCCGTCGAGGAGCTCTACGACGGCATCATCACCACGGCCGAGGACGACCTGACCGGGTCCCGGGACGCCCGGATCGAGGTGGGCTGGGACGGCAACCCCGAGATGAACTGCGAGGACGGGCCCAACTGCACCTGGTCGGGAACGGTGCGGGACGCGGGCGGCGACGGCAGCGGCGAGGTGACCGTCCGCATGGACGTGACCTTCACCAACGCCGACATCGGCGAGCAGACCTGCGACGACGGCGGCACCCTGGAGGCGGGCGCGACCCTGGACCTCTCGTGCAGCGCCGACTACAACATCGTCAGCTCCACCCAGCAGACCTACACCATCGACGGTGAGGCCCAGCTCTCCACCCGCGGCCTGACCGGCGGCCAGCAGGAGGAGATGCTGGCGGCCCTCACCGAGCAGCGCGAGGCCACGCTGGCCGGCGGCGCCGCCCCCTCCGAGGAGGAGTCCGCGGAGGACGGGGGCAACTAGCGCCCCGCGCCCCCGCCGGTCCGCGGACCGGCGGCCGGGTACGGGCGCGGTGGCGGAGACAGGCGACGACAGGGAGGGCGGGGCGCACGGGCCCCGCCCTCACCCCGTTCCCGGCCCCGCGGCCTCGGACTACTGTCCGGCGGCGGTGGGCGGGTAGGCTGGGAAACCACTTACGAGACGAAGGACTGGCCAAACTCGTGTTCGAGACGCTTTCCGACCGGCTGACATCGGTCTTCTCCTCGCTGCGCGGCAAGGGGCGGCTGTCCGAGGAGGACATCAACGCGACCGCGCGGGAGATCCGTCTCGCGCTGCTCGAGGCGGACGTCGCGCTGCCGGTGGTCCGCGAGTTCATCTCGCGGATCAAGGAGCGCGCCCGCGGCGAGGAGGTCTCCAAGGCCCTCAACCCGGCGCAGCAGGTCATCAAGATCGTCAACGAGGAACTCGTCGAGATCCTCGGCGGCGAGACCCGGCAGGTGCGGTTCGCCAAGAACCCGCCCACCGTGATCATGCTCGCCGGCCTCCAGGGCGCCGGTAAGACCACCCTGGCGGGCAAGCTCGCCAAGTGGCTGTCGGCGGACCGCAACACGCCGCTGCTGGTCGCCGCCGACCTCCAGCGCCCCAACGCCGTCACCCAGCTCCAGGTGGTCGGTGAGCGCGCCGGGACCCCGGTGTTCGCTCCCGAGCCCGGCAACGGCGTGGGCGACCCGGTCGAGGTCGCCCGGGCCTCCGTCGAGCACGCGCGCCGCAACAACCACAACGTCGTCATCATCGACACCGCGGGCCGCCTCGGTGTGGACACCGAGATGATGCAGCAGGCCGCCGACATCCGCGACGCCGTCAGCCCCGACGAGATCCTCTTCGTCGTCGACGCGATGATCGGCCAGGACGCGGTCAACACCGCCCAGGCCTTCCTCGACGGCGTCGGCTACGACGCGGTCGCGCTCACCAAGCTCGACGGTGACGCCCGCGGCGGTGCGGCCCTGTCCATCCGGCACATCACGGGCCGTCCGATCATGTTCGCGTCCACCGGCGAGAAGCTGGAGGACTTCGACCTCTTCCACCCGGACCGGATGGCGTCGCGCATCCTGGACATGGGTGACGTCCTCACGCTCATTGAACAGGCGCAGCGCACGTTCGACGAGGCCGAGGTCGAGAAGATGGCCTCGACCATGGCCTCGGACGACGACTTCACGCTGGACGACTTCCTCCAGCAGATGTCGATGGTCCGCAAGCTCGGCCCGATCGGGAACCTGCTCGGCATGATGCCCGGCATGGGGCAGATGCGCGACCAGATCGACAACATCGACGACAAGGACCTGGACCGCATCCAGGCGATCATCCAGTCGATGACGCCGGGCGAGCGGGCCAACCCCAAGTCGATCAACGGCTCGCGCCGGCTGCGCATCGCCAACGGCTCGGGTACGCAGGTCAGCGACGTCAACGGCCTGGTCACCCGCTTCTTCGAGGCGCAGAAGATGATGCGCAAGATGAAGAACGGCGGGATGCCGGGCATGCCCGGGATGCCCGGGGTCGGCGGCGGCAACCGCAAGAAGGCCAAGGCCCAGGCCAAGAAGGCCAAGAAGGGCAAGCAGCGCAGCGGCAACCCGATGAAGGCCCGCCAGCAGGAGGCCGAGCGCGCGGCCGAGCGCCAGAAGCGCCAGGAGGAGGGCGGCCAGCAGATGCCGCAGCTGCCCCCGGGCCTCGGCGGAGGCGGCGGCGGGCAGCCCACGCTCCCGCCCGGTTTCGGCGGACCCAACATGCCGGACCTGTCCAACTTCAAGCTGCCCAAGCAGTAGCGGAGACCACAGGCGGCCCGTCCCCGGAGAGGGGGCGGGCCGTTCGCGTCGGCGGGGCCACGCGGGCGCCTGTGTCCTGTCCGAGGAACACGCTCGCGTCTGGCACAATGAGTAGTCGACTAACGGTGGACGGGTCAGCCCTCTAACTAACCCGCCACCCACGTCTTGCCTTGGCGGGTACTGCAACCCCACGTGGTTTCGCCGCCGGGCGCCGAACACCGTTCATCGGGAGAAGACCACTCCAGTGGCTGTCAAACTGAAGCTCAAGCGTATGGGCAAGATCCGTACGCCCCAGTACCGCATCATCGTCGCCGACGCCCGCACCAAGCGTGACGGCAAGGCGATCGAGGAGATCGGCAAGTACCACCCCAAGGAGCACCCGAGCCTCATCGAGGTCGACTCCGAGCGGGCGCAGTACTGGCTGTCCGTGGGGGCCCAGCCCTCCGACGCGGTCAAGGTCCTCCTGCGCAAGACCGGCGACTGGCAGAAGTTCAAGGGCCTTCCCGCCCCGGCTCCGCTCCAGGTCGCCGAGGCCAAGGACCCCGAGGCCAAGGAAGCCGCCTTCCAGGCCGCGCTGAAGGAGCTCGTGCTCCCCGGCGGCGAGGGCAAGACCAAGGCCAAGAAGACCGAGAAGAAGGCGGAGAAGGCGGCCGACAAGCCCGCCGAGACCGCCGAGGCCGAGAAGTCCGAGGGCGAGGCCTGACGTGCTGGAAGAGGCGCTTGAGCACCTCGTGAAGGGGATCGTTGCGAACTCCGACGACGTCCAGGTGAGAGCCAAGCGGCTCCGCAAGGGCAAAGTCCTGGAGGTCCGGGTCCATCCCGACGACCTCGGCAAGGTGATCGGTCGCAACGGCCGCACCGCCAAGGCACTCCGGACCGTGATCGGCTCCCTCGCCGGGGGCCGCTACGTCCGAGTGGACCTGCTGGACCTGCACGAAGTGCGCTGACGCGCCTCTTGGGGCGCCGACCACGACCGGTCGGCGCCCCGTAGTTGTGCCCGGGGCACCTGCCCCGGGCACAGTTTTCCCGTCTCCACGGTGGGACGGGCGGAAGGACGGAACCTCCCATGCGACTCGTTGTGGGCCGGATCGGCCGCGCGCACGGTATCCGGGGCGATGTCGCCGTCGACGTGCGGACGGACGACCCGGCGGCCCGCTTCGCCGACGGCACCGTGATGGAGACCGACCCGGCCGGAGCCGGACCGCTCACCGTCGCGTCCAGCCGTCGCCACAGCGACCGGCTGCTGGTGCGCTTCAAGGGGATCGCCGACCGCGACTCCGCCGAGGCGCTGCGCGGCACCCTGCTGTTCGTGGACTCACGGGACATCGCCCCCCTGGACGACCCCGACGAGTTCCACGACCACGAACTCATCGGCCTGGCCGCGGTGACCACCGGGGGCGAGGCCGTCGGCACGGTCGACGACGTGCTCCACCACGCCCAGGACGTCCTGGTCGTCGCCACCCCAGGCGGCGGCGAGGTGCTGGTGCCCTTCGTCGCCGCACTGGTGCCCGAGGTCGACGTGGCCGGGGGCCGGATCGTCATCGACCCGCCGCCCGGCCTGCTCGACCTCGCCGACTGAAGGGGCGCGCAGTGCGCATCGACATCATCAGCATCTTCCCCGACTACTTCGCCCCCCTGGACCTCTCCCTGATCGGGAGGGCACGCGCCTCGGGCCTCCTCGACGTGCGGGTCCACGACCTGCGCTCCTGGACGCACGACAGGCACAACACCGTGGACGACACCCCCTACGGGGGAGGCCCCGGCATGGTCATGAAGCCCGAACCCTGGGGTGAGGCGCTCGACGAGGTCGTGGCCGGGGCCCCGGCCCGCCTGATCCTGCCCACACCCAGCGGCCGCCCCTTCCGGCAGGCGGACGCCGAGCGCCTGGCGGGGGAGGAGAGGCTGGTCTTCGGGTGCGGGCGCTACGAGGGCATCGACTCCCGGGTGGCCGCGGACGCCGCCCTGCGGATGCCGGTCGAGGAGGTCAGCATCGGCGACTACGTCCTCAACGGGGGCGAGTCCGCGACGCTGGTGATGGTCGAGGCGATCACCCGCCTGCTGCCGGGTGTTCTCGGCAACACCGAGTCGGCGGTCCAGGACTCCTTCGCCTCCGGCGGCATGGAGAACCTGGTCGAGGGGCCGGTGTACACCAAGCCCGTCATGTGGCGGGACCAGGAGGTGCCGCCCGTGCTGCTGTCCGGCAACCACGGGGCCGTGGACCGCTGGCGCCGCGACCAGGCGCTCCGCAAGACCGCGCGCAACCGGCCGGACCTGGTCGGCGCCATGCCGGAGGAGGCCCTCGACCGGCGTGACCGGGAGGTCCTCGCCGAGGAGGCCGTTCGGGAAGCCACCTGACATGTGGCAAACTGGGTGGGTTCCCCCTTGGTGACCCATGGCATCCGCATGCCGGCGGCACGACGTCGGCCTCTGTGACGGTCACCGGGTGGTCCGAATGTCCAGACCCGTACGGGCCCTCGCCCGCGCAACCCTCCCCGCACCACGCCGGGGACAGGGCGCGGAGCGCTATCGATGAGGAATCGCGAGATGCACACCGCCATCCAGGAGCTCGAGAAGGCTCAGCTCCGCACCGACGTCCCCGAGTTCCGCCCGGGTGACACGCTCAACGTCCACGTCCGCGTGACGGAGGGCACCCGCACCCGTGTCCAGGTCTTCAAGGGCGTCGTCATCCGCCGTCAGGGCTCGGGCAACCGCGAGACCTTCACCATCCGCAAGGTGAGCTACGGCGTGGGCGTGGAGCGCACCTTCCCGATCCACACCCCGGCCATCGAGAAGTACGAGGTCGCCGCCCGCGGCCGCGTGCGTCGCGCCAAGCTGTACTACCTGCGCGACCTGCGCGGCAAGGCCGCCCGCATCCGCGAGCGCCGCGAGCCCGTCTCCAAGTAGTCTTCCGCTCCCTTTCGGAGCCGAACGGCCCTCTTCCCGCACGGGAGGCAGGATAGGCTTCGGCTCGATGAGCAAAGACGAGAGGGATCCCGGCGCGGACGGGGTCCAGGACGAGGATTCCGCCCGGCCCGGCCCGGAGGAGCGAAGCTCCGCCACTGGCTCCCGAGTCCCTGAGGACTCGGGAGCCAGTGGTGTCTCCGAAGTCGTTGGTCAGGAGCCGGAGGAGAAGGCGGACGCCGAGATGAGCAAGTCCCAGAGCAGTGAGAAGAAGGGGTCGTTCTGGAAGGAACTCCCCATCCTGATCGTGATCGCCGTGGTGTTGGCGTTCGTGATCAGGACCTGGGTGATGCAGGCGTTCTACATCCCCTCCACATCGATGGAGAACACGCTGCTCGTCGGCGACCGGGTGCTCGTGAACAAGGTCGTCTACCAGATCCGCGACATCGAGCGCGGCGAGGTCGTCGTCTTCAACGGCAACGGGTCGTGGGACGACCCGAACACCGTGACCGTGCCCGAGCCGACCAACCCCGTCGCGGGCGCCTTCAGCTGGGTGCAGCAGCAGTTGGGCGCCGCGCCCACGGGCAAGGAGTACATCAAGCGGGTCATCGGGCTCCCCGGCGACACCGTGGAGTGCTGCGACGAGCAGAACCGCATCCTGGTCAACGGCGTCCCCCTGGAGGAGGACGCCTACCTGTACCCGGGAAGCGTGGCCAGCCACACCGAGTTCGGCCCGGTCGAGGTGCCCGAGGGGCACCTGTGGCTGATGGGGGACCACAGGGCGATCTCCTACGACTCCCGCCTCAACCAGAACAACCCCGGTGGCGGCGCCGTCCCGATCGACCACGTGGTGGGCCGGGCGTTCGTCATCATCTGGCCGTTCAACCAGGTCGGCGGTCTGGGCGTTCCGGAGAGCTTCGAGGCCGTCGACGCCGCGGCCGGGTGACGCCGTGACGGGTCCCGGTCCGAAGACGGATCGGGACCTCCGGAGGGTTCCGGTGACCGATCCGTCGAAGGAAATCTGTTCCACGGGGCCCAGAAGTCCGTTCCGTGACGCATGATGGATCTCGGAGCGTCTTGATGTCCCCCCGACGCGTGGGTCCTCCCACGCGGGGAACAACCGGGGCGGTGGCGGTGTACACGTGATGAGGAGACCGGCACACCACGACCGGAGAGTGCGACGAAAGCGAGCGCGTGGATGAGTTCTGAGGACCTGGAGAAGTACGAGGCCGAGATGGAGCTCCAGCTCTATCGCGAGTACCGGGACGTCGTCGGGCTGTTCAGCTACGTCGTGGAGACCGAGCGCAGGTTCTACCTGACCAACAACGTCGACCTCCAGCCGCGTTCGACCGAGAACGGGGAGATGTACTTCGAGGTCGTGATGGAGGACGCCTGGGTCTGGGACATGTACCGCCCGGCGCGGTTCGTCCGCAACGTGCGCGTGGTGACGTTCAAGGACGTCAACGTCGAGGAGATCCAGAAGTCCGACCTGGAGATGCCTCCCGCGGACGGCGGCCGGGGCGGTCCCGAGCTGCCCTGACCCGAACCGTGCCCCGGGCATGACCGGTCCCCGGGGCGGCTCCCCGCCGCGGCCCTCGTGCCCGGGGCCGCGTGCGGTTCGTCCACAGGAACGAACTCCCCCTGGCGCGCCGGGCGGCGATCACCCACCGTGGTAACGGGAGGTGGTCGACCGTGGACAGGTGGGCCGGATACCGGAGGACACTGGGCGGACGCGGGGAGGACCTCGCCGCGGTCTTCCTGCGGAGCGCGGGCATGCGGGTGGTGGACCGCAACTGGCGGTCGCCGTCGGGGGAGATCGACATCGTGGCCCGCGACGGACCGGTCCTGGTCGTCGCCGAGGTCAAGACCCGGACCTCCGTGCGGTACGGGCACCCCGTGGACGCCATCACACCCGACAAGCGGCGCCGTCTGCGCCGCCTCGGGAGGGCGTGGGCGGCCCGGCACCGGGTCCCGGCCGCGTCGCTCCGGGTGGACGGCGTCTGCGTCCTGATCACCGGCGGGCGCGTGTTCGTCTCCCACGAGCGGGGGATGACGTGATGACCCTCGCCCGCGCCCACTGCATCACCCTGCTGGGGGTCCAGGGGCACATCGTCGAGGTGGAGGTGCACCTGGGCGGCGGCGACCCCGGGGTGACGCTCGTGGGGCTCCCCGACGCCGCGCTGCGGGAGGCCCGGGACCGCATCCGCGCGGCCGTGGCCAACAGCGGCGAGGAGTGGCCCAGCGGTCAGATCACCATCAGCCTGTCCCCGGCCAGCCTCCCCAAGGCGGGCAGCCTCTTCGACCTCGCCATCGCCGCCGCCGTGCTGTGCGCCACGGGCGCGGTGCCTCCGGACCGCCTGGCGGGCACCGTCCTCATCGGCGAGCTCGGACTCGACGGGAGGGCGCGCCCGGTGCTCGGCGTCCTTCCGGCGATGGTCTCCGCCACCGAGCAGGGCTACCGCGGGTTCGTCGTGGCGCGCGGCAACGCGGCCGAGGCCCGCCTGGTCCCCGACGTGGAGGTGACCGCGGTGGGCAGCCTGATGGACCTGTGCCAGTGGCTGCGCGGGGAGTTCTTCCCGGAGGAGGCCGCCGGGCCGGAGGCGCCCTGTGCCCGGGAGCCGGACGACCCCGGGCCGGACCTGGCCGACGTGCTGGGCCAGCCGGTGGCGCGCCGGGCGGTGGAGGTCGCCGCGGCGGGCGGGCACAACCTCATGATGCTCGGCTCCCCGGGCACGGGCAAGAGCCTGCTCGCCGAGCGCCTGCCGACCGTCCTGCCCGGACTGCGCCCCTCCGAGGCGCTGGAGGCCACCGCCATCCACTCGGTCGCCGGGATGCTCCCCCGGGGCTCGCCCCTGGTCACCCGGCCCCCGTTCGCCGCCCCGCACCACACCTCCTCCCGGGCGTCGATCATCGGCGGGGGCAGCGGCCACCCCGGGCCGGGCTGGGTGTCCAAGGCCCATCGGGGAGTGCTGTTCGTGGACGAGGCGCCCCAGTTCGGGAGGGGGGTGCTGGACTCCCTGCGCGAGCCGCTGGAGCGGGGGGAGGTGGTGCTGGCCCGCGCCTCCTCCACGGTGACCTTCCCCGCCAGGTTCCAGCTCGTGATGGCCGCCAACCCCTGTCCCTGCGCCAGGCCGGGCAGCATGTGCACCTGCCCGCCGGGGGAGCGGCGCAGGTACTTCTCCCGGCTGTCCGGGCCGCTGCTGGACCGGATCGACCTCAAGGTCGACCTGCAACCCGTGACGAGGGCCGAGCTGCTCGCCGACCGCGCGTTCGCGGAGTCCTCCGCCGTGGTCGCCGCCAGGGTGGAGAGGGCGCGCGCCCGCGCGCTCGCACGGCTGGCGCACACGCCCTGGACCACCAACGCGGCGATCCCCGGCGCGCGGCTGCGCCGGGACTTCCCGGTCGAGCCCGCCGCGCTGCGCGTCCTCGGACGGGCCATGGACGCCGGGCAGATCAGCGCCCGCGGGGTCGACCGGGCCCTGCGGGTCGCGTGGACGCTGGCCGATCTCGCGGAGCGGGACCGCCCGGGGGAGGAGGAGACCGCCTATGCCTTCGCGCTGTGGACCGGGCGGGCATGGTGAGGCGGGGCGGCGATCCGCGCCCCGGGGTGCGGGCCGGTGCGCTCCGGAGGGGCGCAGCGGACACGGGTGGAAGGGGAACACGGTGACCGTACGGGACTGGCAGGGGGAGGCCGACGCCCGGGCGCGGGCCTGTCTGACGGCGGTCGCGCCGCCGGGGGACCTGTGGCTGGGGGCGATGCTCGCCGAGCACGGTGCGGCCGGGGTGTGGGCGGGGCTGGTGGCGGGGGAGCCCCCGCCGTCCGTGCCGGTGGAGGAGGACGAGGACCCCGACCCGGAGGCGTGGGCCCGGCTGCGCCGCCGCTGGGACGGGTGGAGCGCGGCCGCCGCCCGGGTCGACCCCGACGGGCTGCTCGGTGAGTCCGCGGCGGCCGGGATCCGGTTCGTGGCGCCGGGCGACCCCGAGTGGCCCGGCAGGCTGGACGGCCTCGACCTCCCCGGCGGTCGCCGCTCGCACGGACTGTGGGTACGCGGCGGCGGGGACCTGCGCAACCTGTGCCTGCGCTCGGTGGCCGTGGTGGGCGCGCGCTCGGCCACGGCCTACGGCGAGCACGTGGCGGCGGAGATGGCCTACGAGCTGGCGGAGCAGGACGTGGTCGTGGTCTCCGGCGGCGCGTACGGGATCGACGGCGCCGCGCACCGGGCCGCCCACGCCAACGGGAGCACCGTGGTGGTACTGGCCTGCGGGCTGGACGTGGACTATCCGCGCGGCCACGCGGGCATGTTCGCGGACATCGCGCGGACCGGGGTGCTGGTGAGCGAGAGGCCGGTCGGCGCCACGCCCCGGGCCAAGGACTTCCTGATCCGCAACCGGCTGATCGCGGCGCTCACCCCGGGAACGGTGGTCGTGGAGGCGGGCAGGCGCAGCGGCGCGCTCAACACCGCCTCGCACGCCGTCGAACTCCACCGGGTGCTCATGGCGGTGCCCGGTCCGGTCACCTCCGCCATGTCGGTGGGCTGCCACGTCCTCCTCCGCGACTGGCAGGCGGGCTGTGTCACCTGCGCCGACGATGTCGTTGCCCAGGTCGGCGCGGTGGGGGAGCTGCCTCCGGAGAGCGGACCGGTGCGGGTCTCGGCCCACCTCGACGCGGAGAGCGCCCGGGTGCTGGAAGCGGTGCCCCGGGCGGGGGCCGGTCCCGCGGTGGTCGCCGCCGCGAGCGGGACCTCCCTGGACGTCGCGATGCGCTCCCTGGGGCTGCTGGCCGCGGCGGGGCTGGTCGAACGGTGCCGGGCCGGATGGCGGCTGCCGCGCTGACGGAGGAGGCCGCGGCTCCGTGCCCCGCGGAGGGGAGGGCCTTTGACCGTAGGGGGCGGCTGCCGCGCGGGGCCTGCCGTGCGGGGCCTGCGGTGGGGACCCTCGCGCCGCACGGCCCTTCTGCGGTGTGGGGCAGCCCGCCCCAGGGGCTTCCCGCCGACCGGGGCCTGCCGCTCGGGGCCGCCGCCGGGCGGGGCCCCGCTGCGGCGCAGCCGCGCGGGGCGGCTCGGCGGGCGCCGAACCGGGCACGGATAGCGGGGCGCGATGGCGGGTAGGGTTCCGCCATGGCCAAACCGTACAGTGACGTCGTGCTCGCGGACGGCCCGCTGCTGTTCGTCTCCGGACAGACCCCCGAGGCCCCCGACGGGGACGTCGCCGGAGGGGTCGAGGGACAGACCCGGCAGGTCTTCCGCAACATGGAGCGCGTCCTGGCCCGCCACGGGGCGGACCTGGGACACCTGGTGAAACTCACCTACTACCTCCGCCACATCGCCGACCTCGACGAGTTCCGCAGCGCCCTGGTCGACTGCCTTCCCGGGGAGCACCGCCCGGCCGGGACCCTGGTGGAGGTGAGCGGCCTGGTCAACCCGAGGTACCTGGTGGAGATCGAGGGCGTGGCCTGCCTGCCCCGGGAGTGAGCGTGCTGGACCGCTTCGCCGCCCACCTGTCCGGCGAGCTGGGCCGTTCACCCCACACCGTGCGCGGGTACCTCGCCGACCTGCGCTCCCTGCTGGCCTTCCTGGAGGAGAACGGGTACCGGGTCGAGGACCTGGACGTGCTCCTGGTGCGCGGTTGGCTGTCCCGGTCCCGCGACGCGGGGGCGAGTCGAGCCACCGTCTCCCGCCGCGTGGCGGCCGTGCGCGCCCTCACCCGATACCTGCACCGCGAGGGGGTGCTGGCGGCCGATCCCGGCCCGCGCCTGTCCGGCCCCTCCCAGCGGCGGTCCCTGCCGGCGGTGCTGGACGAGGGGCAGGCCGCCGCGGCCCTCTCCCGGCCCCCGGGGGACGCCCCCCTCGACCTGCGCCGCCGGGCGGTGGTGGAGGTGCTGTACGCCACCGGCGTGCGGGTCGCCGAGCTGTGCGCCCTCGACCTGGCCGACGTGGACCGCGAACGCGACACGGTGCGCGTCCTGGGCAAGGGCGCGAAGGAGCGCACGGTCCCCGTGGGCGCTCCCGCGCTGGACGCCCTCGACGCGTGGCTGTCCGGCGGACGGCCGGAGATGGCCTCGGCCGTCGGCGGCGCCGCGCTGTTCGTCGGCGCGCGCGGCGGCCGGCTGGGGGTGCGCCAGGCCCGTGAGGACGTGCACGCGTACCTGCGCGCCGCCGGCGCGGACGGGGCCCCGCACGGACTGCGGCACAGCGCCGCCACGCACCTGCTCAACGGCGGGGCCGACCTGCGCAGCGTGCAGGAGTTCCTGGGCCACGCCAGCCCGCGCAGCACGCAGATCTACACGCACGTGTCCGTGGAGCGCCTGCGCGACACCTACCGCCGGGCCCACCCCCGCGCCTGAGCGGACCACCGTGTCCGTCGGCCGCACCCGCGTGCGGGCGGAGGCTGCGTCCCGGCCGTGCCCGCCCTCATCACCCCGGCGATCGCATCCGCGCGCGGGCGGAGAGTCCTCTGCCCGTCTCCGGGGCGCGCCTCCCCGGGGCCCACCGGCGGGTGCGGGACGGCTGCCGCGCTCCTTCGCCTCCGGCCGACTCGCGGGACCGCCCCCTTTCCAGGGGCCCAGGGGCGCCGGCCGGTGCGAAATCCGCCACTCCGCGCCCGCCGGGCCGGGAGCGCCTCCGGGACGCGCGCCCGCGCCCGACCCGTGTCCCCGGGGCCGCACCGCCGGAGCGGAGGCGGCAGGAGTGAAGGGCGCCGGCCGCACGGGGCCACCGGGCCGGCGGGGGTCCGGCCCGGGCCGGACCGAGGGGAAGGAGCCGGACCTCGCCGAGGCCGAGCAGGCCGAGCGGGTCGAGGTAGTCGTCGCCGCGGAGCAGGCCCCAGTGCAGGCAGGGGCGGTCGCGGCAGTGGGGTGGGGCGGCGGCCAGGACGCCGAGGAGGTCCCCGGCGGAGACAGGGTCGCCGCGCGCCAGGTCGGACTCCACCGGGAGGTAGGTGGTGCGGAGGTCCCCGTGGGCGACGCTGACCAGGGGTGTCCCGGCCACCGTGCCGGCGAAGCGCACCCGGCCGGAACCCGCGGCGTACACCTCCTGCCCGGGCTCGGCGGCCAGGTCCGCGCCCAGGTGCCCCGGGAGCCAGCGCTGCTCGGGAGGGTCGAAGGGGCGCAGCACCCCGGGGGCCGGGGAGAGGGGCCAGCGCCAGCCGGTGTCCCCCGCCGCGGGGGCGGCGGGCGACCACAGGAGCGAGGCGAACAGCAGCGGGAGCAGGAGGTGGGAGAGGTCCATGCCTCCAGGGTCGGGGAGGGGGACGGGGGCCGCCAGGGGCTTGCCGGCAACTGTGGACAACCCCGGCCCCGGGGCGCCGGACGGGGGCGCGGGGTCACTCGTAGGCGCAGCACAGGTCCGGTGTGTGCCCGGCTGAGGATAGAATCGTCCGTGGCCCGTCGGGCCGATCACAATACGCACGTCCACGCGCCTCCTCACGGAGGGGTCGTACCTACGGTCCACCCCGCTTCGGCGGGATGGCGGTGCGGCCGGGGCGTCAGGCACAACCGACGGCGGAGAGACTCTCTCCGCCACCGCAAGGAGGACCAGTCATGGCCACAGTCGTGACGACTCGCCAGCTCCTGGAGAGCGGCGTCCACTTCGGGCACCAGACCCGTCGCTGGAACCCGAAGATGAAGCGCTTCATCCTCACGGAGCGCAACGGCATCTACATCATCGACCTCCAGAAGTCGCTGGCGCACATCGACCGCGCCTACGAGTTCGTCAAGCAGACGGTCGCCCACGGCGGCACCGTCCTGTTCGTCGGTACCAAGAAGCAGGCGCAGGAGGCCATCGACGAGCAGGCTCGTCGTGTCGGCATGCCCTTCGTCAACCAGCGCTGGCTGGGCGGCATGCTCACCAACTTCTCCACCGTCCACAAGCGGCTCCAGCGCCTCAAGGAGCTGGAGGAGATCGACTTCGACGACGTCGCCGGCTCCGCGCTCACGAAGAAGGAGCTCCTCAACCTTCGCCGTGAGAAGGAGAAGCTGGAGCGCACCCTCGGCGGTATCCGCGACATGTCCCGCGTGCCCAGCGCGGTCTGGATCGTGGACACCAAGAAGGAGCACATCGCGATCAGCGAGGCTCGCAAGCTGAACATCCCGGTCGTCGCGATCCTCGACACCAACTGCGACCCGGACGAGGTCGACTACCCGATCCCGGGCAACGACGACGCCATCCGCTCGGTCAGCCTGCTGACCCGCGTGATCGCCGACGCCGTGGCCGACGGCCTCATGGCCCGTTCCGGCGCCTCCGAGGGCACGGGCGAGCAGAAGGCCGCCGAGGAGCCCCTGGCCGAGTGGGAGCGCGAGCTCCTGGAGGGCAAGACCGAGACCGAGGCCGCCCCGGCCGCGGACGCGGACGCCCCCGAGGTCGACAAGGAGCTGACCGAGGCCCCGGTCGAGACCCCGAAGCCCGAGGTCGAGGCCGCGATCGAGTCCGAGGCTCCGGCTGAGGCCCCGGCCGAGGCCCCGGCGCAGGAGTCCACCGAGGGCTCCGCCGAGTAGTCAGCGGTCCCAGGGACGACGGAACACCCCCGGTGCCGCCCCGCCTCCGGGCGGGGCGGCACCGGGGGTGCACGTCCAGGCTCCGCTCCTCTTTCCGAACAGACTCTCCACTCCAAGGGAATCCGAGAACAGTCATGGCGAACTTCACCGCCGCGGACGTCAAGAAGCTGCGCGACATGACCGGCGCGGGCATGATGGCCTGCAAGAAGGCCCTGACCGAGGCCGACGGCGACATCGACAAGGCCGTCGAGGCCCTGCGCGTCAAGGGTGCCAAGGACGTCGGCAAGCGCGCGGAGCGCACTGCCGCCCAGGGCATGGTCGTCCTCAAGCAGGACTCCGAGGGCAAGGCGACCCTCATCGAGCTCAACTGCGAGACCGACTTCGTCGCGAAGAACGACCAGTTCATCGCGCTGGCCAACCAGGTCGCGGACTTCGTCGCCGCGCACGAGAGCGACGACCTCGCGACCGTGGCCGCCTCCGAGATCGAGCCGGGCACGAGCCTCCAGACCTTCATCGAGGGCAAGGGCGCCGTGATCGGTGAGAAGCTGGAGTTCCGCCGCTTCGCCAAGTTCGACGGCGTCTACGTCGCCAGCTACCTGCACAAGTCCGACCCGGACCTGCCCCCGACCATGGGCGTCCTGGTCGAGCTGGACAAGGCCGACGCCGAGGTCGGCAAGGACCTCGCCCAGCAGATCGCCGCCCTCGCCCCGCAGTACATCGGCAAGGACGACGTCCCCGCCGAGGTCGTGGAGAACGAGCGCCGCATCGCCGAGCAGACCACCCGCGAGGAGGGGAAGCCCGAGCAGGCCATCCCCAAGATCGTGGAAGGCCGCCTCAACGGTTTCTTCAAGGACGTGACGCTGCTCGGCCAGCCGTTCGTCAAGGAGAACAAGAAGTCCGTCCAGAAGGTCGTCGACGAGGCCGGCGTGACCGTCAAGCGCTTCGTCCGCTTCAAGGTCGGCCAGGCCTAAGAGCTTTGAGATGATGGAGGTGCCGGGGAGACTACTCCCCGGCACCTTCGGTGGATATGGGCGGATTTCGGAGCACGCGCTCCCTGTCCGCCCTCAGCAGGAACACTCGGGGGACCCTGTGCCACTCGGGGACGACAAGGGAGGCCACAGGCCGTGAACGAAGCGACGATCACCGAACCGGCGATGCACGATTCCGGTTGGAAGCGCGTGATGCTCAAACTCTCCGGGGAGGCGTTCGCCGGCGGGGGCGGACTGGGCATCGATCCCGAGGTCGTGCAGTACGTGGCGGAGTCCATCGCCGAGGCGGTCTCCGAGGGCATCCAGGTCGCCGTGGTCGTCGGCGGCGGCAACATGTTCCGCGGCGCGCAGCTCACCGAGGGCGGCATCGAGCGCGGACGCGCCGACTACATGGGCATGCTCGGCACCGTCATCAACTGCCTCGCCCTCCAGGACTTCCTGGAGCGGCTCGGTGTGGACACCCGGGTGCAGACCGCCATCCACATGAGCCAGGTCGCGGAGGCCTACATCCCGCGCCGCGCCATCCGCCACCTGGAGAAGGGCCGCGTGGTCATCTTCGGCGCCGGTCTCGGCGCCCCGTTCTTCTCCACCGACACCACCGCCGCCCAGCGCGCACTGGAGATCGGCGCGCAGGCCGTCCTCAAGGGCACCCAGGTCGACGGGGTCTACGACTCCGACCCGCAGCGCAACCCGGACGCGGTCAAGTTCGACAAGCTGAACTACAACGAGGTCCTCACGAAGGGCCTCAAGGTCATGGACGCCACGGCGGTCAGCCTCTGCATGGACAACGGGATGCCCATCGTGGTGTTCGACCTGATGAGCCAGGGCAACATCCTGCGCGCGGTCCGGGGTGAGAAGATCGGCACCATCGTGGGGCCGACCACCGCCTGACACCGGCCCCAGGGCCGCCAAGAAGCCACGAACACCACAGCCGAGAACCGGGAGCGCCACATGACCGAAGAGACCCTCCTCGAGGCCGAGGAGAAGATGGAGAAGGCCGTGACCGTCGCGAAGGAGGACTTCGCGACGATCCGCACGGGCCGTCCCACCCCGGCCACGTTCAACAAGATCACCGTCGACTACTACGGTGCCCGGACGCCGATCAACCAGCTGGCCTCCTTCTCGGTTCCGGAGCCGCGCATGGTGGTCATCTCCCCGTTCGACGTCAACTCGCGCACCGACATCATCAACGCCATCCGCAACAGCGACCTCGGGGTGAACCCGTCCGACGACGGCCAGGTCATCCGCGTGGTGTTCCCGGACCTGTCCGAGGAGCGCCGCAAGGAGTACGTGAAGGTCGCGCGGACCAAGGCCGAGGACTCCAAGGTCTCGATCCGCAACGTCCGCCGCCGTGCCAAGGACACCTTCGAGAAGGCCGTGAAGTCGGGCGAGCTGGGCGAGGACGAGGCGCACCGCGCCCAGGCCGAGCTGGACGAGCTCTCCCAGAAGTACGTCGCGGCCATCGACGAGGTGCTGAAGCACAAGGAAGCCGAACTGCTCGAGGTCTAGCCGGTGACGACTTCTTCCAGCGGCTCCGGAGGCGATGACCACTCACCGGAGCACAGACCCGACGCGGGACCGCAGGACGATCCCGACAGGGCCGGCCAGCGCTTCGTGCTGCACAAGCCGGGGGGCGAGCCGGTCAAGACCGGCCGCAACCTCCCGGTGGCCATCGCGAGCGGGTGCGTCCTGGGCGCTCTCGTCTTCTTCTCCATCTTCCCCCTGCCCCAGCTGTTCACGATCATCACCTCCCTGGGGGTGCTGATCGGGCTGCGGGAGCTCAACCGGGCGTTCGCGGGCAAGGGCACGACCCTCGCCCTCGTACCCCTGGCCGTGGGCGGCGTCGCCATGCAGGTGGCCGCCTACTTCGGGGGGACCGAGTGGCTGGCGGGGACCACCGCCCTGACCGCGATCATCGTGCTGGTGTGGCGGCTGCGCGGCGGGGCGGACGGGTTCGTCGCCGACGCCTCGGCGAACCTGTTCACCCTGGTGTACCTGCCGTTCCTCCTGGGCACGTGGCTGCTGCTCGTCTCGCATCCCGAGGACGGCCAGTACCGGCTGGTGACGTTCATCGTGGTGACGATCTCCAGCGACATCGGCGGCTACTTCGCAGGGATCATGCTGGGCCGGCACAAGATGGCGCCGGTGATCAGCCCGAACAAGACCTGGGAGGGCTTCGGCGGCTCCGTGGTGGGGTGCGCGGTCGCCGGCGCCCTGTGCGTGACGCTGATGCTGGACGGCCCCTGGTGGGTCGGCGCGGTCCTGGGTCTGGCCGTCGTGCTCGCCGCGACGGTCGGGGACCTCATCGAGTCGCTGTTCAAGCGCGACCTGGGGGTCAAGGACATGGGCCGGTTCATGCCGGGCCACGGCGGACTGATGGACCGGCTGGACTCGCTCCTCATCGCGGGTCCCGTGGTGTGGATCGTGCTCAGCCTCCTCCTCTAGGGGAGGCACGGAGGACCGTGTCGAGGGGGCGGACCCGGGGGGTCCGCCCCCTCGGCGTCCCCGGTCGGGAGTGGCCGGTGGCGGGGCGTGTGGATACGCTCGTCGGGTGGAAGAACCGCTGATCGAACGAATGCGCGTGTACGGCGAGACGATCTTCGCCGAGATGACGCGCCTGGCCATGGAGACCGGGTCGGTCAACCTGGGACAGGGTTTCCCCGACACCGACGGTCCCCGCTCCCTGCTGGAGGGCGCCTCCCGCCGTGTCCTGGAGGGGGTGAACCAGTACCCCCCGGGGCCGGGGAGGCCGGAGCTGCGGCAGGCGGTGAGCCGGTACCGGGCCCGCCACTACGGCATCGAACTGGATCCCGACAGCGAGGTCTACATCACGGTCGGGGCTACAGCCGGCATCGCCGCCGCGATGCTCGCCCTGGTGGAGCGCGGCGACGAGGTGATCGTCTTCGAGCCGATGTACGACTCCTACGCCGCGATGATCACCCTGGCCGGGGGTGTGCGCAGGTCGGTGACGCTGCGCCCCGACGCCGTCTCGGGGCGGTTCACCTTCGACCCGGAGGAGCTGCGCGCCGCCGTGGGGCCCCGTACCCGCATGGTGCTGGTGAACTCGCCGCACAACCCCACCGGCACGGTCTTCACCCCCGACGAGCTGGAGGAGATCGCGCGGGTGTGCCGGGAGCACGACCTGATCGCGTTCACCGACGAGGTGTACGAGTTCCTGACCTTCGACGGCAGGCCGCACGTGCCGCTGGCGACCCTCCCGGGTATGCGGGAGCGCACGGTGTCGGTGTCCTCGGTGGGCAAGATGTTCGCCGTCACCGGCTGGAAGACCGGCTGGGTGATGGGACCGGAGCCGCTGGTCAGCGCGGTGCGCACGGTCAACCAGTTCTTGACCTTCTCCGCCAACGGCGCGCTGCAGCTGGCGGTGGCGGACGCGATCGACGGCGAGTGGGAGTGGGTGGCGGCCCAGCGCGCGGCCCTCCAGGGCAAGCGCGACCGCCTCGCGTCGGGCCTGGCCGCCGCCGGGTTCGAGGTGAACGTGTCCGAGGGCACCTACTTCGTGATGGCCGACATCCGCCCCCTCGGGTTCGGCAGCGGGCTCGACGTGGCGAGGGCCCTGCCCGCCGGGGCCGGTGTCGCGGCGGTGCCCGCCCAGGTGTTCTACGACCACCAGGAGGAGGGGGCGCACCTGCTCCGCTTCGCGTTCTGCAAGAGGGACGAGGTCCTGGACGAGGCCGTCTCCCGGCTGACCGCGTGGCACGGGCGCGGGGCCTGAACCGCGACGGGGCGCCGCCGGACCCGGCACGCGGTCCTCCCGGCCGGGAGGACCGCGTCCTCATGTGCGGGGAGCGCCGGCGCGGGCGTCCATCGCCTCGACCAGGCGGCGCTCGGCGTCCGCGCCGGGGGCGATCCGGGGGAGGCGCCACAGGAGCGCGGCGCCCGCCGCCCACCACAGGGCGACCATGAGCCACTCGTGGGGCCAGCCCAGAGCGGCGGGCATGCCGGGCAGGTACAGCAGGAACAGCCCGAAGGACAGGACGAGGGCGGTCACGCCGACCGGCACACCGGCCGGGACGGTGAAGGGCCGCTCCATGGCGGGGTCGCGACGGCGCAGCACCAGGAAGCTCACGACCACCAGCATGTAGGCGGCGACGATGTTCATGCCGCCCGCGTTGGTGAGCCAGACGAGCATCGGGCGGCCGAAGAACGGGGCCGCCAGGGACAGCGCCCCGATGAACAGGACGGCGTTGGAGGGCGTGCGGAAGCGCGGGTGCAGGTGGCCGAACCAGGCCGGGAGCATCCGGGCCCCCGCCATGGCGAAGACGAGGCGGCTGCCCCCGATGAGGAAGGCGTTCCAGCTGGTCAGCAGTCCGGCGATGCCGCCGAGGACGAGCAGGTCGCCCATGGCGTCACTGCCCCACAGGGCGGCGACGGAGTCGGCGGAGGCCAGTTCGGACGCGGAGAGCTCGGCGGCGGACAGCCCGGCGCCGGCGGTGAGCACGACCATCACGTACCAGGCGGTCGCGCAGAACACGGAGACCACCAGCAGCGTGCCGACCATGCGGTGCGGGATCCTGATCTCGGAGGCGGACTGGGGGATGACGTCGAAGCCGACGAACAGGAACGGGACCGCCACCAGCACCACGAACACGCCGGGGACGCCGCCGGTGAACAGGGGTTCCATGTTCTCGGCGGAGCCGCCGACGAACGACCCGGTGAGCATGACCGCGCCGACGGCGACCAGGAACAGCACGGCCACGACCTGGAAGGCGCTGGCCGGCCTGATGCCGACGTAGTTGACCGCCGTCATCAGCACGGCGACGACGACGCCCACGGCGACGAGGTCGGCGTGCACGTCGTATCCCGCGACGGTCCACAGGTGCCCGACGCCCATGCCGGGGAAGAGGTAGACGAGGGTCTGGGGGACGGCGACGGCCTCGAAGGCGACCACGGACACGTAGCCCAGGACCATGGCCCAGGAGGCGGCGAAGGCGCCCCTGGGACCGATGGCGCGCATGGCGTAGTGGTGCTCGCCGCCCGCGTGGGGCATCGCGGAGACGAGTTCGGCGTAGGTGAGGCCGACGAAGGCCATGACGACGCCGCCGATGACGAAGGCGAGGGCGGCGCCGAGGCTGCCCGCCGCGCCGATGAAGTCGCCGACGAGCACGATCCAGCCGAAGCCGATCATCGCGCCGAAGCCGAGCGCGAGCACGTCACCCCTTCCCAGGACCCGGACGAAGTTCTGGCGCTTGTCGGTCATGGGCGATCCCAACGCTCGTGCCTGTGATGGGGGACACAAAAGCACGTCGGCGGATCAGAGTGAAGGTGTCGTTCCGGACATATTCTCCCGCCCTGTTGTCCAGGCAGTCGCAAGATCCGATGATCCTCTGTCATGCCGGACGGGAGAGGGCGGCCATGGAGTCACGCACAGTGGCCGGAGGTTCGGGTGTCGCGCCTGGTCGGTCGCGGGGCGCTCGGGGGCGGGGCCGTGCGGGTCACGGCGGGTGTGCGCGGAAGGGCGGTCGTCGGCGGCCCCGGACGGCCGCCGCGACGTGTCGGACCCGTGTGGCGGGCGAGGCCGGGCCCCGGCCGCCCCCACGGGCGGCCGGGGCCGTTCGGCGGAGCCGGCGCGCGCCTACCGCTCGGGCTCGAACCAGACCGCTCCCAGGGGCGGGAGGGTGATCGGCGCCGAGTGCGGCTGGCCGTGCCACGGGGTCGGCTCGGCGTCGACGTGCGCCGGGGCGGCGTGCCCGGAGCCGCCGAACCTCGTCTCGTCGGTGTTGAGGACCGCGTTCCAGCGGCCGCCGGACGGCAGGCCGATCCGCCGGTCCCCACGGGGCACGGGCGAGAAGTTGACCGCGCAGGCCAGCACCGAGCCGTCGTCCCCGTGGCGCAGGTACGAGAGCGTGTTGCCCTCGTGGTCGCCGCCGTCCAGCCACCGGAACCCCGCGGGGTCGGTGTCCCGGGACCACAGCGCCGCCCTGGGCCGGTAGAGGTCGTTCAGGGTCTTGACCAGGCGCTGGACGCCCGCGTGGTGCTCGAACTGGAGGAGCCACCACGGCACGCCCTCCTCGTGCGACCACTCGTCCCCCTGGGCGATCTCCCCGCCCATGAACAGGAGCTGCTTGCCGGGGTGCGACCACATGAAGGCGAGGAGCGCCCTCAGGGTCGCCGAGCGCTGCCACTCGTCGCCGGGCGGCTTGTTGAACAGCGAACGCTTGCCGTGCACCACCTCGTCGTGGGACAGGGGCAGCACGTAGTTCTCGCTGTACGCGTAGACCATCGCGAACGTGACGTCGCCGTGGTGGTACTTGCGGTGGACCGGTTCCTTCTTGACGTACTCCAGGGTGTCGTGCATCCACCCCATGTTCCACTTGAACCCGAAGCCGAGCCCTCCGCGGTCCACCGGGGTCGTCACGCCCGTGTACGCCGTGGACTCCTCGGCGATCATCGCGACGTGCGGGTTGCGCCGGTACACCGTGGTGTTGAGCTCCTTGAGGAACCCGATCGCCTCCAGGTTCTCCCGCCCGCCGAACACGTTGGGCTCCCAGGCGCCGGAGTCGCGGGAGTAGTCCAGGTAGATCATCGAGGCCACCGCGTCCACGCGGAGGCCGTCGACGTGGAACTCCTCCAGCCAGTACAGGGCGTTGGCGACGAGGAAGTTGCGCACCTCGGTCCGCCCGTAGTTGAAGATCAGCGTGCCCCAGTCGGGGTGCTCGCCCCGCCGCGGGTCCGGGTGCTCGTACAGCGCGGTCCCGTCGAACCGGGCGAGAGCCCAGTCGTCCTTGGGGAAGTGCGCGGGCACCCAGTCCAGGAGCACGCCCACCCCGGCCCGGTGCAGGGAGTCCACCAGGTACCGGAACTCGTCCGGCGACCCGAAGCGCGGCGTGGGCGCGTAGTACGACGTCACCTGGTAGCCCCAGGAGCCGTCGAACGGGTGCGCCGTGACCGGTAGGAACTCCACGTGCGTGAACCCCAGGTCGGTCACGTACGCGACCAGCTGCTCGGCCAGCTCGACGTAGCCCAGGCCCGGGCGCCAGGAGCCCAGGTGCACCTCGTACACGCTCATCGGGGCCCGGTGCTGCTCCACCCCCTTGCGCTCGGCCGTCCACGCCTGGTCCCCCCAGGAGTACGACGACGTGGTGACCACCGACGCGGTGGCCGGCGGCACCTGCGTGCGGCGCGCCATCGGGTCGGCCTTGTCCCGCCAGTGCCCGTCCGAGCCGAGGACCTGGAACTTGTACAGGGCTCCGTCGCCCACCCCGGGCAGGAACAGCTCCCACACACCGGAGGAGCCCAGGCTGCGCATCGGGGATCCGACGCCGTCCCAGTGGTTGAAGTCGCCGATCACGCGGACGCCGCGCGCGTCCGGCGCCCACACGGCGAACCCCGTGCCGGGCACCTCGCCGATGGGGGTGTCCTCGACCCGGGTGTGCGCGCCGAGGGCGTTCCACAGCTCCTCGTGGCGGCCCTCGCCGATCAGGTGCAGGTCGAGCTCGCCCAGGGTCGGGGCGAACCGGTACGGGTCGGCGGCCACGTGCTCGGCGGCCCCCTCGGCGTAGCGGGCCGCGATCCGGTAGTCGGGCGGGGACCCGAGCCCCTTCCCGGACACCTCGCCGGAGAAGACCCCGCGGTGCAGGTGTTCGAGGCGCACCCGGGAGCCGTCCCGGAGCACGGCGTGCACGTCCAGCGCGCCGGGGCGCAGGGCCCGCAGCACGGTCCCGCGGCCCTCGGCGTGCGGGCCGAGCAGGGAGTGCGGGTCGTGGTGGCGGCCCTCGACCAGCCGGTCCAGGGCCGACGGGAGTGCGGGGTCCGGCACGGCGGCCCTCCGCCGGGCGGCGGGAGCCCCGGTCCCGGGCCCGCGGGCCGCCTTCGCGGGGACCCTCCCCGTGCCCTTCCCGGCGGCCTTCGTCCCCCGGTTCCCCGGTGCGGGCCTCCCGCCGGAGGGCTCCGGCCCCGCGGAGGAGGGGGCCCCGGCCGCGGGGACGCGCGCGGCGGCCTTCGCCGCCCCCGCAGTCCTCCCCGTCCCGGACGCGGCCTTTCCGGCCTTCCCTGTGGTGGTCCTCGCCGCCGCGGTCCCCTTCGGGGCGGCGGTCCCCGCGGTCTTCGCGGAGGTCCCCGTCTTCGCGGCGGCGGGTGTGCTGTCGGCCGAGGTCATACGGCTCCGTAGTGCTCGTTGCGGTCGGTCGTCACGGGTCGTGGTCGTGTGTGCGGGCGGTCCCCCCGAACGGGAGGGGCCGCCCCGGGCTATCCGGGCACGGGCGGCGCCGCGGCCGCGGCGGCGATGGACTCCAGCGGCACCCGCAGCCAGTTCGGCCGGTTCCGGGCCTCGTACAGGACCTCGTACACGGCCTTGTCGAACTCGAACGCCCGCAGCACCGCCAGGTGCTTGTCCGGGTCAGGTCCGCCCCCGTCCGCGTAGCCGCGGCAGAAGGCCTCCCGGTTGTTCCGGGCCCAGGCGCGGGCGGCCCACTCCAGTTCGGGGTCGTCCGGGTGCCCCACCAGCAGGAACCCGGCCGCGTAGTCGAAGGAGCGGAGCATCCCCGCCACGTCCCTCAGGGGGCTGGACAGGCGCCGGCGGTCCCGGACCGGCATGGTGGGCTCGCCCTCGAAGTCGAGGAGCACCCACCCCTCCCCGGTGCGGACGACCTGGCCGAGGTGGTAGTCGCCGTGGATGCGCTGGATCGGCAGGGGCTCGTCCACCTCGGCGAAGTCGGCGTAGGCCGCCATCACACGGGGAGCGTGCTCGGCCAGCTCCGGTACCTCGGCGCCGGCCGTCGCCAGCCGCTCCACCATGGCCTGCGCCAGCTCCCCGGCCCCCGCCGGGGAGAGCACGTCCGTGGGCAGGGCCCCCGCGAGCGACCGGTGGACCCGGGCGGTGGTGCGTCCCAGCCGCGCCGCCTCCCCCGCGAAGGCGCTCTCGCGGTCGGTTCCCGCCCCCTCCAGCAGGGCGCGCGCGCCGGCGGTGGCGAGCACCCACCCGTCCGCGGCCTGCGGGATGAACGTCTGCAGCATGGCCAGGGTCGTGGGCGTCGCGTACCCGGGCAGGTCGGCCTCGATCCACCCGCACGGCCGGGCCGCGTACGGGGACCCGGACAGCGCCATGTTGAGCTCCAGGTCCGGGTTGGGGCCCGGCCAGAGTCTGCGGAAGGTCTTCAGGACGTAGTCCTGTCCGAAGACCAGCGACGTGTTGGACTGCTCCCCCGTGAGCATCCGCCCGGGCGAACCGGTGCGGATCCGCTCCCCGGGCAGGGTCCGGAACCGGACCTGCCCGGAGAGGCCGGGGGCCGCGGGCAGCGCGAACCGCTCCAGGAGGAGACCGGTCAGCTGTGCGTCGTGGGCCGCGTCGTAGACCGCCTTCGGCCTCCCGCAGGCGGCCCGGCACACGCCGATGGCTGCACGGGCCAGGTCCGGCGGCAGGGAGCCCGGCGGACGCGAGCCCAGGAGCACCTGGTAGCGGGAGCTGCGCCCGCGCTGGCCGGTCCGCACGACGAGGACGTCGAGGCCGGGGCCGTCCGGTCCCGTGGTCACCAGGGTGTGTCTGCTCTCGATCCGGATCTGCTGGATGGGGATCCCCTTGCCGGAGAACCAGCGCTGCCGGGGCAGCCAGGCTGCCAGGAGCTCTTCGAGTTGGGACATGTCAGAGAGGACCGTTTCCCTTCCCGCCACCGCCCCGGTCCGTCGGCTCCGGTACCGGGCCGGGGGCGGCCGGTTCGGCGGCGGGCCGGGCGGGGGTCCCGGGCGCGCCGTCGCGGAGCGCGGGCACGGTACCGGCCGGGGCGCTGGACGTCGTGGTGGCTGTGGCGCGGCGCTCCGCGCCGGGCGGGTCCGCCGGGCGTCCGGCGGCGTCGAAGGCGGTGCGCACGCTGACCCCGGCGGCCGGAAGGCCGTAGGAGGGCAGCCCGTCCCGTTCACCGTCCGTTCCCGCCGGCTCGTGGTCCGCGGGGAGCTGGAACCAGTAGAAGCCGTGGCCGGGCAGGGTGAGCAGGTACGGCAGTTCCCCGATCTCGGGGAAGCGCACGCCCCCCACGCACTCCACCGGGCTGACCCCGGCGTAGCGGGACAGGTCCAGCTCGACGGGCTGCGGGAACCTCGACAGGTTGTTCACACAGAGCATGCGGTCGTCGCCGTGCTCGCGGATGAACGCCAGGACGCCGGGGTTGGTGGCGTTCAGCTCGGTGAACTCCCCGGTGCCGAACACGGGGTGGCGCTTGCGGATCTGGATCATCCGGCGGGTCCAGTGGAGCAGCGAGCCGGGGTTGTCGCGCTGGGCCTCCACGTTGAGCGCCTGGTAGCCGTAGACCGGATCCATGATCAACGGCAGGTACAGGCGGGCCGGGTCGCCCTTGGAGAACCCGGCGTTGCGGTCCGAGCTCCACTGCATGGGCGTGCGCACGGCGTCGCGGTCGCCCAGCCAGATGTTGTCGCCCATGCCGATCTCGTCGCCGTAGTAGAGGACGGGCGAGCCCGGCAGGGACAGCAGCAGCGCGGTGAACAGCTCGATCTGGTTGCGGTCGTTGTCCAGGAGGGGCGCGAGCCGCCGCCGGATCCCCACGTTGGCGCGCATGCGGGGTTCCCTGGCGTATTCGGCGTACATGTAGTCGCGTTCCTCGTCGGTGACCATCTCCAGGGTCAGCTCGTCGTGGTTGCGCAGGAAGATCGCCCACTGGCAGTTCCGCGGGATGGGCGGGGTCTGGGCGAGGATCTCCGAGATCGGGAACCGCTGCTCCTGCCTGACCGCCATGAACATGCGCGGCATCAGCGGGAAGTGGAAGTTCATGTGGCACTCGTCGCCGCCGGACCCGAAGTCGCCGAAGTAGTCGACGACCTCGGAGGGCCACTGGTTGGCCTCGCTCAGCAGCACGCGGTCGGGGTAGAGCCGGTCCACCTCGGCGCGCACGCGCTTGAGGAACTCGTGCGTCTCCTTGAGGTTCTCGCAGTTGGTGCCCTCGCGCTCGTACAGGTAGGGCACGGCGTCCAGGCGGAACCCGTCGATGCCCAGGTCCAGCCAGTAGCGCAGAACCTCCAGGATGGCCTCCTGGACGGCGGGGTTCTCGAAGTTGAGGTCCGGCTGGTGGGAGAAGAAGCGGTGCCAGTAGTACTGGCCCCGCACCTCGTCGTAGGACCAGTTGGAGGTCTCGGTGTCGACGAAGATGACGCGGGCCCCGTCGTAGCGGTCGTCGGTGTCCGACCACACGTAGAAGTCCCCGTACGGACCGTCGGGGTCCTCCCGGGAGGCCTTGAACCACGGGTGCTGGTCGCTGGTGTGGTTCATGACGAGGTCGGTGATGACGCGGATGCCGCGGCGGTGCGCCTCGTCGAGGAGTTCCACGAAGTCGGCGGTGCGGCCGAACTCGGGGAGGATCTTGAAGTAGTCCGAGATGTCGTATCCGCCGTCGCGCAGAGGGGACTCGTACATCGGCAGCAGCCAGAGGCAGTCGATGCCGAGCCACTGGAGGTAGTCCAGTTTCTGCACCAGCCCCGCGAGGTCGCCGGTGCCGTCGCCGTTGGAGTCGAAGAACCCCCGGGCGAGTACCTCGTAGAAGACGGCGTGCTTGTACCAGTAGGGGTCACCGGTGCCGCCGGAGGACATGAGCGGGCCGGTGGCGGCCCCGGTGGCCGGGGCGAGCGGACCGTGTTCGGCGTGTACGCGTCCGCCGGGGCCGTGCTCGTCTTTGCTCATCTGCTGCTCCCCACCAAGAATGTTCGACATCGGGTCAACGGGCGTTCCGGGCACGGGCGGGGGCCGGCGGGGGTGGCCCGCCGGCCCCGGTCCGTGGTCCGGGGCCGCTATCTGCCGTTGACGGTGAACACGTGCGCCGGCCCGGTCGCGGGGTCGAGGCGGACGTAGTTGTCCGCGCCCCAGGTGTAGGAACGACCGGTCAGTTCGTCGGTCACCTCGAGTTCCTCCTCCCACGTGTGGCCGATGGACGGCAGATCCAGGTGCACGGTCGCCTCGTGGGCGTGGTGCGGGTCGAGGTTGACGACGGCGATGACGGCGTCGTCGGGGTCGCCGGGCCCCGCTCCGGGCCGGTGCTTGGAGAAACAGATCAGCTCGGGCCGGTCGACGTGGTGGAAGCGCAGGTTGCGCAGCTCCCGCAGGGCCGGATGCGAGCGGCGCAGCCCGTTGAGCCGCGTGATGAGCCCGCTGATGGACTCCCCGGCGGCCTCGGCCGCGGCCCAGTCGCGGGGCCGGTACTGGAACTTCTCCGAGTCCAGGTACTCCTCGCTGCCCGGGGCCGCCGGGGTGTTCTCGCACAGCTCGAAGCCGGAGTAGACGCCCCAGGAGGGGGAGAGCAGCGCCGCCAGCACCGCGCGGACCTCGAAGGCGGGCCGTCCGCCGTGCTGGAGGTAGGCGTTGAGGATGTCCGGGGTGCAGGGGAAGAGGTTGGGGCGCAGGTAGTGGGCGGTCTCCCCGGTGAGCTCGGTGAGGTAGTCGGTGATCTCTTCCTTGCCGTTGCGCCAGGTGAAGTAGGTGTAGGACTGGTGGAACCCGACCTTGGCCAGGGTGCGCATCATGGCGGGGCGGGTGAAGGCCTCGGCGAGGAAGAGCACGTCGGGGTGCTCCCGGGCCACGTCGGCGAGCAGCCGCTCCCAGAAGGCGACCGGTTTGGTGTGGGGGTTGTCGACCCGGAAGATCCGGACCCCGTGGTCGATCCAGTGCTGGACGACGCGCCGGATCTCCGTGTACAGGCCCTCGAAGTCGTTGTCGAAGTCGAGGGGGTAGATGTCCTGGTACTTCTTGGGCGGGTTCTCCGCGTAGGCGATGGAGCCGTCGGCCCGGGTGGTGAACCACTCGGGGTGCTCGGTGACCCACGGGTGGTCGGGGGAGCACTGGAGGGCCAGGTCGAGGGCGATCTCCAGGCCGTGCTCGGCGGCCTCGCCGACGAACGCGTCGAAGTCGGCGAGCGTGCCCAGGTCCGGGTGGACGGCGTCGTGGCCCCCCGCGGCGGACCCGACCGCCCACACCGAGCCGGGCTCGCCGGGACCGGCGGACAGGGCGTTGTTGGCGCCCTTGCGGTGGCTCGTGCCGATCGGGTGGACGGGGGGCAGGTAGACGACGTCGAAGCCCATGCCGGCGATGGCGGGCAGGCGTTTGGCGGCGGAGGCGAAGGTCCCCGAGCGCTCCTGCCCGGGGGCCGTGTCGACCTGGGCTCCCTCGGACCTGGGGAAGAACTCGTACCAGGAGCCGAAGAGCGCCCGCTCGCGGTGGACGACGACCCCGGTGCGCCCGGACCTGGTGACCAGCTCGCGGATCGGGTGGCGTTCCATCCCGTCCAGGACCTCGGGGGTGATCGCCGCGGCGAAGCGGTCCAGCGGGTCCGCCGAGGCGTCCCTCAGGACCTCGGCCGCCCTGGTGAGGGCGGGGTTGCGGGGCACGCGCCGGCCGGCGCGTGCGAGCAGCCGGGCCCCCTCCTCCAGTACGGGCCCGGTGTCCTGGCCCAGGGGGAGTTTGACCCGGGCGACGCGGTGCCAGGTGGTGAAGGGATCGGTCCACGCCTCGACCGAGAAGGACCACGTCCCCTCGGAGGGGAGGCTGATCTCGGCCTCGTAGCGGTCGGTGCCGGGCGCGTGCTCGCGCATGGGCACGAGGCGTTCGCGGCGGCCCCGGGGGGAGTACACGACGACCCCTGCGGCGAGGGAGTCGTGGCCCTCCCGGATGACCGTCGCCCCCACGGTGAAGCGTTCCCCGGGAACTGCTTTCACCGGACCGAGGTCGTTGTCTGGAGAGATGTCGAGGATGGGCAGGCGTCCGATCACTGGCTACACCGTAATTGTCGTGGTTCGGGCGTTTCTGGGCGCGAGCGGTTTATGGCAGGTAAAAATAACCTGTTGTTAATCCGACGCAAGACGGAGTTAACGAAGATCCGGAACGGAAACTGTCCGGATTACGGCTTCGGTTCCCTCTGCTGTCTATCGTCTGCCCTCTTGTGGTGTTTGGCGGAGTGTCGGGGCCGGATAATTTGTGTGTTCCTCATCACACTGGCCGGAAGGCTTGGGGCCTGGTATTTGTCGGGTTTCACCTGGGTAAACCGTACATATCAGTCATAAGCAACCGGGGGATTCAGGTGCCTCTGTGGTTGTTTTCTGATGGTCTGTGGTGAAAGGACGGAAAATTCGTCGGTCGTGTTGGGTGGCGGGCCGTCCTGGGTAGGGATCACCGAATGCACCCGGGGTTCGCCGGGCTGTATTCCGGACATCCGGGTGTGTCGGAATGATCGCCCGGGGCCCTTTTGTCGCGAATTCGGGCATGCTCGCCTCGGGCGCCGTCCGCCGAGGTTGTTTCGCCCGGATGACGAGTGGACCGCGCACCCGTTTCGCGGCCTCCCGCGGGTGCTTCGGGGCCGGGCGCTTTGCCGCGGATTGGGCAAGCTTTTCGATGACACGCCCGATTCGGCCTCCCGGGCTTTGCGGTACCCCTGCGAGCGTGGAGGTCGCAGTGCCCTGTCTCCGCGCGCGCGACGCGGACGGGGCGTCACACGGCCGAGGGGGGCGACGTGACGGAGCCGAACCAGGACGGTCCTCCGCAGGGGGAGCGGGGCCAGGACGGGGGCCGGGCCCCGCGGCACGCGCGGGAGGCGGGAAGCCCCGGCCGCCGTGGCCGGGGGGCCGGCGGGCCCGGCGCGGCCGCCGGAGGCGCCTCCGGGGCGCCGCGCTGGAGGAGGTGGGCCGACCGGGCCGTTCTCCCCCTGGTGGACCGGCTCCGGGAGCGCGTGACCGCACTCGGCGACGCGGTGGAGCACGGGAGGGGCGCCGGTGACGGCGACCGCCCGGACGGAGGCCGCAAGGACGCCGTCCTGCGCCTCACGGGCACGGGAGCGGTCGCCGGTCTCCTGACCGCCGCGCTGGTCATGCCGTGGGTGGGCGGGCTGGGGCTGATCGGAAGGGACACGGCCGCCGCCTTCATGGCCCTCCCCAGCGACCTGGAGATCTCCCCGCTGGCGGAGCGCGTGCTCCTCACCGACGTCGACCACAACCCGATCGCGGAGGTCGCCGACCGCGAGCGCGAGGTGGTGTCCCTGGACGCGGTCAGCCCGTGGGTGCCCGCCGCTCTCATGGCGATCGAGGACGACCGGTTCTACGAGCACTCCGGACTGGACCTGCGCGGCGTGATCAGGGCCGCCATGCGCACCGCGCAGGGGGACACCCAGGGCGGGTCCACCATCACCCAGCAGTACGTCAAGAACCTGCTCATCGAGCAGGCCTCCACCGAGGAGGAGGTGGAGCGCGCCAGCGAGCAGACCCTGGGCCGCAAGCTGCTGGAGCTGCGCCACGCCATCGACATCGAGGACCGCCTCACCAAGGACGAGATCATGGAGGGCTACCTCAACCTCGCCTACTTCGGGGCGGGGGCGTACGGCATCGAGGTGGCGGCCCAGCGGTACTTCTCCGTCTCCGCCGCCGACCTGGACCCGGCGCAGGCCGCCACCATCGTCGGGCTCGTGCGCAGCCCCTCGTTCTACGACCCGCTCAACAACCGCGAGGCCGCGCGCGAGCGCCGCGACCTGGTGCTGGAGCGGATGGGCGCGACCGGGCACCTGGACGCGGCGCAGGTCGAGGAGTACGCGAGCCGGGGGCTCGCACTGGACCCGACCCCGCGCGGAGGCAGCTGCTACCACTCGGAGCAGCCGTTCTTCTGCGACTTCGTCATGCGCTGGCTGCGCGGCTCCGACATCCTCGGGGAGCTCCAGGGGGAGCGCGACGAGGCGCTCACCAAGGGCGGCATCACCGTGCGGACCACGCTCGACGGGGAGACGCAGCGGGCCGCGGAGGAGGCCATCGAGCGGTACGTCCCGGCGGAGGAGTCCACCAAGTTCTCCGCCCAGGCCGTCGTCGAGCCCGGCACCGGCCGGATCCGGGGCATGGCGCAGAACCTGCGCTACGGGTTCGACGACGAGGCGCTCGGCACGACCTCCATCAACCTGGCGGTGGACAGCGAGGCCGGCGGTTCGCTCGGCTACCAGGCGGGGTCGACGTTCAAGACGTTCACCCTGGCCGCCGCCCTGCACTCCGGACTGGGCTACGGCACCAGCTTCTCCTCGCCCGAGAGCGTCTCGGTCGGAGGGCTCGAGAACTGCGACGGCGGCGTGATGTCCGGGTGGAGCGTGAGCAACGCCGGGGAGAGCGACGGCGGCCGGCACAACATGATCAGCGCGACCAAGGGGTCCGTGAACACCTACTTCGCGCAGCTCCAGAAGCGCGTCGGCCTCTGCGAGACCTCGGAGATGGCCGAGCGGGTCGGCATCCACCGCGCCGACGGCCAACCGCTGGGGGTCTGGAGCTCCTTCACCCTGGGGGACCAGGAGGTGTCCCCGCTGACCGTCGCCAACGCGTACGCCACGTTCGCCGCCCGCGGCACCTACTGCGAGCCCGTCCCGGTGGTCTCCGTGCGGATCGGCCGCGAGGGCGCCGAGGGCACCCGGGAAGTCGAGGCGCGCACCGACTGCGAGGAGGGCAGGGTCGAGCGCGACGTCGCGGACGGGGTCAACCACCTGCTCCAGCAGACGTTCAAGGGCGGCACCGCCAACGGCCTCGGCCTCGACCGCCCCGCCGCGGGCAAGACCGGCACCACCGACAACGCCGCCTACGCCTGGTTCGCCGGCTACACCCCGAACCTCGCGTCGGCCGTGGTCGTCGGCGACATGCGCGGAGGCGAGGAGAACCCGCTCCAGGGCGTGACGATCGGCGGGCGCTACTACGGCATCGTCTACGGCGGCACGCTGCCGGGCCCCATCTGGCAGGCCACCATGCGCGGGGCCACGGCCGACCTGCCGGCCGAGGGCTTCGCCCCCTCGCCGAAGGCGTTCGGCAACCCGTCGGCGACGCCTCCCAAGGGCGGGGACGACGAGGGCGACGCCTGACCGCGCCCGCCGGCGGGCGCGGTCGGACGGGGTCGGAAACGGGGGCCGTGGGGAGGGAACACCCCGCGGCCCCCGTTGTTGACGCATAATGGAGGGAAACCGACAGGGGAGCGCGTGAGCGCTGAGAGTGCGGCACCCGGCCGCAGACCCTTACACACCTGATCTGGGTCATGCCAGCGAAGGAAGTCGTAGGAACCCGTCTCCGGCGGCGTGCTCCCGCGCACCCGGGACGGACCCGGCGCGCGGCACGTCCTCCGGCGTCGCTCTTGGCCACATGGGCCCTCGTCCACCCCGACGAAGGGACACCACCTGATGAGCACCGAGACCGGGCGTACCGGATTCTGGCGCGACGTCCTCGGACGGCTGCGCGGCTGGCGCACCGTCGACATCGTCGTTGCGGCCGTGATCGGCGTCGCCGTCGGCGTCGTCTTCTGGCTCTGGAACATCGTCTGGTCGGTCACGACCCCGCTCTTCGTGGGCTTTCCCCCCGCGCAGGCGGCGGTCTACGGAATGTGGCTGATCTCCGGCGTCCTCGGCGGACTGGTCGTCCGCAAGCCCGGCGCGGCACTGCTCACCTCGATCGCGGCCTCCCTGGTGTCGGCGGTGCTGGGGACGCAGTGGGGGGTCATGGTGATCATCGACGGGACGCTCCAGGGCCTCCTCCCCGAGCTGGTCTTCCTCGCCTTCGGCTACCGGCGCTGGGGCATGGGCGCGGCCGTGCTCGCGGCGGCCGCCGCCGGCCTCTCCCCGGCCGTCCGCGACAACCTCGTCTACAACGTGACCTGGCCCCTGCACTTCCAGCTCGTCTACGGCGTCATCGTCGTGATCAGCTCGGCGGTCATCGCGGGCGTCGGCGCCCGCCTCCTCACCACCGCGCTCGCCAGGTCGGGCGCGCTGGCCCCCTTCCCGTCGGCCAGGGGCTGACCCGTGGCCGACCACGACCGCCGCGGCCCCTCGGGGGCGACCGCGGAGCACCCCGCGGCACCGTCCCCCCTCCGGCCCCCCGGAGGGGGCGGCGCACGCGTCGAGCTGTCCGGCTGGGGGTGGCGCCACGCGGGCCGCGAGTCGTACGCCCTGCGCGGGGTGGACCTCACGGTCGAGCCCGGTGAGCGCGTGCTGCTGCTCGGCGCCTCCGGGGCGGGCAAGTCCACCCTGCTGCACTCCCTCGCCGGACTCACCGGCCCCGACGGCGCCCTCAACGGCGACCAGGAGGGGACGCTGCTGGTCGACGGCCTCCCCGCCGACCGGGGCCGCGGAGGCGTCGGCCTGGTCGGGCAGGACCCGGAGACGCAGCTGGTGATGGCCCGCGCGGGCGACGACGTCGCCTTCGGACCGGAGAACCTGGGGGTGGACCCCGCCCTGATCTGGCCGAGGGTGGACGACGCGCTCGACGCGGTCGGCTTCCCGTACGGGCGGCGCCACCCCACCGGCGCGCTGTCGGGCGGTGAGAAGCAGCGCCTGGTCATCGCCGGCGCGCTCGCCATGCGCCCGCGCCTGCTCCTCCTGGACGAGCCCACCGCCAACCTCGACCCAGCCGGGGCCGCCCTGGTGCGCGGTGTCCTGGAACGCCTGCTCGCCGAGACCGAGGCGACCCTGCTCCTGGTCGAGCACCGGGTCGCCGACGTGGTCGGGCTGGTGGACAGGGTCGTGGTCGTCGAGCCGGGCGGCGGGGTGGTCGCCGACGGCGATCCGGCGGCCGTGTTCGCCGCGCATGGGCGCTCCCTCGCGGAGCAGGGAGTGTGGGTCCCCGGTGACGAGCCCTCCCCCGGCCCGGCCCCCGCGCCGGGCGGCGGCCCCCGCGTCGAGGCGGTGGGCGTCGCCGCGCGCACCCCCTTCCAGCTGGGGGCGGGCGCCCCGCCCCGGAGGACCGTGCTGGAGGGGGTGGACCTCTCCGTCGCGGCCGGTACGGCGACCGCCCTGACCGGCCCCAACGGTGCGGGTAAGTCCACGCTGCTGACCCTGCTGGCGGGGCTCTCCCGACCCCACAGGGGCGCGGTCCTGCCGCGCGGCCCCCTGGCGGAGGCCGACCGGCGGCCGCTGGCGCGATGGCCCGCCCGGCTCCTGTCCCGCCACGTGGGCACCGTGTTCCAGCACGCGGAGGACCAGTTCGTCACCGGCACCGTGCGGGACGAGCTGCGGTTCGCCCCGCGGCGGGCCGGGGCGGACGGGGCCGGGACCGAGCGGCGGGTGGACGAGCTGCTGGAGCGGCTGCGCCTGACCGGCCTGGCCGACGCCCACCCCTACACGCTCTCGGGCGGCGAGAAGCGGCGGCTGTCGGTGGCCACGGCGCTCAGCTCCGGCCCCTCGCACGCGCCCGGAGTCCTCGTCCTGGACGAGCCGACCTTCGGCCAGGACACCCGGACGTGGACGGAGCTGGTCGAGCTGCTGGGCGGGCTGAGGGCCGAGGGGTGCGCCGTCGTCGTGGCGACCCACGACGAACTTCTCCTGCGGCACTTCGCGGACGTGCGGGTGCGTGTGGCGGGGGGCCGCGCGGTCCCGGGCACGGCGGGAAAGGCGGAGCTGTGAGCGTCTCGGAGGACCGGGGGCGCAGGGGCGGCGTCCCCGCCCCGGACGCGCCGGGCGCCGGGGGAGCGCGCCAGTGGCTCGTCCGGCTCAACCCGGCGGCCAAGCTGCTGGCCGCGCTGCTGCTGGGGCTCGGACTGGTCCCCGCCGTGGACGCGGTCACCGGCGGGGTGGTGCTGGCCGGCGTTCTGCTGGTCCTGCCCTTCAGCGGGATCGACCGGCGCACCCTGCTCGTCCTCGGCGGCCCCTTCCTGCTCATGGGGCTCTCCAGCGGGCTGGTCAACTACCTGTACGGCGAGCACGGCGCGGAGGGGGCGCTGGGCGCCGCGGTGCGCCTGCTCGCCATCGCCCTCCCCGGCCTCCTCGCGGCCGTCAGCAGCGATCCGACGGAGATGGCCGACGGGCTCGTGCAGAGGTTGAGGGTGCCCGAGCGCCCCGCCATGGGCGTGCTGGCGGCGCTGCGGCTCATCCCCCTGCTGGCCGACCAGTGGCGGACCGTGACCCTGGCGAGGCGGGCCCGCGGACTGGAGGCCGGGCGCAACCCGGTGCGGATGGTCACGCTGTTCTTCGGCAGGCTGTTCGCGCTGCTGGTGCGGTCGATCCGGACGGGGACCCTGCTGGCGACGGCGATGGACGCCAGGGCGTTCGGCACCGGGCCCCGCACACGGGCCAGGGAGAGCCGCTGGCGGGTCGGGGACACGCTCCTGCTCGCGGGTGCGGCCCTGCTGCTGGCGGGGGCGTACGCGCTGTCCGCGCGGCTCGGCACCCTGGTGCTGCTGTTCTCCTGACCCGGGTGATTAGGTGGCCCGGACAGTGACGTCGAAGTGGAAGAGGTGGAGTTCGTGGGCGAGTTCGTGCGCGTGGAGACCGATCCGGACCACCCGGCGGTGGCCGTCATCCGGTTGGACCGGCCGAAGGTCAACGCGCTCAACGCCGTGCTGACGGCGGAGATCGCCGAGGCCGCCACGAGGGTCTCCGCGGACCCCGCCGTGCGCGCGGTGGTGCTCTACGGCGGCGAGCGCGTGTTCGTGGCGGGCGCCGACATCAAGGAGATGGCGGACCGCACCCACGCGGAGATGCTGGAGTACGGGCGCAACCTCCAGAACGCCCTCACCCTGGTGTCCCGCATCCCCAAGCCCGTCGTGGCCGCCGTCACCGGGTACGCCCTCGGCGGCGGGCTGGAGCTGGCGCTGGCCGCCGACTTCCGGGTGGTGGGGGAGGGGGCCCGGCTGGGCGTGCCCGAGATCCAGCTCGGCGTCATCCCCGGGGCGGGCGGCACCCAGCGCCTGCCGCGCCTGATCGGCCCCGCCCGGGCCAAGGAGATGATCTTCAGCGGCAGGCACGTGCGGGCGGAGGAGGCCGGGCGCATCGGGCTGGCCGACGAGGTCGTCCCGGACGGGGACGTCTACCGGGCGGCCGTGGCCCTGGTGGCCCGGTACGCGGAGGGGCCCGCCGTGGCGCTGGCCGCGGCCAAGGAGGCCGTCGACCGGGGCCTGGAGACGGACCTGGACTCGGGGCTGGAGATCGAGCGCCTGCACTTCGCCGGGCTGTTCGCGACCGAGGACCAGAAGAACGGGATGCGGAGCTTCGTCGAGCAGGGGCCGGGCAAGGCGGTGTTCAACGGGCGCTGACGCGGGCCTCCGCGCAGTTCGGGGCGGGGGTCCCGGCCGCTCGGGCCGGTGCACCCGCCCCTCCCTTCCCCAAAGCTTTGTTGTTTTTTGGCATGGTTTTAGTCATTTGTCAGGTTAAGTAGCGATACAGGACCTGCTCCGGTCGTCCGGATCCGGCCAGTCGAGACGAGCGGGGCGGAACCGCCCACGCCAGTTTTCCGTCATACTCGGTGGTGGTCGTCCGAGGGCGGACGGGCCGCCGGCCCCCCATGACCCTCCGGCGGTCCCGAACAGACCACACAGGTCCGAGACGGGCCACACAAGCCAATGTTGACCCATCCCCCGGCCGATAAGCTGGACGTGGTGGTATGCGGTCTTTTGAGGGGATGAGTTCTCGATGGCAATGTCGGCAGGTTTCCCCACGGGTGAGGAGCTGCCGGAGCGCATCGGCCACTACGTGATCCGCCGCCGTATCGGGCAGGGCGGAATGGGCGTGGTGTACCAGGCCGAGGATCCCCGGACCGACCAGTTCGTCGCGCTGAAGGTCCTCAAGCCGGAGGTCGCGGGCGACCACATCGCACGGGCCCGGCTGGCCCGCGAGGTCGAGACCATGCGGCGGGTGCAGAGCCCCAACGTGGCAGAGGTCATCGACGCCGACACCCAGGCCGAGCTCCCGTGGGTGGTCACCGAGTACATCCCCGGGCCCACGCTGGACGCGACCGTCACCGACCACGGCCCGCTCCGGGGCCGCGCGCTCACGCGCTTCATCACCGGGCTCGCCCGGGCGATCCAGGACATCCACGCGGTGGAGGTGATCCACCGCGACCTCAAGCCGGGCAACGTGATCATCTCCAACGGCGAGCCGATCGTCATCGACTTCGGCATCGCGCACGCCGTGGACGGCGCCAAGCTGACGCAGACCGGCACGTTCGTCGGCACCCCCAGCTACCTGTCCCCGGAGGTCATCGAGGGCACCGACCTCGGCCCGGCCACGGACATCCACGCCTGGGGCGGCACCGTCGCCTTCGCCTCCACGGGACGCCCGCCCTACGGCGCGGGCTCCTTCGAGGTCATCTTCTTCCGCATCCTCAACGGCGAGATCGACATGGACGGGATGCACGAGGCGCTGCGCCCGCTGGTCAACCGCGCCGTCTCCCGCGACATGCGCAACCGCCCCACGGCCGCGGAGCTGGTCGCCGAGGCGGGCCGCCTCAACCTGGACCTGCCCTGGACCGAGGACCAGGAGGTCCGGTCCACCGGGCTCACCGGCGGCCACACCGTCTACAACCCCTCCACGGGCGTGGGACCGGAGGACTCCGGCACGGGCGGCGGACGGGGAGCGGGCGGGGCCGCGGCCGCGGGCGCGGCCGGCGCCGTGCTCGGCGGAGCCGCCGGATACCTGGCGGGACGCGGAGCCGGCGACGAGGGCTGGGGGCCCGCGCACACCGCCGGCGGCGCGAACCCCGCCTCCAGCGCGTGGTCCGGTCCCGGCGGGTCCCCCCGCTCCACCCACGCCGCCGAGGCGGGCGGGTGGCGCTCCGACGAGGAGGCCACGGACGACCTCTCCGGCGCGCGGGGCGCCCAGCGGTCCTGGGACGCAGACGAGGACCCGACGGACGACCTGTCGGGCGCGCAGCGGGGCTGGAGCGACCCGGAGTCGACCGACGACCTGGGCGGGCTCCGGGGGACCGACCGGATCACCCCGGGCGGCCGCGAAGACCTCGACGACCCGCAGGGCACCATGCGGATCAGCCCCGTGGGGGACGACCCGGACGACCCGGGGAGCACCCGGCGCATCCGTCCCGGCGAGCCCCCGCGGGACGACCCGCAGGGGACGATGATGATGGACCCCGTGGAGCCCGGCCGGGGGCGCCCCCAGACGGCCGATCCGGAGGACGGGTACCAGGCGCCGCACACGCAGTTCTTCAACACGCCCCTGCACAAGGGCGATTTCGCGGACATCCTCACGCCGGTCGAGGAGGGGCGCAACAGCCGCAACACGCAGGAGTTCGGCGAGGACGACTACGAGGAGCGCGGCGGCTGGCTCAGCCGCTTCAAGCGGGGCAGCAACGACCGGGTGGGGGACTACTTCCGCGGTGACGAGGAGGGCGTCGACGCCGACGGCGACGGTTACATCGACGAGGAGTACGAGGCCGAGGCGTGGCGGATGCACCCGCTGGTGCTCATCCCCGTCATGGTCGCCCTCGCCGGCGTGTCCCTGTGGTTCCCCTGGTTCGGCGCCCTCCTGGGCGTCGTGATCATCGCGGGCCTGGGCGCGCTGGACGTGGTCAAGGCGGAGCACGCGCGCCGCCTCCAGACCCGGGGGCCGCGCAACTCCGACAGCATGGTGGTGGCGCTCAGCTTCCCCTGGGCGTTCGGGCGCATGGCGGTCCGCACCGCCGGGTTCGGCCTGATCTACCTGCTGGCCGGGATCCTGGTCGGCATGGTCTACGCGACGATCGTGGACGCGACCCCGGGCCAGGGCGCCAACTACACCGGCGCCTTCGCCATCTTCGTGATGGTCCTGCTCAGCTACATCATGCCGAGCGGCCGCGAGGCGCGGCACCAGGCGGTGTGGCTGGTGGAGCGGGCGCGGTTCCGGAGCCTGTACCTCTACATCGGCGTGATCGTCGGCATCGTCCTGCTGACCATGCTGATCCTGTCGATCGGGTTGTCCTCCACCCCCGACTGGGCGCCGTTCGGCGGGCCGTCCGACTGGTTCGACGGCGGATCGTCGTGACGAGCGGCCCCCTCGCGGCACGGGAGGGGGCCCTCGCGGTTCTCCGGTGGTTCCACCGGTGGTGCGACCGGTTCCGGACCGCCGTGCGCGACCTAGGGTGGTGGGCAGGCCGGCACCCCGGCCGCGCGGGCCGGCCCCGGCCGGGCCGCGCTCGGCGGGGCCGCCGAATCCGGTGGCAGGGTGTTGGTTAGGGTTTCCTAAGTCACACTTGGGGTCGAGGGTTGGCCTTCAAGCTACTAGCCAGTAACATCTGGTGTACGGGCACATCGCGGGACCGTCCTTGACGTGAAAGGCGGACCCGCCGTCGAATGACCGAACGGCATTCGGCATTGTTGGCAGAACGGGGCGCACCGGCGTCCGCCCGCCACACGGCGGATCAGAGTGCAGGGAGGTCGGCCACCGGCCATGAATATTGTCGTTTTGGTCAAGCAGGTCCCGGACACGGCGACCGAACGGAAGCTCAACCCCGACGACAGGACGCTCGACCGCGCAGCGTCCGACGGCGTCATCAACGAGCTCGACGAGTACGCGATCGAGGAGGCCCTGCTCCTCAAGGAGAAGCACGGCGGCGAGGTCACCGTCCTGACGATGGGACCGGACCAGGCCACCGACTCCATCCGCAAGGCCCTCTCGATGGGCGCGGACAAGGCCGTCTTCGTCAACGACGACGCGCTCCACGGATCGGACGCCCTCCAGAGCGCCTACGCGCTCGCGCAGGCCCTGGGCACCGTCGAGTTCGACCTGGTCGTCCTCGGCTCCGAGTCCACCGACGCGCGCACCGGCGTCATGGGCGCCGCGCTCGCCGAGTACCTCGGCCTGCCGCAGCTCACGCTCGCCGGCAAGGTCGACATCGACGGCGGCGCCATCAGGATCCAGCGCCAGACCGACTACGGCTACGACGTGGTCGAGGCTCAGCTCCCGGCGGTCGTCTCCGTCGTCGAGAAGATCAACGAGCCCCGCTACCCGTCCTTCAAGCTCATCATGCAGGCGAAGAAGAAGCCGGTCGACAAGAAGTCCGCGGCCGACGCGGGCATCGACACCGGCCGGGTCGGCCTGGCCAACGCCACCACCGAGACCGTCGACTTCGCCGCGGCGCCGCCGCGCGCCGCGGGCACGATCGTCAAGGACGAGGGTGACGGCGGTGTGAAGATCGCCGACTTCCTCGCCCAGAAGAAGTTCGTGTAGGCCAGGCGAGAGACTCAGGAAGGTTCAAGGATTATGGCTGAGGTCCTCGTCCTCGTCGACCACGTCGACGGACAGGTCAAGAAGGTCACGACCGAGCTGCTGACCGCGGCCCGCCGCATCGGCGAGCCCGCGGCCGTGTGGATCGGTGACGGCGCGGAGTCGGGCAAGGCCGCGCTGGCCGAGTTCGGCGCCGAGAAGGTCTACGTCGCCCCGGCCGAGCTCAACGACTACGTCGTCGCTCCCAAGGCCGAGCTGCTCGCGAAGCTGGCCCAGGACAAGGGCGCCGCCGCGATCCTCGTCTCGGCGACCGCCGAGAACAAGGAGATCGCCGGGCGTACCGCCGTCAAGCTCGGCTCCGGTGTGCTCACCGACGTCGTCGACGTCGACGCCGACGTGGTCACCGAGCACAGCATCTTCGGCGGCGGCACCGTCACCCACGCCCGTGTGCGGACCGGCGTGCCGGTCGTCGCCGTGCGCCCGAACTCCGTCCCGGCCGAGGCCGCCGCCGGAGCGGCCGTCGAGGAGGCCGTCTCGGTGGACGTCTCCGACGCCGCCAAGGCCGCCAAGGTCGTGGAGCGCGTGGTCCAGGAGCAGGGCGAGCGCCCGGAGCTCACCGAGGCCGCGATCGTGGTCTCCGGCGGCCGCGGCGTCGGCTCCGACGACTTCTCCGTCGTCGAGGGCCTGGCGGACTCGCTGGGCGCCGCCGTCGGCGCCTCCCGTGCCGCCGTCGACTCCGGCTGGTACCCGAACCAGTTCCAGGTCGGCCAGACCGGTAAGACGGTCAGCCCGAACCTGTACCTGGCCCTGGGCATCTCCGGCGCGATCCAGCACCGTGCGGGCATGCAGACCGCGAAGAACATCGTCGCGGTCAACAAGGACCCCGAGGCGCCGATCTTCGAGCTCGTCGACTTCGGTGTCGTGGGCGACCTCCACTCGGTCGCTCCGCAGCTCACCGAGGAGATCAACAAGCGCAAGTAGGCGCACGCGCCGAACACGCCCAACGCCCGGCCGGGGTTATCCGGCCGGGCGTTCTCGCTGTGTCCGCAGAACCACCGGAAACCCTGTTACGGCCAGGCCGGTACTCCGTCCGGAGGCCGTCCGGAGCCGCTGCGGGCCGCCGGGTTTTCCGCCGGGGAGGCCCGGGTAGGCGGGGCCCACGGAGCCGACCGGGGCGGGCGCCCCGGGGCGGCGGGACCTGGGAGGGGCGATGGCGGAACACGGGGGCGCGGTCCGGGTGCGCGCGGGCCGACGCGTCGTGGAGGTGCGCAAGCCGGACAAACCGCTGTTCGGCGAGGGCGGGCCGACCAAGGAGGACCTGGCCCGGTACCACGAGCGGATCGCACCGCTGATGCTGCCGCAGCTGAAGGGCCGCCCGATCGCCCTGGACCGGTACCCCGACGGGGTCGGAGCCGGCGGGTTCTTCGTGAAGCACCCCTCTACGCCGGAGTGGGTGCGGACCGTGGAGACCAGCGGCGGCACGATGATGGAGTGCCGGGACGCGGCGACCCTGGTGTGGTGCGCCGACCAGGCGGCGATCACCCTGCACGCCTGGCAGTCGCGGGAACCGGACCTCGGCCTCCCCGACCGGATGGTGCTCGACCTCGACCCGGCGGGGGACGGGGAGGAGGCCTTCGCGGAGTGCAGGGCCGCCGCCCGGGACGTGCGCGAGGCGCTGGACGAGGTGGGGCTGGCCGCGTACGTGATGACGACCGGTTCGCGCGGTCTGCACGTGCGGTCGCCGCTGCGGCCCGAGGCCGACGACCAGGAGGTGCGGCGGCTGGCGGAGGGCGTCGCCGACCGCGTGGCGGCGCGGAGACCGGACGAGCTGACCACCGAGGTGCGCAAGGAGGCCCGGAAGGGGAAGCTGTTCGTGGACTTCCTGCGCAACGGCCGCGAGCAGCTCGCGGTCGCCCCGTACTCGGTGCGGGCCAGGCCCGGCGCCCCGGTGGCGGCCCCGGTGACCTGGGAGGAGCTGGACGGCCTGGAGTCGTCGCGGGCGTTCGGCACGGACCTGGAGCGCGAGGCGTGCCCGTTCGCGGGCATGGGGCGCCACGCCCGGTCGCCGCGCAGGGCACTGGAGCGGTTGGAGCGGCTCGGCTGACCCCTCAGGACCCGGGGGCGCCCTCCGGCCACACGCAGGGCGAGGAGGCCCCGATGGACAGGCTGCCCTGGGCGCTCGACTGGACGGACATCCGGAAGGAGTCCTCCTCGTTCTCGACGAAGACCGCCAGGTCTTCGGGGCGTCCGTCGTCTGTCACCTGGTAGCCGTTGGCCGTCCAGTACTCGTGCAGGAGTTCGACGCTGGCCTCGTTGTCCTCAGCGGGAAGGCCGCGCAGCCAGTAGGTGCGGCCGACCGACGCGCGTCCGCTCTCACCTCCGTCGACCGTGTCATCACAGGGGTTGGCGATGTCGCCTCCCAGGGCTTCGAGCTCCGGGGCTTCGGGGAACACCGCCACAGCTGCGGCGATGTGCTCCTCCACCCTGGTGTAGGCCTCGTCGTGGGTCATTGCTGCTTCCTCCTCCGAGGTATCCGAGTCCACACCGGAACCGCAGGCGGTCAGAGCCACCACGACGGCGATGCCGCTGCATGCGCGTCCGAGAGCGTTGATATCCACTGTTCCCCTACTTCTGTCCGGCGATGACCTCACCCATGTACCGCAGGGACCTGGTGTCGGGATCGAAATATTCCGAGTGTGCGTCGTTGAGCGGCCACTGGCCCCCGTCGGTGCCCGGGTTCGATCTGAACTCCGTCGCTCCGAAGCCCGGATCCGTCGGGTCCATTCCGTGGGTGAAGCCGGTGAGGTGCGTGATGTTGTCGTTCTCGGCTGTGGAGACGTGGACGTTCTCAGGGGGGAGACCCAGGTCGCTCACGTGGTCGGCATTGGCGCCGGGGCTGCCCACCAGCACGATGTTGTCCGCGTTGAGTCCTTCGTCGCCCTGTGCGGTGTGACCCACCACGGTGGAACCGTAGCTGTGGCCGATCACGGTGTTGTTCGACGGGGACGGGTTCACGTGGGTCGCCCGCAAACCGTCCTGGAAACTGCTCAGCTCGTCGACCGCGTCCTCGGCCCGGCCCGCGCCGGCGGCTTCGACGGCGTTGGGGGCGTCGTATCCGATCCAGCTGATGACGGAGTGGTTGCTCTCCTCGTCCGCGATGGTGGCCGACTGCACGAGGGCGTCGGCCCGGTCCATCTGGGAGTCGACGCTCTGCCAGGTGGTCGTCGTGCCCGGGACGAGGGTGGCCACGTTGTCGGCGGTGTCGGGGTTGCCGTTCGCCACGATCGCGCGTCCCCCGCCCTCGGCGTCGAGGGCGAGCAGGTACCTGTCCGCGCCGTCGTCTTCGAGGTTGTCGCGCAGGGTGGTCAGGGTGGAGAGCTCCCGGTCGAGGGTGTCGTCGTTCGACATGTTCAGCGCGATGGAGGCGGAAGCGTCGCTGCCCCGGGCGGCGATGTCGGCGATCTGCTCGTCCCGCTCGGCGATCTCCTCCTCCAACCGCTCGATCTCGTCGTTCAGGTGTTCCCGGTTGAGCTCGTCGCGCACGGTTGAGGGGATGCCGTCGAGTTCGCGGAGCAGGTCGGGGTGGTCCCGCACGGCCTGCTCCTGCTCCTCCTCCGTCATGGAGGTCCACCACAGGTTCACGATGGACGGGTGCTCGTCGCCGGTCAGCTCGTCCGGGACCATGCCGGGAACGGCGTCGCCCAGGTACAGCAGCTGACTGCCGGACAGGAGGGCGGACTCGACCAGGCGCTCCAGGGTCTCCTGGCCGGGTCCGTCGCGCAGGTCCTTCTCCGCCTGTTCGGCCCGGTCCATCAGGGTTTCCCAGTGCCCGGCGTGCTCGGTGAGCAGTTCTTCCCGCAACGTCTCCAACTCGCCGACCTTGCCTTCCGCCACGGCGGAGGAGGACAGGGAGCCGTGCATGTTGGGCATGGAACCCACGTCGGACACGGCCGACTCCGCGTCGGTCTTGGCCTCCTCCCACCGGGTCTCCAGCTTGGCCCGCTCGACCCGGTAGGCCTCGATGTCCAGGCCCCACTGGCGCAGGACGGCCGCCCCGTAGGTGAGGGCGGCGGCGGCCTCCTGCCAGGCGGCGAGCTCCTCCGACGAGCCGGAGACGATGTTCCAGGCGATGAGGTCGGTGAACTCACCGGCGGACGACTGGAACTGGCTGTGGGCGCCCTCGGACTGGCCGGTCATCTTCCGGCACACGGCGTCGAGGTCGTCGGCGCCCGACTCGATGGCGCCGACGTCGGCGTCGATGTCGGCGGGCAGGCCGAGGGACATGGAGGCGACGTCGCTCACAGGTGTCTCCGGGGGGTGGGTGGCGGGCGCGGGGTCAGAAGTTGATCTGGATGTCGAGGGCCTCCAGGCCCTCCTGGTACTCCTCGGCGCTCTCATGGTCCGAGTCGGTGATCGCCAGGTCGGCGCCCTGGACGTTCTGGGCCAGGTTGATGCCGTTCTGCGCGACCCGCCGGATGTGCTCCATGGCGTCCAGTTCGTAGTCGGCCAGACCGGACGAGACGTGTTCGGAGACCGCCGCGGCCAGCCCTTCGACGGCGGCCTCGAAATCGGTTCCGAGGAAGACCATGGCCTCGGCCAGCGCTTCGGCCTCCTCGGCCTCGGACATGGCCTCGACGGGGTTGACTCCGGTACCGCTGGACACGGGGACTCCCAGGGGGTGGGGAAGGGGGCAGGAGAAGCCTACAGACAGTGCCGGAACGGTGTCAGATCCGGACATGCGGGTCGCATGGCGGTCCGTGCGGCCCTGAACTGGGGATTCGGCCGGAGGCGGCGAACCGGCGCGAGATTCTGGCCGTTTGTGGACACGTGGGGCGCGTGCGGCCGGAGGGGATCGGTGCAGCTGGTGCGACAGGTGTGGTGGCGGGGATTCCGGGAACGATGCCATCACCTCGGCCCGGTCCGGCCGCGGCACCGCTTCCGACAGAACCGCGGGGGAGACCCACATGGAGGGCTACGAGGCCCAGATCGGCCTCGTGCTGGTCCTGGTCGTCGTGAACGCCGTCTTCGCCGGCAGCGAGATCGCGCTGATCACGCTGCGGGAGGGGCAGCTCAGGAGGCTGGAGGCGAGCGGTCCCGGGGGCCGGGCGGTCGCGAGGCTGGCCCGCGACCCCAACCGGTTCCTGGCCACCATCCAGATCGGCATCACCCTGGCCGGGTTCCTCGCCTCGGCCACGGCCGCGGTGTCACTCGCCCGCCCGCTGGTCGAACCCCTCGGCTTCCTCGGTTCCTACGCCTCCCCGGTCTCCGTCGTCCTGGTGACCGTCGTGCTGACCTTCGTCACCCTGGTCCTGGGCGAGCTCGCGCCCAAGCGCATCGCGATGCAGCGCGCCGAGCCCTGGGCGCTCCTCGTCGCCAGGCCGATCAACGCCCTCGCCGTCCTCTCGCGGCCCGCCGTGTGGCTGCTCGGCGTCTCCACCGACCTGGTGGTGCGCCTGGGCGGGGCGGACCCCGGGACCGGCAAGGAGGAGGTCTCCGAGGAGGAGCTGCGGGAGATGATCTCGGCCCAGGGCGACATGACCCCCGAACAGCGGACGATCCTCTCCGGCGCGTTCGAGATCACCGGCCGCACGCTGCGCCAGGTCCTGGTGCCCCGGCGCGACGTGGACACCGTCCCCGCGTCCCTGCCCGCCGGCGAGGCCGCCCTGTTCCTCGCCGAGCGCGGGCACTCGCGGGCGCCCGTGGTCACCGAGGGGGACGTGGACGACGTCGTCGGGATCGTGCACTGGTCGGACCTGCTGCGGGGCGAGGGGGACGCGGGCGCCCTCGCCCGCGAGCCGCTGCTGCTGCCGGTCTCCCTGTCCGTGTCGCAGGCGCTCCACCGGATGACCGGCGAACGGCAGCAGATGGCGGTGGTGATCGGTGAGAACGGGGCGGTCGACGGCATCGTCAGCCTGGAGGACCTGCTCGAGGAGGTCGTCGGCGAGATCTACGACGAGACCGACGCGGACGCGCGCGTTCCCACCAGGGTCGACGGCGGAGCCCTCCGCGTGCCCGGCGCCTACCCCGTCCACGAGCTGGACGACCTCGGCGTCGTCCTCACCTCGCCCCCGGAGGGCAGCTACGTCACCGTCGCCGGGATGGTCCTGGTCGTGCTCGGCCACATCCCGGAGGGCCCGGGGGAGAGCGTCGACCTGGGCGGGTGGACGGCCACGGTCACCGAGGCCGACGGCCGGGTCGTCGGCGAGCTGCTGCTCGTCCCCGACGCCTGACCGCCGGCCCGCGCCGCCCGGGGAGCGGCGCGGCCGTACGGGCCCCGAACGCCACCGACTCCCTGAACACTTCGCCAAGGAGCGGCACGCCCCTTTGCCCGCGGGGTGTTTCCGGGGCACGGTGGCGGAGAGTGACGCCGACACCAGGGGGAGCCCGATGCACGCCGACCAGACACCCACCCCCTACACGGGACTGGACCGGATGACCATCGGCGGCGAGTGGCGCCACGGTTCCTCCGGCGAGGTCCACCACGACGTGGACCCCTACGACGACACGGTCCTCGCGGAGGTCCGCCTGGCCGACGCCGGTGACGTCGACCTCGCCTACCGGGCGGCGGAGCGGGCCTGGCCGGTCTGGGCCGCGACGCCCGCCTACGAGCGGGCCGAGGTGTTCCGCCGTGCGCTCCGCATCCTCGACGCGCGCCGTGCCGAGGTGGCCGAGTGGCTCGTCCGCGAGGCCGGGGCCGTCCGCGACCGCGCCGAGTTCGAGATCGACCTGGTCCGCAGCGGCATGGCCGAGGCCGCCTCCTACCCCACCCGGGTCGAGGGCCGCATCCTGCCCGGGATCACCCCGGGGAAGGAGAACCGCGTCTACCGCGAGCCCCTGGGCGTCGTCACCGTGATCAGCCCCTGGAACTTCCCGCTCCAGCTCTCCCACCGCTCCGTCGCGCCGGCCGTCGCCCTCGGCAACACCGTCGTCCTCAAGCCGGCCGAGAACACGCCCGTCACCGGGGGCCTCCTCCTCGCCCGTGTCTACGAGGAGGCGGGGCTTCCCCCCGGCGTCCTCAACGTGGTCCTCGGCAAGGGCGGGCAGATCGGCGACGCGCTCGCCACGCACGAGTCCTCGCGGATGGTCTCCTTCACCGGCTCGACCGACGTGGGCCGCCACATCTCCCGGCTGATCCCGCTCAAGAGGCGCACGCTCGAACTCGGCGGCAACAGCCCCCTCGTCGTGCTGGACGACGCGGACCTGGACCTGGCGGCCGACGCCGCCGTGTTCGGCTCCTACTACCACCAGGGCCAGATCTGCATGGCCACGAACCGGATCATCGCCACCACCGGCGTCCACGACGAGCTGGTCGACCGGATCGTCGCGCGCGTACGCGCACTGCGGGTCGGGGATCCGGGCGACCCCGCGACCCAGATCGGCCCCGTCATCGACGACGACCAGGCCGAGGGCATCCGCGACCTGGTCGACCGGTCGGTCGAGGTCGGCGCGCAGCTGCTGCTGTCCGGCGAGCCGGGCGGACCGGCGGGAAGGGTCCTGCCGCCCTACCTGCTGCTCGCGGGCAACCACGCCCCGTGCGCCGCCGAGGAGGTGTTCGGACCGGTGGCCACGGTCATCCGGGCGACGGAGGAGGAGGACGCGCTCCGCATCGCCAACGACACCGAGTACGGGCTCTCCAGCGCCGTCCACACCCGTGACGCCGAGAAGGGGGTGCGATTCGCCCGACGGCTGCGGGCGGGGATGACGCACGTCAACGACTCCACGCTCAACGACGAGGCCAACACGGCGTTCGGCGGGGAGGAGCACTCCGGCCACGGGCGGTTCGGCGGCGAGTGGGCGGTCGAGGCGTTCACGACCGACCACTGGGTCAGCGTCCAGCAGGTCCCCCGCACCCTGCCGTTCGGCTTCGGCGGGCGCTGAGGGGGCGGGGGCCGCGTCACCGCTTGCGCAGCACCAGCAGCAGGTTCCAGGTGACGACCTCGCGCAGGAAGGGCACGTGCACGACCGGCTTGGCCCACGTCGGCAGGTAGCGGGGCCGGACGTCCACCGCGTCCACGTCGGGGCGCCCGCGCGCCCAGCGCAGCATCTCCCCGGCGTACGCGGCGTACATGCTGCGGCCGAAGTCGTTCTTGGGCCGGCGCCCGTTGCGCCGGGCGAACCGCTCCGCGGCGTACGGACCCCCCAGGTAGTGCCACGGGGAGGTCTCGTGCCCGCCCCAGGGGGACAGCCACAGCGTGTACGACAGGTAGACCAGCCCGCCGGGCCTGGTCACCCGCACCATCTCGTCGGCCATCCGCACGCGGTCGGGCACGTGCTCCAGGACGTTGGAGGAGAAGCACACGTCCACCGAGCCCGTGCGCAGCGGCAGGTCCAGGGCGCTGCCCCGGACGCCGTACGCGTCGGCCTCGCGTCCGTGCAGCGTCATCTCGCGGGCGTCGGAGTCCACGCAGAGGCAGCGTGCCCCGGCGGAGCGGAGCTCGTCGGCGAAGTAGCCGGGGCCGCCCCCCACGTCCACGACGAGGCGGCCGTCCAGGGGTGTGTAGGAGCGCAGCTGGGCGACGGTGTCGCGGGCCAGCGTGCCGTAGAAGAACGCCGGATCGGACTGCTCCCTGCGGAACGCGGAGAACAGGGCGACCGAGCGCCCCAGGGTGGCGCGGAAGGGCGTGGTCCCGTCGTCGCGGGCTGCGGCGGGGGTCACGCGGTCCCCCCTCCGGCCGGTGCGGCCCCGTCCAGCACCACGAAGTGGCGCAGGTGCCGCCAGTGGTCGCCTCCCCAGTACTCGTCCGAGGCCGCGATCCGGCCGCCGGGCACCAGCTCGGCGATCCGCCCGGTGCGCAGGGTGTGCATACGCATCGGCGCCGGGTAGCGCAGCACCACCCTCTGCGCCAGCGCGACCAGGGGCCACGGCACGTACCGGAACACCATCCCCTTGAAGGTGCGGCGCTCCGTCTCGGGCACGCCGAGCACCATCACGCCGCCGGGGCGCAGCACGCGGGCGAACTCGCGCACGTACCCCTCGGCCAGCGCGGTCGGCAGGTGCTGGAGGACGAGGTCGGTGTACACCAGGTCGAACGAGTCGTCGCCGAACAGGGACAGGTCGGCCCGCTCGTTCAGCGTGAACGCGATCCGTCCCCCCGAACGGTCCAGGCGGCGGGCCTCCTCCAGCATCGGCGCGGAGATGTCCACCCCCACGACCTCGTCGAAGTGCGCGGCCAGCGCGTTGGACAGCCGTCCGGCGCCGCAGCCGAAGTCCAGGACCCGGCCGCCCCCGGGGCGGATGCCCAGCTCGTCCATGCGGGCGACCGCCGGGTCGACGTCGGCCCGGCCCGAGGCGAGGAACTCGTCGTCGTCCCACCCGCCGTCGCGCTTGTCCGGGTCCACGCACACCGCCCACAGCGGTTCGGCGGAACCCAGCCGGGTCCAGTCACGGCGGATCTGTTCGAGCCCCACCGGCATCACCTCCACGGTGCTCACGACCCCGCCGGAACATGGTTCTGCATCATGTTCCTGTTCTGGGCTGCCAGGCCTTGGAGACCTGCGCCCGAGGTCAAGGAAGAAAGTGGAACGTGTTGTATTCTGGCACCCATTTTCCGGGTTGGCCAACCTACGGCGGGAGAGAACCGATGCCGCCTGTTCCCCCCACGGCGAGTGGACACGACGGCGCGGAGGCACAGGCTCCCGGCGGGACGGCCGGGGTACGCCGCCCGGTCGGGGGCCCCGGCGGGGAGGGACCCGGCCGGGGCGGACCGGTCCGCGACGCCCTCGCCGTCCTGGGCCTCCTCGCGCGCGACCGGCTGGTCCTGGCGGGGCTGCTGGTCGTCGCGGCGGCGGTCGGCCTCAAGCTGTACGTGCTCACGCAGTCCTACTTCGTGGAGGACGACTACCTCTTCTTCGCCTCCGCGTACGCGAGCGACCTGGGCCCGGACTACCTCCTCACCCTCCACAAGGGGCACCTGATGCCGGGAGCCCTGTTCCTCGTGTACCTCCAGACCACGTTCTGGCCGTACGAGTGGTGGGTCAGCGCGGGCAGCATGCTCGCGTTCCAGGCCGCCGCGCTGCTGGGGTTCTTCCGCCTGCTGTGGGAGCTGTTCGGCCGCCGCCCGGCCCTCCTCGTCCCCCTGACCGTGTACGCGCTGGCCCCGTTGACCGTCCCCGTCCTCGGGTGGTGGTCGGCTGCGCTCAACGCCGTGCCCTTCCAGCTCGCGCTGGTGCTCGCCGCGCTGTGGACCGTGCGCCACCTGCGCACCGGCGACGCCCGGTTCGCCTGGTGGGCGTCGGGCGCGGTCGTGTTCGGCATGCTCTTCACGGTCAAGGCGATGTTCCTGCCCCCCGTGCTGTTCGCGGTGGCCGCGGCCTTCCTGTACCCGGGCGACCCGCTCGTCGCGGTCCGCAGGGCCTGGGTGGTGCACCGCCCCCTGTGGACGGCGATGGGCGCCCTCTTCGCCGCGTACGCGGTGTTCTACCTGGCGCGGATGCGCGCGGGCGAGGGCGGCGAGGGCGCGGGCGTCCCCGAGAGCGAACCCGCCCTGGCCATGCTGCGCGGGCTCCTCACCGAGGTCTTCCCGGTCGGCGCCCTGGGCGGCCCGCCGGAGTGGGGGCCGGTCACCCCCACGGGTGGGCTCGTCGACCCGTCGGGGCCCGTGGTGCTGGGGGCCTGGGCGGTGTTCGCGGTGATCGTGCTGTCGAGCCTGTGGCTGCGGCGCCGGGCGTGGCGTGCCTGGGCGCTCCTGCTCGGCTACCTGGTCGTCGTCGACATCGTCCCGACCGTCATCGCGCGCGGCAGGTTCCAGGAGGTGGCCGCCGCCGACCCCCGCTACGTGGCCGACGCGGCCCCGGTGTTCGCGCTCTGCCTGGCGCTGGCCTTCCTGCCGACGCGTGAGGAGCGGGCGCGGGCGCTGACGGGCGGCGCGGGGGAGCGCGCCGGCTCCGCGGCCGACGCCTACCGCGTGCGTCCCCGGCGGGCCGCCCGGACCGCCGCCGTGCTGGCGACGCTGGCGTACACGGCGTCGGCGGTGTGGTCCACGCACGCCTACGCGGGAACGCTCGGCGGCGACCGCCTCCAGTGGTACCTGGACACGGTCCGGGCCTCCCTGCGGGAGGTCCCGGAGGAGGGCGGCCTGTACGCGCGCCCCGTCCCGGAGGACGTCGTGCTGGAGTGGAACGGCCAGCGCCGCCTGAGCTCCTGGGTGCTGCCGCCGCTGGCCGAGCCCGACGTCGCGGAGCGGATGGTGGAGCCGGAGGAGTCCGGCGCGGCGTACGTGTTCAACGACGCGGGCTACCTGGTCCCGGCGCGGCCGTCCGACAGCAGCTACGTCTTCGGACCCGGGGGAGGGGACCGCTGCCTGGAGCCCTGGGAGGGGCTCATGTCGTGGCCGGTGCGGGTCCACGGCGGCCTCGCCCAGGTCGTCACCCTCGGCTACACGGCGGAGGAGGACGTGCCGGTGGTGGTCGCCCTGGGCGACGACTGGATCGAGGTGGAGCTGCCCGCCGCGGAGGAGAACGGGACACGGTACGTCCCGGCGGGGGCGCCCGGCGAGCAGCTGTCGGTGTTCGTGCCGGAGGACCCCGACGACCGCGGCGGGCTGTGCCTGAGCTGGGTGTCCGTGGGCGGCATGGCCCCCGCGGTCGAGGGCAACCCCTGGGCGCCCGAGGAGGACGACCGCACGGGCGGCGGCGCGGAGGCGGACTAGCCGCTCTTCTCCGCGTCCTTCCGGGACCAGCGCCGGCTCGGCTCCTCCACCCAGTGGAAGGTCGCCGCGGCCAGGAGGACCGTCCCCGCCGTGACCGGCACCATGTCCAGCCAGAACGACCCGGTGAAGATCTCCTGCCCGGTGAAGTCGCGCCACAGGTACAGGACGACGAACTGCCACAGGAACACGCCGTAGGAGATCCGGGCGAGGAACTGGCACACCCGGTGCCGCAGCAGCGAGTCCAGCCAGCGGCCGTCCCGCCAGGCCGCGGCACTGCGGAGGGACGCGGGCGGGGAGGTGGGGCGGGGGGCCAGGGCGGCCGGGGCCACCACGAAGAACGCGAAGCCCGTGCCGGCCAGGGACGCCGCGGCGGAGGTCCAGATGTCGCCCGAGCCGATGAACCGCCCGCCGGTGGCCTCGGTGGCGGTCAGGGCGAGGAAGCCGCCCGCCACCAGCCAGCACACCCCGGGCGACGCGGCCACGGTGCGGCAGAAGCGGCGCACCGGGCCGTCGGCGCCGGGCTCGCGCCACGCCCACTCCGACAGCACGGCCAGAGCCATCCCCGCGGCGAACAGGCCGAGCGCGCGCGGCAGCCAGGCGTGCATGTACTCGCGGGGCTCGGGATGGAACTGCGGCACCAGCGCGACCAGGGCGAGCACCCCCATGGCGGCGAGCACGGCGAGGAGCCGTCGGCCGCGGGCGTCCACGGTCCTCCCGCCCCTCGCCCACAGGGTCAGGAGCATGGCGAACACCGGCAGCAGCAGGTAGAAGGACACCTCGACCGACAGACTCCACATCTGGCCGAGGCCGTAGGGGCCGGTCCCCACCCACGGCGGGTCGGTGTCGAAGGGGAAGGCCAGGGTCAGGACCTGGAGCCAGTAGGAGGGCGAGCCGAGCTCCTCCCGGGAGTAGAGGAGCAGCGCGGCCACCGCCACGACCCAGTAGGCGGGGAACACGCGCACGACCCGGCGCCACAGGTAGGGGCGGGCCCGGGGGCCCCGCGTCCCGTCCAGGGCGGCGCGCGCCCAGGGCCGGTACAGCAGCACGCCGGAGAGCGTGAAGAACAGGGGCACGGCGAGGTCGAACGCGGACACCAGCCCGCCCAGGACGCCCGGGGCGAGGGAGTCGCCGGTCTCCGTCGCGACGTGGAAGACCAGGACCATCAGGGCGGCCGCGGCGCGGATGCCGTCGAGGGTCTCGTGGCGTCCGTCGACCTGGGGCAGGACCAGCGCCGTATCGGGGTCCCGCGGCGGGGGCCGCGTGCCGGTGGAGGGGGAGCCGGGGAGGGTGCCGTCGGAGGTGCTGCCGGTGGGTGCGCCGGTGGGGTCCTCGGGCGCGGAGGGAGTGGGCGCCATGGGCCTTCCAGAACGGGGGAGCGTTGAAACGCGCTTCACTAGAACGTGTTATAAAAATTCAGACACGCCCTGGTGACGTCGTTCACTACTGGGCAGTACTCTACCCGGAACTGGACCTAGTTCCACTAGACGCAGTTTCAGATCTGGACTCTCATCCGCCCAGGAGGGCACATGCGCCGTACCGTTGCGGTCGTTCTCATCGCGTTTGGAGTCTTCTTTCTCGCCGCCGCACCCATGATGCGCACGTGGATGTCGAGCTCCCTGATGAAGACTCCCCTGGACTACTACAGCGAGACAGTCAACGTCGCCGAAGGTGCCACCTACTTCAACATCGAGGACGTGGAACTCGTCGAGGACGCCACCCTCGAGGCCCACGCGACGATCCGCGCGGACGTGGCCTCCAGCACCGACGAGATCGTGGTGTGGGACCAGTTCACCTGGCTGAAGGACGCCGAGACCGACTTCGGCATCAGCTCCACGAGCCGCCGCGCCGGACACGACCGCGTCACCGGCGAGGCCGTCGACTGCTGCGACTCCATGGTCAACGAGGAGTCCGTCGTCCAGAGCGGGCAGGCCTGGAAGTTCCCGTTCTTCACCGAGCAGCGGGACTACGACTTCTACGAGACCACCGTCCAGGAGGTCGTCCCCATGGAGTTCCAGGGGGTCGAGGCGGTCGAGGGCGTCGAGGCCTACCGGTTCGTCCAGACCGTCGAGCCGACCGTCATCGACGAGCGCACCCTCCCGCGCTCGGTCGCCGGCCTGGAGGGCGACGGGGACGTCACCGGGGACGAGGTCTTCTCCATCACCCGCACCTACTGGATCGAGCCCACCACCGGATCGCCCCTCAAGGTCAGCGAGGACCAGAACCGCGTCGTGGTCGTGGACGGCGAGGAGGTCCTGACCCTGCTGGACGCCGAGCTCGTCTTCGACGACGAGTCGGTCCGCAACGCCGTCGCCAACTCCGAGCAGGGCCGCACCGTGCTGCCGCTGCTGCACACCACCCTCCCGATCGCCTTCCTCGTCGTCGGCGTGGGCTTCGTGGGCATCGCCGTCGTCCTGTACGTCTCAGGCCGCCGCAGTGACCACCACAACTGACCCCCGCCCCCCACTCCGCCCCCGGCCCTCACCGGCGTGCCCGAGAGGGTGCGCCGGTGCGCCCGTCCCGGAGCCGGGGCGCCCGTGACGCGGAGCGCGGAGCGGACCGGGCACGCGGGCGACGGCACACCCGGAGGCCCCGATGTCCAGGGGAGCCCGCGCGACCTCCTGGGCACGGCCCGCGCGCTGGTCCGTGCCTGCCGGCCCCGGCAGTGGATCAAGAACCTCCTGGTCCTGGCGGCCCCCGGAGCGGCCGGGGCCCTGGGGAGCCCCGACACGCTGCTGACCTGCGCCGCGGTGTTCGCGCTGTTCTGCGCGGCCGCCAGCGGCACCTACCTGCTCAACGACGTCCACGACGCCGACCGCGACCGCGCGCACGCGCGCAAGCGCCACCGGCCCGTCGCCTCTGGCGCGCTCCCGGTCCCCGTCGCCGTCACGGCCGGAGCCGTCCTGGGCGCGGCGGCCCCGCTGGCCTCCCTGGCCCTCGGCGATCCGCTCCTGACGGGCCTGGTCACCGGATACGTCCTGCTCACCCTGGCCTACACCCGCCGACTCAAGGACGTGGTGGTGTGCGACCTGGTCGTGGTCGCCGCCTGCCACGTGCTGCGCGCCGCCGCGGGCGGAGCCGCGGTCGGCGTGCCGCTGACCTCCTGGTTCGTCATCGTGGTGTCGCTGGCCGCACTGCTCGTCGTGGTCGGCAAGCGCGAGGCCGAGCTGCGGGCGTTCCGCGACGCGGGCGCGTCGGCCGCCGCACCGGTGCGGGAGACCCTGCGCGGGTACACGGTCACCTACCTGGCCCAGACCCGCACCATGGCGTCGGCGGCGATGATCGTCACCTACTGCCTGTGGGCCCTGGACCGGGGCGACGCGTCCCAGCCCGTGTTCCACGCGGTGAGTATCGTTCCGTTCATCATGTTCGTCCTGCGCTACAACCTGCTCGTGGACCGGGGGGCCGGGGAGGAACCCGAGGAGATCGCCCTGCGCGACCGCCCCCTCCAGGTGACCCTCGTGTCGCTCGCCGCCCTCGTCGGACTGGGGATCCACCTGTGAGTCCACCGCCGCCGGACCGTGCGCCCGCCCACGGCGGGACGCGCCCCGCCCTCCTCACCGGCTGGGGCCGCACCGCCCCCACCGCCGCGCGCGTGGCGCGGCCGCGCACCGCCGAACAGGTCGCCGAGGCGCTCTCGCGGGCCGGAGCGCGCGGAGCCCTCGCCCGCGGACTGGGCCGCTCCTACGGCGACGCCGCGCAGGCCGCCGGCGGGCTGGTCCTGGACTGCACCGCGCTGACCGGCCCGATCCGGCTCGACACCGCGCGCGGCGAGGCCACCGCCCCGGCGGGGACCACCCTCGGCGGGCTCGCCGCCCACCTCCTCCGGCACGGGTACTTCGTCCCCGTGGCCCCGGGGACCGGCCAGGTCACCCTGGGCGGGGCGGTCGCCGCCGACGTCCACGGCAAGAACCACCACGCCGACTCCTCGATCGGCGCCCACGTGCGCGCGCTGACCCTGGTGACCCCCGACGGGAGGGCGCGCGCGCTGGGGCCGGAGGGCGACGGGTCCGAGCTGTTCTGGGCGACCGTCGGCGGCATGGGGCTGACCGGTGTGGTCACCGAGGCCACGCTGGCCGTGTTCCCGGTCGAGACGGCGTACATGAGGGTGGACACCGACCGGACCGCCGGACTCGACGCCACCCTGGAGCTGATGTCGCGCCCGGGATCCGACCGCCGCTACTCGGTCTGCTGGGTCGACCTGCTGGCCGCGGGCGGCGCGATGGGCCGGGGCGTGTTCACCCGGGCCGACCACGCGCGGATCGGCGACCTCCCCTCCACGCTCCGGCGCGAGCCGCTGAGGCACCGGCCGGGCACGGTCCTGGCGGCGCCGCCCTGGGCGCCGCCGGGGCTGCTCAACCGGTGGACGGTGGGGGCCTTCAACGCCGCCTACCTCCGCGCCGCGCCCCGGCGCAGGCGCGGCGAGGCGCAGCCGCTCGCCGGGTTCTTCCACCCGCTCGACGCGGTGCGGGGATGGAACCGCATGTACGGTCCGCGCGGGCTGGTGCAGTACCAGTTCGTCGTCCCGTTCGGGGCGGAGGGCACCCTCGCCGCCGTCATGGAACGGCTCTCCCGGGCGGGCGCCCCGTCGTTCCTGGCGGTCCTCAAGCGCATGGGGGAGCCCACCCCGGGTCCGCTGTCCTTCCCCCGGCCGGGATGGACCCTCGCCGTGGACCTGCCCGCCGACCTGCCCGGCCTCGGCCGCCTGCTCGACGCCCTCGACGAGAGGCTGCTGGAGGCCGGAGGCCGCCTGTACCTGGCCAAGGACAGCAGGGCGCGCGCCGAGACCGTGCACGCGATGTACCCGGAGCTGCCCGCCTGGCGGAGGGTGCGGGACCGGGCCGACCCCGGGGGCGTGCTCGTCTCCGACCTCGCCCGCCGCCTGCGGCTCGTCTGACCGCCGGGCCCGGCGCCGACGCGGGGCCGCGCGGACACCGGACGCCCCCGCACACCACGACACCCCACACGACCGGAGGGAACCCATGCGCGACTCGGTGGGACGGGTACGCACCGTGCTGCTGCTCGGCGGACGCAGCGAGATCGGCCTCGCCATCGTCGAGCGGCTGGTCCGCGACGGCGCCCGGGAGGTGGTGCTGGCCGCGCGCGGCGGGGCGGAGCCCCCGCCGGGCGCGCTCACGGAGCTCGGCGCCTCCGTGCACTCGGTGGAGTTCGACGCCGGGGACCCCGACGCCCACACGGGCACGGTCGCGGAGGCCGTCGGCCTGGTCGGCGACCTGGACGTGGTCGTGGACGCGTTCGGCGTGCTGGGGGACCAGGCGGCGTACGAGGCGGACCCGGCCTCCGCGGCCCGGGCCGCCGCCGTGAACTACACGGGGCACGTCTCCGCGGGGCTGGCCGTCGCGGCCCGCCTGCGCGAGCAGGGGCACGGCGCCCTGGTGGTCCTGTCCTCCGTCGCCGGGGTGCGGGTCCGCAGGTTCAACTACGTGTACGGGTCGGCCAAGGCCGGCCTGGACGGCTTCGCCCAGGGGCTCGCCGACTCCCTGCACGGGTCCGGCGCGCGGGTGCTGGTGGTGCGGCCGGGATACGTGCCCACCCGTATGTCCGCCCACGTGGACCCCGCGCCGTTCCCGGCCACGCCGGGCCAGGTGGCGGAGGCGGTGGCCTCCGGACTGCGCTCGGGGGCGACCACCGTGTGGGCGCCGCGCGTGCTCCGGCCGCTCTTCGCGGGGATGCGGCTGATGCCCCGCGCGCTGTGGCGGCGCCTGGGGCGCTGAGCCGGGGGGAGGCGCGCTCCCGGGGGGGAAGGCCGGGAGCGCACCCGGGTCAGGGGCCGGAGGGGGCCGGCGGGTCGGACCGGGCGTCCCCCGGTTCCGACCGGAGCCCGTCGGCGGTCAGCCGGTAGAACGCCAGGGGGACCAGGCAGCACAGCATGACCGCGGCGGGCACCAGGGTGCTGCCGACCAGCATGCCGCGCAGCGCCTCGTCGCTCTGGCGCACGGCCTCGCCCGCGCCCGACTCCACGTAGCCGCTCAGCGCCAGGGACAGCGACAGGAGGCCCGTCCCGACCGCCTGCGCCATCGCCTCCCCCGAGGTCCACACGCCCGACAGCACACCGCTCTGGCGCCGCCCCGAGCCGTGCGTGTCCGCCATGCAGTCGGCCAGCATCGACCACGGCAGCAGGGTCGTGCCGGACAGGCCCACGCCCACCAGCACGGAGGAGAGGACCGCGCCGGGGAGGCCCCAGACCGGGATGAGCAGCAGTCCGAGGCCGCCCAGGGAGAACACCGCCGCCGCGAGCCCCGCGGCACGGCGCTTGTCCACGCGCACGGACAGCCGCTTCCACAGCGGCGCCGACGCGATCAGCGGCACCAGGACGCACACCATCAGGACGCTCGTGTAGCGCGGCTCGCCCATGACGTTGGCCGTCACGTACGGAACCCCGGCGACCATGGTGCCGCCCGCCGCCGCCATCAGCAGGTTGGCGGGGAACAGCACGCGGAAGTGCCGGTGCGCGAACGCCGCGCGCAGCTGGGCCGGGAGGCCCTCGGTGCGGTGCGGGAAGACCGTCCGCGGCGCCCTCCGGGTGCCGATCACGGCGCCGAGCATCGACACCAGCACCACGGCCCCCATGACCAGGCCCATGAGCCGGTACCCGGCCACCTCGTCGCCGGGGGCCGACTGGAGGACCGGCGCCAGCGCTCCGCCGAGCATCAGCGCGAGCCCCACGAACGCGGTCCGCCACGTGTTGAACGTGGACCGCTCGTGGTAGTCGGAGGTGATCTCCCCGGGCAGGGCCGCGTGCGGGACCTGGAACACGGACGACGCCAGGGCCGCGGCCACGAACACGACCGCCACGTACAGGGCGGCGGCGTTCCCCTCCAGGGGAGGGCCGGCGAACATGGCGCCGAACAGCACGGGCAGGGTCAGCGCGCCCGCCAGCATCCAGGGGCGGCGCGGCCCCCAGGAGGAGCGGGTCCTGTCCGACCGGATACCGATGTACGGGCTGACCAGGAGATCGACCAGTTTGGGCAGGAGGACCACCAGCCCCGCCAGGGCGGGGCCCACCGCGAGCGTGTCGGTCAGGTAGATGAGCAGCAGCAGCCCCGGGACCGTGTTGAAGATGCCTGTGGCCACGGCGCCGCTGCCGTACCAGGCGTGCACCGAGCGGGGCAGCGCCCCGGTCCCCCCGGCGTGCGCGGCGCCGGGGGAGGGGCCGACGGCCGTGGTCACGCGCGTCCTTCCGCGGAGGCGGGCGCCGGGCCCTGCCCGGAGGCGGTCCCGCCGCCGGCCGCCCCGCCGTCCCCGCCGTACAGCTCGGCGTGGCCGACCGGGTCCACGTCGTGCGCCACCGGGCACCCGGCCGGGAACGTGCCGATGCGGTCGACGTCGTACCCCTCGGGGTAGCTGCGGATGTTGGGGTTCATGTCCGCCCACAGCGGCTCCTCGCGCGGCCTCATGCGGCGCACGACCTTGGCGCGGAGCTTCAGCGCCAGGTCGGCCGACCTGCGCCAGGCCCGGCTCGGCGGCTCGTACCGGAAGGCCTCGATGAGCGAGTCGTCCAGGATCGCCATCGAGAACCTGCGCGCCAGGCCGGCCACGCGCGGCGGGTAGAACGTCACCATCAGGTCGAGGGTGGAGTCGGAGACGGCGCGCCCGGCGTCGGTGTAGGCGAAGTGCTCGCGCTCGTAGGAGTCGAGGAGGTCCCGGAACTCCTCGTAGGTCCCGGGGATGTCCTTGATCCCCATGTACTTGCCGAGCCTGCGGTAGTAGTGCGTGATCGCGGAGACCTCGTGGTCCGACAGTCTGCGCCAGCCGTAGCCGTGGTCGTTGAGCCAGCGCACGGGCATCACGACGAAGGTGCTGAGCACGTACCGGTAGTCGTCGTTGCCGATGTCGTAGGAGCGGTGCATCTGGTTCATCCGGCGCAGGGAGTCGCGTCCCTTCCCGGGGCCGAACCCGTGCCGCATCATGTTGCCGAGGATGAGCGCGGTGTCGTCGTAGCGCTTCTGGGTGCTGCCGGTGAACTCGTTCGTCCTGCCGAGCAGCCCGCCGATGCTGGGGACGGCGTAGGTGCGGTACAGGGCGATCCCCAGGGCGCGTCCCATGTCCCACGGGAACTCGTGGGAGTTGAGGATCTGCATGATGCGCACGCAGTCGGCCTCGGCGTCCAGGCGGTGGATCTCGTCGCGGAAGTCGAAACGTTTCAAGGGAGGTTCCTTCGGGAGGGGGCGGGGGCGGGGCGGCGGCCTGGGGCGCGAGGGGGCGCGCGGACGGGCGGGTGCACTCCCGGACGGCTACTGCCCGGGGGTTTCCGCGGCCCCGGCGGGGCCGGGGGCCTCCGGTCCGTCGACGGCTCCGGGGGCGGAGCCCGCCGGGGCGACCGCCTGGCCGGGCGCCGGGACCCGTGCCCCGGTGGGGGCCACCTCCCGGGTGAGCATGCCGTGCGGGACCGGGCACCCCTGGGGGAAGGTGCCGATCCGGGAGGGCTCGTAGCCTTCCGGGTAGCTGCGGACGTTCGCGCTCTCCCGGGCCCAGCGCGGCTTCTCGCGCGGCGGCATCAGCCGCACCACGCGTGCCCGCAGTTTCAGCGCGCCCGAGCCGAGCCGGCGCCACGCGGCCGACGGCTCCGGGTAGCCGAAGGCCTTGATCAGCCGGTCGTCCAGGAGGGCCTTGGTGAAGGGGCGCACCAGGGGGCGCTGCCAGGCGGGGTAGAAGTCCGCCATCAGGCCGAGCGTGGAGTCGGAGACAGCCCGGCCGCCCTCGGTGTAGGCGAAGTGCTCGCGCTCGTAGGAGTCGAGGAGGTCCCGGAACTCCTCGTAGGTCCCGGGGATGTCCTTGATCCCCATGTGCCTGCCGAGCTTGCGGTAGTAGTTGGTGCCGGCGGCGATCTCGTGGTCGGTCAGCCTGCGCCACCCGTAGCCCCAGTCGTTGAGCCAGCGCACCGGCATCACGACGAAGGTGCTGAGCACGTACCGGTAGTCGTCGTTGCCGATGTCGTAGGAGCGGTGCATCTGGTTCATGCGCCGCAGCGCGTCCCGGCCGCGCCCCGGGCCGAACCCGTGCTCCATGATGTCGTTGAGGATGAGGGCGGTGTCGTCGTAGCGGTGCTGGGTGCGCTCCGTGAACTCGCGGGTGTGCGCGAGGAGCTCCCCGATGCTGGGGACGGCGTAGGTCCGGTACAGCGCCAGGCCCAGGGCCTGTTCGAAGTCCCACGGGAACTCGTGGGCGCCCAGGATGCGCACGATGCGCTCGCAGTCGGCCTCGGCGTCCAGGGCCTGGATCGTGTCTCGCCACTCGAACCGCTTCATGGAGTACTCCAGTCGCCTTCGTGCGGGCCCGCCCGAGACGGGTCCATGGTCTGCGGGTGCGCAGCGCACGACGGCGCTCCACGGGGCGCACTTTACCCGGGGAGCCCGTGTGTACACCGGGCCCGGTGCCCTCCGTGCCGGTCCGGATCCGAACCGTGTCCGGACCGTTCCCCGATCAGTGCCGTGTCGGCGTCCGCCGGTACGCGGAAGGGGCGGAGGGCGACCGCCCCCCGCCCCTTCCGCGTCCGCGCGCCTCAGGCCGCCATGCGCTCGGCGACCCGGTTGACCAGCGTCAGCAGGACCTGTTTGGACGACTCCCGCTCGCGGGCGTCGCACAGCACCACCGGGATCGCCGGGTCGAGGCTCAGCGCGTCGCGGACCTCGCCCGGCTCGTAGGCGTGGGAGTCGTCGAAGCAGTTCACCGCCACGATGAACGGCACGCCGCGGCGCTCGAAGAAGTCCACCGCGGCGAAGCACGTCTCCAGGCGGCGGGTGTCGGCGAGGACGACGGCCCCCAGCGCGCCCTCCGACAGCTCCTCCCACATGAACCAGAAGCGCTCCTGGCCCGGGGTGCCGAAGAGGTACAGCACCAGGGCGGAGTTGATCGTGATGCGGCCGAAGTCCAGCGCCACCGTGGTGGTCGTCTTCGATTCCACCCCGGACAGGTCGTCGACCCCGTAACTGGCCTCGGTCATCACCTCCTCGGTGCTCAGCGGGGCGATCTCGCTGACGGACCCGACCAACGTGGTCTTTCCGGCGCCGAAACCTCCGGCGATCAGGATCTTCAGCGCGGAGGGAACGATCGTCTGCGTGTCGTCAGAGTCGCTGGATGCCATCGAGAACCGCCTGGAGTACGTCCCGGCTCACCGGGCTCTTAGCTGTGTAGGGGGCACGGGCCAACGCGAGGCCGCGGTTGAGGAGGTCGCTCAGCAGAACCTTGACCACGGCCACCGGGATGTCCAGGTGCGCGGACACCTCGGCGACCGACTGCGGCCGGCGGCACAGCTCCAGGATCCGGAGCTGCTCCGGTTCCAGGGCCATCTCGTCGACCTCGGCCCGCTTGGCCGCGATCACCACGCTGATCATGTCCAGCCGCACGGTGTCCGCGTGCTCGCGGCCCTGCGCGATCACGTACGGGCGGACGAGCGGACCGGCGTCCTGGTGGCCGGGCGCCCCGGGCCCCGCCGGGGTGGCCGCGGGGCCGGGGCTCCCGGGCGAACCCGCGCCGTACCCGCCGACCGCGTCGCGTCCCGGCAGGCCCTGCGGTATCCCGCCGTGCGGGATCTCGTTGTGCGCTTGCATGGCCGTCCCCTATCGCGTGGCTTCCCCGGAGGCGCCCTCGTGCCTGGGGGCGGCGTCCAGATACCGTCCCACCTGCTCGACCAGGACGTTCATCTCGTAGGCGATGAGCCCGACGTCGGCGCTCTCGTCGGCGAGCACCGCCAGGCACGCCCCGCGGCCCGCGCCGGTGACGAACAGGTAGGCGCTCTCCATCTCGACCACGGTCTGGAGGACCTCGCCGCCGCCGAAGTGGCGGCCGGTGCCGCGGGCCAGGCTCTGGAACGCGGAGGCCACCGCGGACAGGTGCTCGGCGTCCTCCTTGACCAGGTCGTGGGAGCGTCCGATCAGGAGGCCGTCCGCGGACAGCACGATCGCGTGCCGGGAGCCGACGGCGCGGTCGAGCAGCTCGTCGAGCAGCCAGTCGATGTCCTTCTTGGCAGCGCCGTTTCCGTTGTCGTGCGCGGCGCCTTCGGGAGTACTCGTCACGGTTAGGCGTCCTTGTCGGTGTCGTTGGTCTGCTGCTTGCCTTCGCGCCGTCCGCGGTCCGTCCCCTTCTGGAACGCGGACATGTTCCGGCGCAGACGCGCCAGTCGCTCCCCGCTGTCGGGGGCCTCACCGGGGGAGGCGCCGGAGGCGGGCCCGGTCCGGACGTCGGTCCCGGGGTCGGTCGCCAGCTGCGGTGCCAGGTTCTCCTGGGGGCGCCGCTTGGGCAGCGGGGGCCGTCCTCCGCCGGCCTCGACGGCGGTCTCCGGGGCGTCGGCGGGGGCGGCGCCGGGGGCGGGGACCGCGCTGATGTTCTTCCTGCGGGTCGGGAGGGCCGGGCGGTCGTCGGCGGGCGGGGCGGTGAGGAGGGCGTCCCCGCCGTCGGGGCCCAGGAGGTCGTCGGGCATGCCGCCGTCCGCGGGGCCGCCGTCGTCCGGGCCGTCCCCGCGGTCCGTCGCGGCGTCCTCGCCCGTGGAGGAGACCGAGGTCAGGACCGGCTTGGCGCCCACGGGAGCGGACTCCAGTTCGCCGGGGACGCGGTCGATGATCTCCCGCACCTCCCAGATGTCCTCGCCGGAGGACTCGGAGGAGGGCAGCGGGGTGCGGTCTCCGGAGATCAGCTCGTGCGGGAGCAGGACGATCGCCTGCACGCCCCCGTACGGCGACGGGCGCAGGTGCACCTTGATGCCGTGGCGGTGGGCCAGGTGCGAGACGACGAAGAGGCCGAGGCGCATCTTCTCGTTCAGGCGCATCACGTCGAACTCGGGCGGGCTGGCCAGGAGCGCGTTCGCGGAGGCGAACTCGCTCTCGGTCATGCCGAGGCCCCGGTCCTCGATCTCGATCGTCACCCCGTTGGGCACGTCGTCGCTGCTCAGGCGCACCTGCGTGTGCGGCGGCGAGAACATGGCGGCGTTGTCGACCAGCTCCGCGACCAGGTGGATGACGTCGGCGACGGCCGGCCCGTTGAGGTGGACGCGGGCGATCCGGTCGCGCTTGACGCGCGTGTAGTCGCCGGACTCGGAGATGGCGCCGCGCAGCACGTCGATCAGCGGCATCGGCCGGTGCCATGTACGGCCCGGGGCCTCGCCGCCGAGGATGAGCAGGTTCTCCGCGTTGCGGCGCGACCGGGTGGCCAGGTGGTCGAGCTTGAACAGTTGGGCCAGCTGGTCCGGGTCCTCCTGCTCGCGCTCCATCTTGTCCAGCAGGCGGAGCTGGCGGTGGACCAGCGTCTGGCTGCGGTGCGCGATGTTGAGGAAGACGCGGTTGACGCCCTGGCGCAGCTCGGTCTGCTGCACCGCCTCGTCGATGGCGGCGCGCTGGGCGGCGTTGAACGCCCGGGCGACGTCGCCGATCTCGTCGTCGGTGGTGCGGAGGTCGGCCAAGGAGGTGTCGGTGTCCACGCGCTCGCCGTCGTGCAGGCGGCGCATGAGGTCGGGGAGCCGGTTCTCGACGAGGTCGTTGGAGTCGTCGCGCAGGCGCAGCAGGCGCTCGGTGAGGACGCGCGAGGAGCGGCGGGCCAGCAGGAAGGCGCCCAGGATGACGGCGGCGACGCCGAGGCTGCCCCCGACGGCCAGGAGGACGGCCTGGTTGGCGGACTCCCGGGTGAGGGAGGCCGCGTGCATGGCCTCGTCGGCGCCCAGCGCGGTGAGCTCGGCCAGGACGTGGTCGTAGTCGGCCCGCCACGCGTCCTGGTCCACGGGCATGGCGAGGTCCTCGACCTCGCCGGGCACCAGGGTGACCGGGTCGGTGACCGTCTCCGTCGAGATCCGGCGGTCGATGATCTCCTGCTGCATCTCCAGGAGCCGCGCGTACTCGGGGCCCTCCAGCACGGCCCGCAGACGCTCCTCCTGGCCCTCGCCCTCCAGGTAGTGGCCGTTGCCCTCGAGGAGGTTCCGGTAGGCGCCGACCAGCTCGGTGAACTCGCGCTGGTCGTCCGCGGTCAGCTCGTCGGAGGCGAAGGCGCGGGCGATCTGGGCGTCGGACCGCGCGAAGACGTCGACGGTCCGGAACATGTACACGGCCGTGAAGGAGGGGCTGGTCGAGTCGCCCGCCATCCCCCTGCGGGCCTGGCTGTCGAAGCTGTCGGCGCCGTGCAGGACGAGTTCGTTGTAGTAGTCGAGGACGTCCTGGCGCGAGGCGTCCCCGGAGTCGATCGCCTCGCGGAGCGCGCCGATCTCCTCGTACTGCTCGTGCAGCATGCGGATGTGGTGGCCGCCCTCGCCGGGGGCGAGGTCGGCGAAGCCGATCAGCTCCCCGATGACCACGCCCATGGTGCCGTCGGTGCGTTCGCGGGCCTCGGCGAGGTCGCCCGTCAGCTGCTCGTCCCCGGGGTTCTCGATGTAGGCGATCGACTGGGACCGCTCCTGCATCACGTCCACGAGGCCGACCGCGGCGGGGGTCACCAGGTCCTCGGTGGCCCGGGCGCGGATCAGCTGGACGACGGCGTCGCCGGTCAGGGCGATGGTGAGGATCAGCCAGAGCGCGAAGAGCGCGGTGGTGGGGATCATGACCATTGCGCGAATACGGGCGGTGATCGTCCGTCCGCGTCGCTTCGGTACTGCCTGCACGGTTCTCCTGTCGATCCGCGTCTTCGGTCTGGGGTTGCGGTGCGGGGCCCCGGGGGGCCGGGTTCCGCCGGGGCGGCACCTCGCGGCCCGCGTGCGCGCGGCCTCCTGCCCCGCGGGCGGCGTCCGTCGGGGCCCTGGACGCGGGACGTACCGCAGGGTAACCACAAACGCGGCTTTTCGGCGTTGGGGATCGTATCTCGCACGTGAAGCGCCGAAATATCCGGGTTGGTGAAGGCAGTCTGCCATGAAGGCCGAGAATGTCCACCCTCCGGCCGGAGGTGCTCGTGTTGCCTGCTGTGAATAAATGGTGACAATGGGACAAACGTCACATATGGCGGAGAGTGCGCGGCCACCCTGCTTCGCGTGACGTTCCCGGGCCTCCCGGGCCGGAGCGGTGGAGGCGCCCCGGGAGCCGGGCGGAACGGCGGACGAAGTCGGAGGTTCGGTCCCCGCCCGACGACAGAGCGTACTAGCGTTGCGTCCCCGGGGCGGGAACGGCCGCGCGGACGGGGGAGCGGGGCGCCGGGACACCGCGCCCGCCGGAGCACGGGGGGAAGCACCATGGGTCGACCGTTCGGCGGGGGACAGGCCGCCGTCGAGGTGGCGCTCGCCGTCGTGCCGCTGCTGGTGGTCGTCGGCGCCGCGCTGTACCTGCGCGGGCAGCACCGGCGCTACGGGCGGCCGCACGGGCTGCCGGGCCGCCTCACGACGGCCGCCCTGGTCACGGGGGTCGCCCTCGCGGCCTACGCGGTCTGGCCCCTGCCCGCGTCCGCCGACGGCCTGTGCACCGGGAACGGCTCCGCGGGCGGCGGCCCGCCGCACACGGCGTGGGACGCCGCCCTCGCCCTCGGACTCTTCACGGCGGTCGGCCTCCTGGCCCGCCACCGCTTCCGCCGGGGAGCGGTGGAGACCCTCGTGATCGGGGCGGCGCTCGCCGCCTCCGTCGCCGCGGTGCGCGCGACCGGCGTGCTCGGCCTGTACCCGTGCGCCTATGCGCCCGCCTCGGCCCTGCTGGTCGCCCTGGGCGTCGTGGGGACCCTGGCCGGATGGACGGCCGCCCGCCGGCTCCTGCCCCTGTGGCCAGGCGGCCCCGCCCGGGGATGGCCCGCCGCGGTGCCCGACCGCGTCGACCCCGCACTCGACCGGCGCATGACGGGGGCCCTGATCGACCTCGGCCTGTGGTGGTTCGGGGCGTCGGCCGTGACCGCACTGCTGCACGCCTACGGCGTCGTGCTCCCCCTCGCCGGGGGGCGGACCGGGGAGGTCGCGCTCCTGGGCCTGGCCCTCGTGTGCGCCGTCCTCCTGCCCCAGCTGCGGAGCGACCGCGCCACGCCGGGCCCGGCCGCCGTCGGGCTGGCCCTCGGGGAACGGGGGAGCCCCCGCCCCGCGTCCCGGTGGCGGGTCCTCCTGCGCACCCTCCTGCTCCAGGCCCCGGTCGCCGTGCTCGTCGCCCTGGGCCTGCCCTGGGCCGCTCTCGCCGTGGCCGCGCTGCACGCGTGCACCGCCCTGGTCCGGCCCGACCGGGCGGGCCTGGCCGACCTGGTGTGCGGGGTGCGCGTGCGCACCCGTTCCAGCCTCGACGGCGGGCTGCCCTCACGGCTGGTCCGCTACTCCGAGCCCCGGGCGCAGGCCCGGGCCGGAGCCTCCGCCGGCCCCGCCCGGCCCCCGCGGGAGCCGGTCTAGCGCCAGGCGAGGTAGCCCAGGAGGAGTCCGGTGAGCATCAGGATCGCGCCCAGCCCGCCGAACAGCCCCCGCACCCAGTGGCTCAGCCACGGCGCGGACACGATGCGCGCCCTGGCGGGCTCGTCCGGGTCGTAGGCCACCGTCACGATCTCCCCGGCGCGGGAGGCCGTCCACCCGGTGTTCTCGTGCTCGGCGTGCACCTCCTGCCCGTCCTCGGTACGGAACTGCACGATCATGCGCGAGGCGGTCGAGGTCTCGTTGTAGCCGATCACCCGGCCCTTGGCGCGCATGCCGTGGCGGACGAGCCGCAGTTCGAGGCGCGTGTCCCGGGCGACGATCCAGAGGATCACGGCCCCGGCCAGGAAGGGGAGCAGGGGGTACAGGTCGGCCACGGGGGCGTCCTCTCAGGCGTGCTCCGGTGCGGACGACGATGCGCCGACCAGGCCGTCGGTCATGTGGGCCAGGGTCGCGTGGATCTCCTCGACCGGCCTTTCCGGTTGGAGGGTACGCCAGTCCAGGGCCACGGTGACCACCATGCCGAACAGGGCGGATCCCGCGAGCCCCGTGTCCACCCCCTGCCGCAGGGCCCCCTCCGCGGCCAGCCGTTCCAGCTGGCCGGAGATGACCCCGATCGCCTCGGTGCGGATCTGGCGGACGGTGGCGTACCAGGCCTGGTTGGTCCGCCAGGCCTCGGCCATCAGGAGCCGGGCGAGCGCCTCGTGCTCGCCGATGAACACCACCCCCGCGCGCAGGACCGCGGTGAGCGCCTCGGCGGGCGGGGCGGAGGGGGGCGCCGCGTCCTTCAGCGTGTCGGCGAGCCGGGACACCCCCCACTCCATCAGCGCCGTGTACAGCTCGCTCTTCCCGCCGAAGTTGTAGTAGACGGTGCCCTTGGCGACCCCCGCGCGCTCGGCGATCTCGTCCACGGTCGTGGCGCCGTAGCCCTGTTCGGATATCAGGCCGACGGCCGCCTCGAACAGGCGGTGCCGGGTCGCCTCCCGGCGACCGCTCCTCGGCCGTTCGGTGCTCGTGCTCATCCGGTCCATTCTGCCGCTGCCGGCGCCGGTCGCGCCACGGCGGGCCGTCACAGCTTCAGCGCGGGGTAGAGGGAGGACATCGTCCACACCCGCTTGCGCTCCACGGCCAGCCACGTGAGGAGCAGCGGTACCACCAGCCACAGGCCCATCACCCCGAAGGCGCTCCACACGAGGTCCGGGTCCCCGCCCCCGAGCAGGACGCGCATCGCCGTCACACCCCAGTGCAGCGGCAGGTAGGGGCCGACGGCCTGGAAGAACGCCGGGCTGGTCTCGATCGGGTACGTGCCGCCCGCCGACGTCAGCTGGAGCACCAGGAGGGCGAGGGCGACGACCCTTCCCGCGGCCCCGAACCGCACGTTGAGGTACTGCACGACGGCGGTGAACGCGACCGAGGTCAGCACCAGGAACGCGACGAGCAGGGGCCAGTTCCGGGCCTCCAGCCCCAGGAACAGGTGCAGCGCGCCCAGGGTGACCGCCACCTGGCCCACGCCGAGCAGCAGCGGGACGACCCGGCCCGCCAGGGCGACCCGCCACGACGGGGCCGAGGACGCCAGGGCCCGCGAGGACAGCGCGGGCAGCACCATGAACACCACCATCGCCCCCACCCACAGGGACAGCGGGACGAAGAACGGGGCGAACCCCGTCCCGTAGTTCGGGGCCTCGTTGGAGATCTCGCTGTCCAGCCGGATCGGCTCGCTCATCACGGCGGACGCGTCGGACCGGCCCCGGTCGGAGTAGGTGGGGATCTCCCCTGCGCCCTCGTCGAGCCCCTCGGCGAGTTCGCCGGACCCCGACGCCAGCTGGCCCAGCCCCTCGTGGAGGTCGCCCGCGCCGCCGCTGAGCAGGCCCAGGCCGGAATCCAGCTCCGAGGCGCCCTCGGAGGCGTCCGCCAGCCCGTCCCGCAGGGCCGCGGAGCCCTCGGCGAGTTCGGCCAGCCCCTCGTCGAGCTCGTCGACCTTGTCGCGGGCCTCCTCCGCCCGGTCCACCATGTCGGGAAGGTCCTCGGAGAGCGCGGCCGCGCGCTCGCTGAGGGCGGCGGCCTCCTCGGCGGCCGACTCGATGTCGTCCCTGTTCCCGTCGACGTACCCGGCGACGGACAGGGCGGTGTCCATGGCCCCCTGGAGGTCGCGCAGCAGCGTGTACAGATCCGGGTTCTCGGTCTCCAGGCCGGGGTTCTCCCGGAGGAAGGCGGCCAGCCGGGCGTCGACCTCGGAGAGCCCGGCGGTGTCGATCTCCTCGGGCAGCTCCTCCAGGGCCGTGGACAGGGCGCCGGTGACCTCGGCGGCGGTGTCGGCGCGCTCCTGGATCGCGGGGATGTCCTCCTCCAGCTGGGGAAGCCATTCGTCGGCCAGCCCGTCCAGCTTCTCCACCTGGGTGGAGACCTCCTCGGACGCGGTGCCGGCGCCCGCGGCCAGGGACCGGGAGCCCGTGTACAGCTCGTCCAGGCCGCTGCTCAGCGATCCGGCCCCGGTGTGGGCGTCGTCCACGCCCGTCGACAGCTCACCGGCCCCCTCCTCGGCGCTGTCCGCGCCGCCGGACAGCTCGTCGGCGCCCTCGGCCGCCTCCTCGGTCCTGCCGTGGATCTCGTTGAACCCCACGAAGATCTCGTCGAGGTAGTCGCTGATCGCCGACGCCGCGGCGGCGTCGCGGACCTCCTTGAACGCGCTCCCCGCCAACTGGCGCACGATGAAGCTGTTGGAGTCGTTGTAGTGCGCCTCCAGCATGGCCTGGACCGGCGCCTCCCGGTCCCGGGAGGGCGAGGACAGGTCCTCGCTGAAGTGCGAGGGGATGGTGAGGGAGACGTAGTAGTCCCCGTCGGCGACCCCGCGCGCGGCCTCCTCCGCGCCGACCGGGCGCCAGTCGAGGTCCCCGCGCTCCAGGAGCGTGTCGGTGAGCTCGCCGCCGGCGTCCATCTCCCGGCCGTCCACCTCCACGGGCCGGTCCTCGTTGACGAGCGCCACCGGCAGGTGCTGCATCCTGCCGAACGGGTCCCAGAAGGACCACAGGTACATGCCGGAGTAGAGCAGCGGGATGAGCACGAGCGCCGCCAGCGCGGCCGCGGGCAGCGGGGAGCGCAGGAAGGAGCGCATGGTGAGCAGCCCGAGCCGGGGCACGGCGAAGGGCCGCATGCGCGGTCTGCCCCTCTTATGCCTGTTCACTGCCGTCACCGTCCTTCCCGCGGTCGAGGAGGTCGTCGATGCGCGCCCGGGCGGGGCCGGCGTCCGCGCCGCCCTCGTGCTCCGCCGGGTCGTCCGGCCCGTGCGCGGGGTCCTGCCGGATCGGGACGGGGCCCTGGGTGTCCGGTCCGGCGACCCGGTCCAGCGCGTCGGCGTCGGCGCAGGTGGCGATCACCGTGGGCCCTTCCCCGGCGAGGCGTTCGAGGGTGCGCCACATGGCGGCCTGGTGCTCGCCGTTCAGGCCGCCGTCCACGTCGTCCACGGCCAGGAGCCGGGGCTCGGCGAGCAGGGCCAGGGCGACGCCCAGGCGGCGCCGTTCGAGCATGGACAGGTCCTTGACCATGGTGCGGCGGTCCAGCTCCCCGAGGTCGGCGGCCTCCATGGCCTCGTCGGCCAGCCCCCTCGCGGCGGGCCGCATCCGCAGGAGCAGGCCCTCCGAGAGGTGTTCGCGCACCCGGAGGCGTTCGTCGAGGGCGTTGACGTCCTCCATCAGTCCGAGCGAGCTGATCCGGCGGACCCGGCGGGCCCGGCGGGGCAGCTCGTGGCCGTCCACGTACACGGTTCCCTCCGACGGCCTCATCCTGCCGGTCAGGGTCAGGAGCAGCGCGCTGCGACCGCCGCCCGAGTCGGCCTGGAAGACCGTGAGCGTGCCGGGCCGGGCGACGAAGCCGACCCCGGTGTAGACGGGGCCCTCGCGTGTGGCGAGCGTGACGCCCTCGGCCTGGACGCGCGCTCCGGTGGCCCGACGCATATCTGCGCCCCCCTCTTTTTGAACTGACCAGTCAGTGCAAAACCAGCGGCTCCACGCTACTGCGCCCGGGGCCCCTGTCCGAGCATCCGCCGCTGTGGGGTGTCGCACAGCGCGACGCGCCCGGCGGCCGCTTCGCACGGGGTCGGAGACGAGTTTGTGCGTAATTCCGTATGTACGTAAACTATGGAAAAACGAGGGGCGGTCCCGTGCCGCCCGGAGGAGGGATGCCATGCGGACGGCGGCCGGAGTGTGCTCGCTCCTGTTCCTGTGGAGCGGTGCGGCGCTGCTGGGGGTGGTCCTGGCCCGGGAGCTCCTCGACCTCTCCGGGTGGTGGAACGTGGCCGCCCTGGCGGCTTTCGGAGTGCTCGCGGCGCTGAACCTGCTGTTCGGCCGCCTGGCGCGCGGGGGGCCGCCCCCGCGCGCGGTCGAGGTGGCGCCGCCGGTCGCCGGGGCCTGGACCGCCCTGAACAGCCCGGCGGACCGCGTCCCCAGCCACGGCACCCGCGCCTACGGCCAGGAGTACGCGATCGACGTCCTGAAGGACTCCGAGGGGCGCCCGGCCTTCGGCTGGTGGCCCCCGGTCCGGGGGAACCGGGACTTCCCGGCCTTCGGGGAACCCCTGCTGGCCGTGGCGGACGCCGTGGTCGTCCGCGCCTGCGACCGCCGTCGCGACCACCTGAGCCGCAACTCCTACCCGGCGCTCGCCTACCTGTTCGCCGAGGGGACGGTGCGCAGCCTCGGCGGGGCGGGACCCGTGATCGGCAACCACGTGGTGCTCGACCTGGGGGACGGCGTCTTCGCCCTCTACGCCCACGTGCAGCGCGGTTCGCTCAGGGTGCGCGAGGGCGACCGCGTCCGGGCGGGCCGGACGCTCGCCCTGTGCGGCAACTCCGGCAACACCACCGAGCCGCACCTGCACTTCCAGCTGATGGACCGGGCCGACCCGAACCGCGCCCGGGGCGTTCCCTTCACCTGGCGGGGGGTCGGCGTCCCCGCGAACGGCGAGCGTTTCGAGGCCCCCGGGCAGCCCCAGGACTGAGCCGGGGCCGTGCCGTCCCGGCGCGCGCCCGCACCCCGGTGCGCGTACGGTTGGACGGGTGGACCGATCGGAACCGCGAGAACGGGGGAACACGGTGTCGGAGATCGCCGAACGGGTCGCGCGGGTGCTGGACGACCCCGAGAACTGGCCAGACGACCCCAAGGAGGCCGTCGCGCGCCAACGCGTGCTGGCGGACCGCGTGCGCGTCGAGCCGCTGGACGTGGACGCGGTGCGGCTGGTGGCCGGGCTGGACGTCAGCTACGCCACGGACAACTCCGCGCTGTCGGCGGCGGCCGTGATCCTGGACGTGCAGACCCTGGAGGTCGTGGAGTCCGTCGCGATCTCCTCCGAGCCCACGTTCCCCTACATCTCCGGGCTGTTCGGCTTCCGCGAGCTGCCGCCCGTCCTGGAGGCCCTGGGCGCGCTGCGGACGACCCCCGACGTGTACCTGTGCGACGGGTTCGGGATGGCGCATCCGCGCCGCTTCGGGGTCGCCTCCCACCTGGGGGTCCTGCTGGACCTGCCGGTGGTCGGGTCGGCCAAGTCCGTGCTGTACGGCAAGCACTCCGTGCCGGGGAACGAGCGCGGGTCGTGGACGCCCATGGTGGCGGGACGCTCCGAGGTGGTCCCCGACTCGCCCGCGCTGGCCCGGGAGGGCGCGGAGGTGATCGGGCGCGTCCTGCGCACCCGCGCCGGCGTCAAGCCCGTCTACGTGTCCGTGGGGCACCGCGTGGACCTGGAGGGCTCGGCCGAGCTGGTGCTGCGCCTGTCGCCGAAGTACCGCGTCCCCGAGCCGGTCAGGCACGCCGACCGGCTGTGCGGCGAGCACCGCAAGGCGGTCCTCGCCGCCAAGGGGTAGGCCGCGCCGGGGGCACCCCCGCGAGGGGACTCGGGCGGAGGCTCGCGCGGGCCGTCGGAACGGCGGTGCGGACCGCCCCGCCCGTGGGGCGTGCGGCAGCGGTCGGCGACGGGCCCTGCCTGGCCCTCGCCCCGCCCGGGGGCGCGCGTCCGCGCGCCCCCGGGCGTCCGGGCTACCAGCTGGTGGGAACCGGGCGCCCCTCGTTGTACCCGGCGGCGCTCTGCACGCCCACCACGGCCCGCTCGCGGAACTCCGCCAGCGACGTGGCCCCCGCGTACGTCATCGAGCTGCGCACGCCCGCGATGATCTGGTCGATCAGGTCCTCCACGCTGGGCCGCTCCGGGTCCAGGTACATGCGGCCCGTGGAGATCCCCTCCTCGAACAGGGCCTTGCGCGCCCGCTCGAACGGGGAGTCGTCGGCGGTGCGCAGGCGGACCGCGCGGGCCGACGCCATGCCGAAGCTCTCCTTGTACTGCCTGCCCTCGGCGTCGCGCATCACGTCGCCCGGGGACTCGTAGGTCCCGGCGAACCAGGAGCCCACCATCACGTTGGACGCGCCCGCGGCCAGGGCGAGGGCCACGTCGCGCGGGTGGCGCACGCCGCCGTCCGCCCACACGTGCTTGCCCAGGTCGGCCGCGGCCTCGGCGCACTCCAGGACGGCGGAGAACTGGGGCCGGCCGACGGCCGTCATCATGCGGGTGGTGCACATCGCGCCCGGGCCCACGCCGACCTTGACGATGTCGGCGCCCGCCTCGATGAGGTCGCGGGTGCCCCGGGCGGTGACGATGTTGCCGGCCACGATCGGCACCTTCGGCGCGAGGGCGCGGACCGTGGCGATGGCGGAGAGCATCTTCTCCTGGTGGCCGTGCGCGGTGTCGATGACCAGGGTGTCGGCGCCGGCCGCCAGCAGGTCGGCGGCCTTGCCCGCCACGTCCCCGTTGATGCCGACGGCGGCGGCCACGCGCAGGCGGCCCCCCGCGTCCACGGCAGGCGTGTACAGGGTGGAGCGCAGCGCGCCCGTGCGCGTGAGCACGCCGACCAGGGCGCCCTCCCCGTCCACGACCGGCGCGAGCCGGTGGCGGAAGTCGTGCAGCCTCCCGAAGGCCTCCTGCGGCTCGGTGTCCGCGGGGATGGTCAGCAGCTCCGTGGACATCACGTCGCGCAGCTGCGCGAAGCGGTCCACGCCCGCGCAGTCGGCCTCGGTCACCACGCCGACGGGGCGGCGGGCCCCGTCGATCACGATCACGGCGTTGTGCGCCCGCTTGGGCAGCAGGTTGAGGGCCTCGCCGACGGTGCTGGACGGGTTGAGGGTGATGGCGGTGTCGTGCACCAGGTGCCGCTGCTTGGTCCAGGAGACGACGTCGGACACCACCTCGATGGGGATGTCCTGCGGGATGACCGCGATGCCGCCGCGCCGGGCGACGGTCTCGGCCATGCGGCGCCCGGCGACCGCCGTCATGTTCGCCACGACCAGGGGGATGGTGGTGCCGGTGCCGTCCGGGGACGACAGGTCCACGCTGAGCCGGGAGCCCACCGCGCTCCGGTTCGGGACCATGAACACGTCGCTGTAGGTCAGGTCCTGCTGCGGGACCTGGTCGTTGAGAAAACGCAATGCCTCTACCTCGGTCGAGACCGAAGGGGGTGGACCATCCGCTGCTCCCGCACACGGCCGCCTGTTGATCCCCCTCTTACCAGTCAAGTATGCCGTCACCGATTAGGTCGGACGACCCTCGATCTGGCATGATGACTCGATTCCCGCCGATACAGCCCTCTCCCCTGCCCTGGTCAGCGCTTCGTTGAACGGTGGAGCGGCCGGGGCTCCGGGGGGAGTGTGCCCTCCTGGAGAGCCCGCATGCCGCGTTTCACGTTCGCGCAAGTCAAGGAAGAGACCTACAAGGCGAAGGACGCCTGGTGGACGGTCTTCCTGGTCGATCCCCTCGCAGGGCGTCTCGTGGTCTGGACCGCGAACCGCACCGGCATCACCCCCAACCAGCTGACGCTGGGCGCCGGCGTCCTCGGTCTGCTCTCCGCCCTCTGCTTCGTCGCCCCGGCCTTCGTCGAGGGGACCGGTTGGGGCTGGCTGGTGCTGGGCGGGCTGCTGTTCCACCTCAGCTTCGTGCTGGACTGCATGGACGGCAAGATCGCCCGCCTCAAGGGCAACGGCTCGGTCTTCGGCAGCTGGGTCGACTTCGTGTTCGACCGCATCCGGTTCTTCGGCTGCGTCATGGCGCTCCTCGTCACCCAGTGGGCGGTCACCGGGAACGCCGCCTACCTGATCGTCGCGCCGGTCGTGGTCTTCTTCGACCTGCTGCGCTACCTCAACGGCTCCCAGGTCGCCAAGACCCGCCGGGCCATGCACCAGACCATCGCGGAGCTCTCGGGCGAGACGCGGCCGGGACAGCCCGCGGCGGGCCTGGGCGACGGGGACCCGGAGGACGACGAGATGGCGGACGCCCCCGCGCGCCCGGACGCCCCGGCCCCGACCGGCTTCTACCCGCGTGTGCGCGACTTCCTGCTCCGGAACAGGGTGCGGCCCCACCTGTTCAGCGGCATCGAGTTCGAGATGTTCCTGTGCGTGGTGGCCCCGATGACCGTCGTGGTCGCCCTGTTCACGCCGCTGAACAGCCTGATCATCCCGACCGCGGTGTTCTCCGTCCTGGCGCTCGCCCTCTTCGAGGTCGTCCTGGTCCTGCGGCTGTGGAAGGACACGCGCAGGTTCGAGGCCCGCCGCCGCCAGCTGCTCGCCTCCGGCGCCGTCGCGGCGGCCCCCGCGGAGACGGCCTCCGGCGGGAGCTGAACCCGGCCGGTTCCGAGGACGAAGAAGGGGCGGTGCGCGAAAGCGCACCGCCCCTTCCCCGTATCCGATTCCCTGTGTCCCCGTGTTCCCCTCGCGCCCCATGGCGACCGACGGACGGCCCGGCCTCCGCGATCCCGCTCCGCGGCGGCCCGGACGCCGTCCTGCCGGGCCGGCGAGGCCCGCCTCAGACCCCGGCGGTCTCCTTCTTCTTCGGGTCGCCCGGGCCGCCGTCCTTGCGCGCGCGCTCGCGGTTCTCCGGGCGGAGCGTGGAGTCCTTGCGCAGGAACCACGTCAGCTGGGGTTCGACCGCCCACTGCATGCACTTGCGCACCCACGGGGTGCACAGCAGCAGTGTCAGGGCCGCCGCACCCGCGGCGGTGATCGCCGTGCCCGTCGGCCCGCCCACCACGTCGTACCAGGGCGAGGCCTTGAGCAGGAGCAGGACCACCGAGTGGCCGAGGTAGATGTAGAGGGTGTACGCGCCCAGGGAGGTGAACCAGGTGCGCTGCTTGGGCGTGAGCGCCAGCACCGCGACGGTCATCAGCAGGGCCAGGCCCATGAAGGCGAGCCGGATCCCGAAGCTGGGCAGGAGCGGGTCGATGTCCCGGTCGGTGAGGCTGTCCTTCCAGAAGAGCCAGTCGCGGCTCAGCCGGTCGGAGATGGGCACGGCCAGCACGGCCGTCATGCCGAGCACGAACACGGACAGGATCCGCACCCACAGCCGGTCCAGGAGGGCGAAGTGCTCGCGCCGCAGGCTCAGCCCCAGCACGAAGAAGGGGAGGAAGCTGACGACGCGGCCCATGGAGAGCGTCTCGCCCAGGCTCGCGGTGGCGCCGAACATCGAGACGACCACGGCGATGAGCACGGGCCAGCGCAGCTGCTTCCAGACCGGCACGCTCAGGCGCCAGAGGAAGAGCGCGACCAGGAACCACAGGGTCCAGGTCGGCTTGAGCACCGAGGCCGCGTCGGGAAGGCCGCCGCGCTCGAAGAAGTAGATGGTCTGGTGGATCGTCCAGAAGATGAGGTACGGGACGGCCACCGTCAGGACCAGCTTCTCCACGCGGTTCGACGAGGCGTCGAAGGACCGCGACAGGTACCCGCTGATCATGATGAACGCGGGCATGTGGAAGAAGTAGATCCAGTAGTACAGGGCGCCCGTGGGCCCGTGGTCCCTCAGGGGCTCGATCGCGTGGCCGACGACGACCAGCGCGATGAGGATGAACTTGGCGTTGTCCAGCCGGGCGTCGCGCCCCGGTGCCTGGACGGTCTCGGGGGCGGGACCCCCGGTGGTCGCGCCCTGCCCGGGTTCCGGAGGGCGGGAGGCCGGACTGGTCATGGATGAGGCCACGAGTGGACTCCGTAGATCACTGTTTTCTCGGGCGGGTTCGTGGTCCGACGGACCCCGTGGAAGGGGTCTGGGCCGACCTCGGGGGCCGGGGCTCGGATGAGAGGGTGCCGCTTGGCGCGCGAGGGGAGGCACCGGAAGGTCGGATGAATCAGCATGTGCTGCGTTACCTTACTGTGATGTTGCAAGGTGCGCCAGCGGTTCTCCCAAATCTGTGGAAAGTTCCCCGGGTCCTTCCGTACGCACGGTGAGGACGGGACGAGCGGGACACACGTAATGTGACCGGCTTGGGCGGGGATGGCTTTCCGTGTGCAGACCCTAACCCATCTGCGGGACCGTGGCGGACGCTGGGTGAACGTGTCGGTGTGTGGCCGTGACGACCGCGCCGCTAGGCTGAGCCGTCAGGCAGTGCCCGTCCAGTCGAGATACGGAAGAAGGCGGTGGAAACCGTGCCGCACGCGGTGGACCCCGACCGTGCAGCCCAGCACGGGAGCGTGGTCATGCGACTCCTCGACGAGCTCTTCCCGCTCGTGGAGGGGTTCTACGTCGATCTGCACAAGAACCCGGAACTCTCCCACGCCGAGCAGCGGACCGCCAGCGGCGTCGCCGAGTGGCTCACCCGGACCGGGTACGAGGTCCACAAGGGGATCGGCGGCACCGGTGTCGTGGGCATTCTCCGCAACGGCCCCGGACCCACGGTGATGCTCCGCGCCGACATGGACGCGCTCCCCCTGGAGGAGAAGACCGGCCTCCCGTACGCGAGCACGACCCGCGCCCCCGACGAGGACGGCGTCGAGGTCCCCGTCATGCACGCCTGCGGACACGACGCCCACACCGCCTGCCTCGTGGGAGCGGCCGACCTCCTCTCCGAGACCCGCGACGAGTGGGCCGGCACCGTCATGATCGTCGCCCAGCCCGCCGAGGAGACCCTCGACGGCGCCCAGGCGATGCTCGCCGACGGCCTCTACGACCGCTTCGGCCGCCCCGACGTCATCCTCGGCCAGCACCTCGGCCCGCAGCCCGCCGGACTCATCTCCCACCGCGCCGGGATCATCCTGGGCGCCTCGCGCGCCTACCGGGTGCGCGTGCACGGCGAGGGCGGCCACGCCTCCCAGCCGCACACCACCGTCGACCCGGTGGTCATCGCCGCGAACATCGTCACCCGCCTCCAGGGCGTGGTCTCCCGGGAGATCAGCCCGAGCGAGATGGCGGTCCTGACCGTCGGCAGGATCCAGGCCGGGACGAAGGCCAACATCATCCCCGACGAGGCCTACCTGGAGATCAACACCCGGGCCCTCAACGACAACGTCGCGGACCAGCTGGAGTCCGCCATCGAGCGGATCGTGCGCGCCGAGGCCGCGGCGTCCGGGGCCGCCCGCGAGCCCGACATCGAGATGTTCGTCTCCTGCGGCGTCACCCGCAACGACGCCACCTGTTCGGCGGAGGTGGCCGCGGCCCACCACGCCTACTTCGGCGAGGACTACGTGATCCACCTGCCGGACCCCTCGCCCGGCACGGAGGACTTCAACTACTTCGGCCTCCCCGGCGACCCCCAGCCCATCCCGTACGTGTTCTGGTTCGTCGGCGCCACGCCCCACGACGTGTGGGAGGCGGCGCCCGGCGACACCCCGTACGAGAAGATGGGCAACGTCCCCAGCAACCACTCGCCGTTCTTCGCGCCCGCGCGCGAACCCACCCTGCGCGCGGGGCTCGCGGCGATCACCGTCGCCGCCCTGTCCTACCTGGGCGCCGACGGGGCGCGGGGCGGGGCCTCCTCGGCCCCGGCCGGCGCGGCCTTCCCGGGGCCGGCCCCCGACGCGGTCCACGAGCCGCGCGCGGTCGCCGGAGACCCGGTCGACCCGTTCGGCGGCGCCCCCGCCCGGGGTGAGACCGCCCCGCAGCCGGCGGCCCCGCTCTCCGACCCCCTGTCCGACCCGTTCGGCCCGCCGCAGGGCCTGCCCGCCCCCGGGGGCCGCCCGGCCCAGGCGGGGCCGCCCGAGCCCAACGACGCCTACGACAGCGCGTTCCTGGCCTCCTCCTGGCCCGACCCCGCGCAGGACCCGGCCAAGTCCACCTACGACGCCGACATGGACGCCGTGATGGGGGCGCAGGACGACGAGCTGCGCGACGAGTGGCGCAGCGACAAGGCCGAGGAGTCCACCCTGTCGACGGACATGGCCTCGATCCTCGACGACGACGGCGTCCCGCAGGGCCCGCCCCAGGGACCTCCCGCGGGACCGTCCTACGGCGGTCCGCCGCCCCGGGGCAGCGCCCACCACGCTCCGCCGCCCCACGGGCCCGACGACGACCTGCCCGACGCCGAGTACCGTCTCTGACGGCGGATGGGGCACGGCCCCTGGCGGTGGGCCGACCGCCGCCTGCGCGGGTCCCTGCGCCACCCCCGGGAGATCCCCGTCCTCGTGGCCTGCGTCGCGGTGACCGTGTTCGCCGTGGTGGGCGCGGTCAGCCGCGCCTACTCCGGCGACCCGAACGAACCGCTGCTCCTGCTCAGCCTGCCCGCGCTCGTGTACTTCGTGCGCGGGCAGCTGTACGCCAGGCAGAGGGTCAACGGGGTCCGCATCACCGAGGACCAGTTCCCCGAGGCGTACCGGATGGTCGTCGAGGCCGCCGCCGCGTTCCGCATGCCGCAGGCGCCCGAGGCGTACGTCGTGCTCGGCAACGGCGTGATCAACGCCTACGCCTCCGGGCACGGGTTCCGCCGCTACGTGGCGATCAACAGCGACCTGTTCGAGGTGGGCGGACGCCTCGCCGACCCCGACGCCCTGCGGTTCGTGATCGGGCACGAGGTGGGGCACATCGCGGCGGGCCACACGTCGTTCTGGCGGCACTTCGGCGTCTCGGTGGCGAACGTGATCCCCGGCGTCGGCAGCTCCCTGGGACGCGCCCAGGAGTACACGGCGGACAACCACGCCTACGCGTTCTGCCCCGAGGGCATGCAGGGGCTGAGGGCCCTCGCGGTGGGCAAGTACCTGTACCCGTCGGTGGACTTCGACGACATCGCCGCGCGGGCGCGGACCGACACGGGGTTCTTCGTGCTCCTGGTCAACCTCCTGTCCAGCCACCCGGTGAACACGTTCCGGTTCGCGGCGCTGGCCGACCGCAGCCGCCCGGGGCGCGTCTTCTAGGCACCGTGCCGTCCCCCGGCCCCGAGGGGCGTCCGGGCCCGCCCGGCGGGGAGGCGGTCCGGCCGCGTGCGGCGCGGGCGCCCGTCCGCCCCCGGGGAGGGGCCGCCGCGCGTCAGCCCCGGCCGGCCCGGGACAGCCTCGCCGCCGCCTGCGGCGGCAGCGGCTCGTGGCGCAGGTACTCCCGGGTGAACACCCCGGTGCCGTGCGAGACCGACCTCAGCTCCACCGCGTACCGGGTGATCTCCAGCTCCGGGACCTCCGCCCGCACCACCGCCCTGCCGCCCGACGCCGTCCCGGTGCCGACCACCCTGCCCCGCCGGGCCGACAGGTCGCTCAGGACCGGGCCCAGGCAGGAGTCGTCCACCTCCACCGCCACATCGGACACGGGTTCCAGCACCGCCAGCCCGCCGGCCGCGGCGGCGTCCCTGAGCGCCAGGCGCCCCGCCTTCTGGAAGGCCGCGTCCGAGGAGTCCACCGGGTGCGCCTTGCCGTCGTACAGCGTCACCCGGATGTCCACCAGCGGATACCCGGATTCCACGCCGTCCGCCATCTGGGCGCGGACGCCCTTCTCCACCGACGGCACGAACTGCCGGGGCACCACGCCGCCGACGGTCTCGTCCACGAACTCCAGGCCCGAACCCGGGGCCAGCGGCTCCACCCGGATCCGGCAGACGCCGAACTCGCCGTGCCCGCCGCTCTGCTTCACGTTGCGGCCCAGCCCCTGGGCCGGGACCGCGAAGGTCTCCCGCAGCGGGACCCTCACCCCACCGGTCTCCACCCGCACCCCGTGCCGGTGCTCCAACCGGTCGAGGGCGGCGTCGAGGTGCGCCTCGCCCAGGCTCCACAGCACCATCTGGCGGGTCTCCGGGTTCACCTCGACCCGCAGCGACGGGTCCTCCGCCACCAGCCGCGCCACCGCCTGCGAGAGCTTGTCCTCGTCGGCGGAGGACGCGGCGGCCAGCGACACCGGCAGCAGCGGCTGCGGGAACCGCCACGGCGACACCCGCAGCGGGCGGCCGGGGTCGGAGAGCGTGTCGCCGGTGCGTGCGTCCGGAAGCCTCGCCACCAGGCACAGGTCCCCGGCGACGGCCCGTCCGACGGGTCGGCTCCCCCGCCCCAGCGGGACCGCCAGGGCGCCCGCGCGCTCGTCGTTGCCGACCCGGTCCAGCTCGACCGTGCCCGTGAGCCCGCAGGGGACCCCGTGGCCGTGCAGGTGGACGGCGGAGTCCGGGGTCAGCGTCCCCGAGAACACGCGTACCAGGCTCACCCTGCCCACGTACGGGTCGGCCGCCGTGCTGAGGACCTCCGCGACGAGCGGGCCGCCGGGGTCGCAGGACAGCCCGGGCACCGGCCTGCCCTCCGGGGTCGCGACCGACGGGAACGGGCGCCGCGTGGGGTCCGGGCACGACAGCGGCAGCTCGTGCAGCAGCTCCCGCACGCCCACGCCCGTGGTGGTGCTGACGGCGATGACAGGGTGGAGGCCGCCCGCGGCGACGGCCTTCTGGAGGTCCGCGACGAGCAGGTCCGGGTCGAGTTCGCCGCCCTCCACGTAGCGGTCCATGAGGACCTCGTCCCCGCTCCCGGTGATCACCTCCTCGACCAGGGCCTCCCGGAGCGGTCCCGCGGCCTCCCGGACCCGGTCCGGGACCGGGCGCGGGGCGGGGGACGGCGCCGTCCCGCCACCGGTCCCGCTTCCCGCCGGGGAGCCCTGGCAGCCGTGGTAGCGCTCGGAGACGAGCCCCCAGAGGCCGACCACGCGGCGGTCGTCCCCGCTCCCCTCGTAGGCCGGGAGGTAGGCGGGGCGGACGCCGGGGCCGAAGGACTCCCGGCACCGGGCGACCACGTCGTCGTAGTCCGCGCGGGGGTGGTCGATCCTGGTGACGGCCACGGCCCGGGGCATGCCGATCGCGGCGCACTCCTCCCAGAGCACGCGCGTGCGGCCGTCCACGCCGTCCAGGGCGGAGACGACGAACAGGGCGGCGTCCGCGCCGCGCAGCCCCGCGCGCATCGCCCCGATGAAGTCCGCGTACCCGGGGGTGTCCAGCAGGTTCACCTTGACCCCGTCGACCGTCACCGGGTTGAGCGTCAGGTGGACCGACCTCTTCTGGCGGACCTCGACACCGTCGTGGTCGCTCGCCGTCGTCCCCTCCTCCACGCTGCCGGGTCGGCCGATCTCCCCCGCGGCGACGAGCAGCGCCTCGACCAGGCTCGTCTTCCCGGCGCCGGGCGGACCGACCAGCGCGATGTTGCGGATGTCCTGGGGCCTGTCGGCCTCCGGCACGTGTACGGCTCGGTCTGCCATCCCTGCTGCCCAGCCCTTCGGGATCCGTGGGGCGGTGGTCACGGCGGGCCGGACGTCACCGTCCGCAAGGTGACCTGTGACACTTCTACCGTCACTCTTCCCGGGCTCAACGGCAAGGGGGCAGCGGCTTCGGAATCCGGCATGTGCACTATGACGTGTTTCGGACCCCTACTATTGCCCCGTGCCATGGTCGGAGACTCTTCCTCACTTCAGTTTCGCCGGGACCGTCCTCACGGTCCTGCTGCTCCTCTTCGCGGCGGTCGGCGAGCCCCTCCTCGGCAGGAAGGCCTTCACGTGGCTTTCCGGCAGGCGGGGCGGTGACGTACGCGCGCTGACACAGGTGCACGCCGTCACCATGGCGGTCCACGTCCTCTGGGGCCTGGTCGTCCTCCTCGTCCTGCTGCTCTCGCCGGACCTGCTCCCCTCGGACCTCGGGCTGAGGCTGCCCGACGCCTGGGGGCCGGTCGTCGGCGGCGCGGTCGGGGGCCTGGTCGCCCTCGCCGCGATGTGGGTCCTGGTCAACGGGCTGCCCGTGAACCTGCCGGGGACGGCCGGACGCTCCTCGCGCAAGGGCGGGGGCCGACGGTCCACCGGACACCGGGGGCGCAGGGCCGCCGCGGCCCCGATGACCCTCCCCGAGCCGGAGCGCGGGCGCGGGCTCCTCGTGCCGCGTACCACCGCGGAGCGGGCGATGGCGGGCGGAGTCGCCGTCACCGGGGGCGTGTTCGGGGAACTGCTGTACCGGGGCCTGTTCATCGCCCTCGTCGCGGGCCTGGGGGCGCCGCTGTGGATGGCGGCCGTGCTGTCGGTCGCCCTCTTCTCCGCCGCGCACCTCTACCAGGGCTGGTGGGGCCTGGTCAGCGCCGGCACGTCGGGAACCCTCTTCACGGTCCTGTACCTGGGCACGGGCAGCATCTGGGTGCCGGTCGTGGTGCACGTGGCGCTCGACCTGCGCTCGCTGGTCTTCCCGCCCCCCGCCGTCCGGGAGGAGGGCGAGCGCCTCCACGAGGACTACGGCGACGACTACGAGGACGACTACGGCGACGACTACGAGGACGGGTACGGGGACCCCGGCCACGAGGACGGGTACGACGGGTACGGGGACGGGCCCGCCTCCGGCGGCACCGGGGCGGTGCCCCCGGCCGGCGACGAGCTCCCGGCCCCGTCGGAGCACCACCACCTGACCCCGCCCGGCGGGCACGGAGGCACCCCGCCGCACGGCGCCCGCGCCTTCGGGGCACCCCCCGCACAGGGCCCCCCGGCGGACGGCTCCGCGCAGGGCGGGCCGGGCCCCGGCGGTCCGCCGCCCCCCGGAGCGGCGGCAGGCGCCGGTGGGACCGCACTGAACGGTGGGCCGTACGGTGACGCGTCGGGCGGGTGGGAGGGTCCGGCTGTCGGCGGGACCCCCGCGCACGGCGCCCCGTCCTGGGACGGGCCGGTCCAGGGCGGGCCGCGGCACGGCGGCGACCCGGCCGGACAGGGGTGGAGCGGGCCGTACGGCGGCGGGCCAGCGCACGGAACCCCCGCACGGGGCGGGCCCGCGCCGACCGGCGGCGCCGCGCACGGCGTCCCGTCCTGGGGCGAGGCGTCCGGGCACGGCGGACACGGTCCGTCCGCCGCGGACCCCTACCGCAGGGACCCCGGCCCCCACGGCGGGCCGGGCGGCGCGCACGGCCGCGCCCCGGAGGCCCCGGAGCACGGCGGACGACACCTGTACCCCGACGAGTGGATCGAGCACAGGTACGGCGACGGGGGCCACAACCAGGGGCCGGACGCCGGCCCCCGGACGTGATCGGGCACGATGGAGGGGTGTCCGATGCCATTGACGCCCCCGTCGACCGTCCCCGCGAGAGCCGGTTCCGGCTGACCACGGCGGACGGGGTCGGGATCGACGCCGTGCTCCTGCACGGCACCGGGTCCCGCACCGCGGCGGTGGTCCTCGCCAACGGGTTCACCGGTACCCACCGGAGCCCGTACACGCGCGCCATCGCGGAGGCGTTCCTCCCCGTCGGCGACGTGATGACCTTCGACTTCCGCGGCCACCACGGCTCCGGCGGGCGCAGCACCGTCGGCAACGAGGAGATCCACGACCTGGAGGCGGTCGTCGCCCGCCTGCGGGAGCTCGGCTACACGTCCGTCGCGGCCGTCGGGTTCTCCATGGGCGCCGCCGTCGTGGTACGCCATGCCGCCATCTACGGCGGGATCGCCGCCGCGGTCTCGGTCAGCGGCCCCAGCCGCTGGTACTACCGGGGCACGCGCAGGATGCGCCTGCTCCACCTCGGGATCGGGCGCGCCGCGGGCCGCTTCTTCCTGCGCAGCTTCCGCAAGGTGAGGGTCATCGACCGGGACTGGGACCCCAAGCCCGCCGAACCCCGCCAGCTCGCCGGGGAGGTCTCCCCGACACCGCTCCTGGTCGTGCACGGCGAGGCCGACAGCTACTTCCCCGTCTCCCACGCCACCGCCATCCACGACGCGGCCCGCGAGCCCCGCGAGCTGTGGCTCGTCCCGGGGATGGGGCACGCCGAGCGCGCCGTCACCCCCGAACTGGCCGTACGCCTCAGGGACTGGATCGGCGAGCGGATCGCCCCCGGGGACTGACCCCGCGGCCCCGGCGCGGGCCGCGCCGACCGGTCGGCGGCGGCATCGACAGGCGTCTGCCCGTGCACTACAAAGGACGGATGATCCGATCTGTTTCGTCCTCCTCCGGGAACGGGTCGACACCCGCCGAGTTCACCACCGCCGACCTGCCCGGCCTCCGGGGCAGGGGTTTCGCGCTGCTCATCGCGGCCACGGCCTTCGCCCTCTGCGGGTTCGCGGCGGTCCTCCCCCTGGTGCCCCTGTGGGCCACGCGCGGGGGAGCGGGCGAGTTCGGGGCCGGGAGCACCACCGGCGCCTTCATGCTGACGACGGTGCTCACCCAGCTCGCCATGCCCTGGTTGCTGGAGCGGGGCGGCTACCGCTGGGCGTTCCCCGTGGGGGCCCTGGTCATGGGCCTGCCGACCCCGCTGTTCGCGCTGACCGCGGACCTGGGGCCGCTCATCGCCGTCTCGGCAGTGCGCGGCGTCGGCTTCGGCATGGTCAGCGTCGCGGGCACCGCGCTCGCCGCGCGGCTGGTCCCGCACAGCCAGGTCGGGCGGGCCACCGGCTACTACGGGCTCGCGGTCGGCCTGCCGCAGGTGCTCATCCTGCCGGGCGGTGTGGCCCTCGCCCTCAACGCCGGCTTCGCCGCCGCGTTCTGGATCACCGGCCTGTGCTCGGTGGTGGGGGCCCTGCTGGCCTGGGGCGTCTGGTTCGCCGACGGCGGCCGGAACCGGGCGGCGCTGCGGAGCCCCGCGCGGGCCGCCGCGGCCACGGCGGACGCGCCCTCGGGGCTGCCGCTGCTGCTGGCGCTCGCCGCCCCGCTGGTCCTGATGCTGCTGACCGCCTCCGCGGCCAGTGCGGTCATCACCTTCCTGGCGATCCCGTTCGAGCAGGCCGCGTGGCTGGTCGGCGGGGCCCTGGCCGCCTACGCCCTGGCGGTCGTCGCGGGCCGGTGGACCGCCGGGATGCTGCACGACCTTCACCGGCGCACCCTCCTGCTGCTGCCGGGCACCGCGGGCGCGGCCCTCGGCATGGCCCTGGTCACCGCGGCGCTGTGGTCGCACGGCGACGGAGGGGGAGGGCTGGGCGCCGGGACGGTCCTGCTGGTGCTCCTGGGAGCCATGGTGTTCGGTCTCGGCTTCGGCGCCGTCCAGAACGAGACCGTCACCCTCATGTTGAACCGCGCCGGCCCCTCGGGCTACGGCCGGGCCAGCGCGGTGTGGAACATCGGCTACGACGCGGGCTCGGGAGCCGGGGCGATGCTCCTGGGGCTGCTGATCCAGCTGTTCGGCTACGTTCCCGCGTTCGCGCTGACGGCGCTGGCGCTCCTGGCGGCCGTCCCGTTCGCGTTCACGCGCCGCGGTCCGCGCCCCGCCGCCCAACGGGACTCGCCGGGTCCGAGGGGCTCGGCGCCGTAGCCGTCGGCGGGTGGGCGCTGTCGCCGCCGGAACCGCTGAGTTCCGGGTTCGGGCCGTGCCCCGCCGGTCGGCCGGGAGGCCGGCCCGCCACTAGTACGACGAGATGTGCACGTGGTCGTAGTGGTTCTGGGTGTTGTCGCCCCGGTCGCTCATCCAGGTCCACGAACCGGCCTGCCAGATCTGCTGCTCCCAGATGATGTACTTGACGCCCAGCCTGTCGGCGTTGTCGATCGCGTACTGGGAGATCTGGGTGCCGAGCGCCTGGTTCTCCGCCGAGGGGATCGCGCCCCCGGAGCTCATCATGAAGTCGCAGGCCTGGCCCACGCCGTGGTCGTCCGCGCTGGAGCGCAGGCAGCCCACCGGGTAGGGGGCGCCGAACCGCATGACGATCTCGTCGCGGATGGCGGCCATGCGCGGGGTCGCCCCGCTCCAGCCCCAGCCCATCGCACTGTCGGGGATGCTGCCGGTGCCCGGGGTCTCGGGAACCTGCTCCTCCTCGTACTCGGCGATGCGCTCCTCGACGTCCTCGCGCTGCGCCTCCAGGTCCTCGATGAGCTCCTCGGCGTCCGCCATCTCCGTCCGCAGGCCCTCGGCGACCTCCGCCGCCTCGTCGCGGGTGTCGATCAGCTCGGAGATCTGCTCCGACTGGCTCTGCCCCAGGTAGGACAGGGTCGCGGCGTCGCTGAACATCTCCTCCGGGTCGCTGGAGAACATGGCGTGGAGCGCGGGGTCGAGGCCGGTCTCGTTCTTGTACTGGGCGGAGGCGATGGTCGACACACCCGCCCGCGACGCGTCCAGGCGGGCCTCGACCTCCTCCAGGTCCTCCTCGGCCTGCTCGACGCGCCCCTTGATCTCGGTGAACTGGATCAGTTCCCCGTCGTAGCTCTCCTCCAGCTCCTCGGCCCGCTGGGTCAGCTCGTCGATGTCCACCTCGTCGTCGCCGGGCTCGGCCTGCGCGGTGCCGGGCAGGCCGATGAGGAGCGCCGTCGTGACGGCGGCGAGGGACATGGCGGCACGGGTGCCGCGCGGGTTGCGGGGAGGAGTGGTCGTCATGTGTGCTCCGAGGGCGGTCCGGGTGCGTCCGGTGGGCCTGCGGCGCGGTGCGGGGGCGCCGCGGGGTGCCGGATGCTCAGCAGACCTTACGAGATCGTGGCGTGACGTGCCTAGTGCGTTGACTCACGTGACTGCGGGGGGTAGGGGGATGTGTCCGAAGATACCCGGAGCGGGGGACCGGACCGGCACCCCCTGCCGGTCCGGACCGCACGGCGGGGCGGCGGCCTCAGCCCGCTCCGCCGAAGGCGCTGGGGAGCCGGAGGCCGACGGGCGCCGGGGGAGCGTCCGGGGAGGCGGGCATGAACCAGTCGGAGCGGCGGATGTCACGCATCGCGCGCTTGCGGGTGTCGGGGTCGAGGCGCTCGACGTAGACCATGCCGTCGAGGTGGTCGGTCTCGTGCTGCAGGCAGCGGGCCATCAGCCCGGTGCCCTCCACGGTGACCGGCTCGTTGCGCAGGTCCACCCCGGTGACGACGGCGCGCTCGGCCCGCCTGGTCGGGTACCAGAGCCGGGGGACGGACAGGCAGCCCTCCTCGCCGTCCTGGACCTCCTCCGAGAGCTCCGCGATCTCGGGGTTGATCACGTAGCCGATCCGGTCCTCCACGTTGTAGCTGAAGACGCGGAGCCCCACCCCGATCTGGGTGGCGGCCAGGCCGGCCCGGCCGGGGGCCTCGACCGTTTCGAGGAGGTCCCGGACCAGTGCCTCGGTGTGCTGGTCGAACCGGGTGACGGGGGTGGTCGGAGTGACGAGGACGGGGTCGCCGAAGCGGACGATGGGGCGCATGGTCATGAATCCCAGATTAGTCGGGCGAGCCGGAAACGGGCCCACCGTCCCCCGGGACCGGTGCGAGCGGGGGAGTGGGGCGCTCAGGCGGCCAGGCCGGGGCGCAGGGAGTCGTCCAGGACCATCTCGATGTAGTCCAGGGCGGCCCGCCGGCGGGCGAGCGCGCTCTCGTACAGCGAGGGCGCACCGGCGTTGCGGCGCACGCGCAGGCACTCGTTGACGATGTGCTGCCACTTCTCCGGGAAGGCGTGCAGGGCGTAGGCGCCCGCGCCCGACTTGGAGGTGATCTCCCCGGTCTTCAGGGTGAAGTGCAGGCGGCTGACGCTCAGCACGCTCCAGGAGGGCGCCAGGGAACCGAGGACGGCCAGGCCGCGCGGGGTGACCAGGCGGCCGGCCTTCTCGCGCCAGCGGCGCCACTGCTCGTCCAGGGACCCCAGGGACCAGGCGCGCATGCTCTCGGGCTCGTCCCACACGTCCAGTTCGACCGGGTGGGGGCCCCGCATGGTCACGCCGTGCTCGGCGAGGATGTGCCAGGTCACGGGGTTGACGTCGGCGCTCGCGCGCGAACGGAACCGGCCGCCGATGACGGAGGGGACCGCTCCGCAGGCGGCGGGGTCGCGGGTCAGGTCGTCCCAGGTGACGTGGATGCCGTTGAACTGGGGACGGGGGACGGCCGCGCGCGTTCGCGCGTGCGCGCCGCGCAGCAGCTCCAGCTCGTCGCCGTCCGGCGTGCTCCTCGTGACGATGACGAAGTCGACGTCGCTCGCGTGCGGGCGGAAGTCGCCGAGGGCGACCGAACCGGTCAGGTAGAGGCCTTCGACCAGGCCGGGGGCCTCCTGGTCCGCGTGGGCGAGGAAGGTCTGGGCCAGCGTCTGCACCCGAGGGTGGACGGCCATGCTCACTCCAGTCTGCACGGTGCGGTGTGGGTCGCGGGCCCGCTGCCGGTGGTGGATCCGGCGGGCGGTTGCCCGTGAACGGTCCCGGGGCGCGTGGGCCTGCCGGGATATGGTCCGCTCGGTTCCAAGTGTGGGCGGGCCCGTGGCCCATGGCAAGTGATCGCGCCGGACCGGCATCCTGTCCCCCCACGTCAGGTGGTGTGCGGCTATGACGCGGTAGGGGAGTGCGCACCCTTGACACGCGAGGGTCGCATGTGGCAGGAGTCGTCGTTTTCGCGATTTCCGGAGCCCCGGAACGCGGAACCGCGGAAACGACGGCGAAAACGGCCCCGCGTCCGGCGGCGCCCCTCGGGGCACATTCCTCGGCACGTGCATCCGCACCGGGCGAATGCATGGGAAATTTTTTGCCGGGTATATCTCTACAGAACTTCGGGGTGAAATCGGTTTTCCCCCGGAGTGGCTATGGGGGTGTGGTGTCGGACATGTCCGACAGGTCGGAGGGTTCCGGCCCTGTCATGGCTGTCCGGCCGTCGGTCCTGGTGGGGGATGTCCTACCCGCGGTTCCGCCCGCCGACCCCTCTGTCGGGTGGTCGCACTGAGGCGCACGCCACTCCCCGGAAAAGTGGACACATCACAGTTTTTCCGAGATTGTTATGGTTCACCAAGACTCGTTCAGGCGATAACCATCATAGCCATTGTCTGCTGTTTTCCTCCATGTAACACGAGAGCACTCCCCTGAAACGGTGCCCCTTTACTCTCGGCGGACAACGGTAGATCTCACCGCGATTCAAGGAGCCTTTCATGGTCCCGACGATGGTCCTCGTGGCCGACGACTCACGTGACGCCCACCGGCGTGAGGCCCTGTGCGGCCTGGCCGAGGCGGTGGCCGGACGGGGAGAGGCTCCGGTCGTCCCCGCCTTCGGCAGCCCCGCCGAGGTCACCGCCGCCATCCGCGCCGTCAGGGGCCCCAAGGTGGTGGTCCCCGCGTTCGTCGCGGGAGGTGACGTCGCCAGCGCCCACCTGCTCTCCAGGCTCGACCTCGGCCGTCTGGGGAACGCCTGGCACACACCGCCCCTCGGCGCCGTCCCGTCCATCGTCGCCGACCTCGCGGGCCGCCTCGTCGACTCGGGCCGCAGGCCCGGCGACGGCGTGGTGCTGGCCGCCGACGGCACGACCGGGACGGAGGAGCGCCAGGTCGTCATGGACGTGGCCCGCATGCTCAGCCGCCGCCTCGGCTCCCCGGTCCAGGTCGGCTACCTGCGCACCTGGGCGCCCTCGGTGTTCGACGCCGTCGACCGGCTGCGCCGGGACGGCCGCGACAACGTCGCCGTCGCGGCGTGGAGGCTCGTCGACGGGCCCGACTTCGAGCTGCTGCGCGGGCTCGACGTCACGGCCCTCACCACCCCGCTGTGGCCCTCGGAGCTGGTCGTGGACACGCTCCTGGCCCAGCACCGGGCGGCCAAGGGGCGGCTGGCCTGACCCGGGCCGGGGTCTCCGGAAGCCGGGAAGCGTACCCACGGGGGGTGACATGGCGGCACCGTTCGGTAACGAAGGGGGCTCGGGGTGCGGCTGTTCCGTTACCGGGACCACCGGGACGGGTAGGGGTCGGAAGGGCGGGAACTCCCCGCACCCACAACGCGGTACCCGTACCCGACCGCACCGGAGCGGCGCGGAACGGCCCGGGCCCGGCCCCTCAGGAGCCGCGCACTCCCCGCCCGCGAGGCGGACTCCCGCGACCGGCCCGGTCCCGACCGGCGCCCGCGCGGTGCGGAGCGGACGGCCGCCGAGCCGCGACGGGGCTCGACCCCGACAGGCATCGTCGTGAGCGAACCTAAGGTGGATCTATGAACCACGGCACAGCGCAGTTCGTCGACAGCCGACAGCGCCGCCGTCTGGAACGGCGCTTCGGCAGCCACGTGGGCGAGTGGCTGGCCGAGCTCCCCGGGATCGTCGAGAAGCTCGCCGCCGAGTGGCGGCTGACGGTCGAGGGCCCCGCACCGCGCGGCCGTACGTCCGTGGTGATCCACGTGCGCGGCGCCGACGGGTCCGCGGGGGTGCTCAAGCTGTCCCCGGACAGCGGGCTCGCCGTCTCCGAGGCCCGGCTGCTGCGCATGTGGGGGGACTCCGGCCGCGTGCCGCTCGTGTGGGGTCTCGACGCCGAACGGGGGGCCGTCCTGATGGAGCGGGTCGACGGCATCACGGTCGCCGACAGCGGGACGGTGCCGCGGATGGAGACCGTGGGCGCGCTCATCGCCCAGCTCCACGCCACGGCCGTGCCCCGCGCGGAGCTCGACGAGCTCCGCCCGCTGACGTCGCGGGTGCAGTTCGTCTTCGACCTCTGGAACCGCGAGCGCGCCGACGGCCCCGCCGCCGAGGTGGTGCCCGTCTCCGCCATGCACCAGGGCTTCTGCCGTGCGCGGGACCTGGCCAACGGGAACGTCCACGTGGTGCCGGTGCACGGAGACCTGCACCCGGGCAACGTCATCGACGGGGGCGGGCGGGGCCTCGTCGCCCTCGACCCGCGCGCCTGCCTCGGCGACGGCGCGGTCGACGCCGTCGACTGGGCGCTGTGGAGGACCACCGGCGTGGCGGAGGTGGAGCGCCGTGTGGGCGTGCTCTCCGAGGCCATGGGCGTGGACGCCGACCGGCTGTTCGAGTGGGTGCGCGCCTTCGCCCCCTGCCGGGCGGTGGCCGAGGCCAACCGGGGACATGTCGGCACCGAGGAGTTCGACGCGCTCATGGAGCTGGCCGAGGGGGCCGCCGTCACCCGCTGACCCCGGCGGGGCGGGCGGCGGGGTCAGCCCGCCCCCTCGAAGCGGTATCCCCGGCCCGCCTCCGTGATCAGGAACCGGGGACGGGCGGGGTCCGGCTCCAGCTTGCGGCGCAGCTGCGCCATGTACACCCGCAGGTAGTTCGTCTCGCTCTGGTAGGCGGGCCCCCACACGTCGTGGAGCAGCTGGCGCTGGCTCACCAGCTGTCCGGCGTGGCGTGCGAGGATCTCCAGGATGTGCCACTCCGTCGGGGTCAGCCGCACCTCCCCGCCGTCGCGCAGGACGCGTTTGGCGCCCAGGTCCACGGTGAAGCACTGCGTGCGCACGACCGGCGCCTCCTCCGCGCGGACCGACCGGCGCTCGGCGGCCCGCATCCGGGCGAGCAGCTCGTCCATGCCGAACGGCTTGGTGACGTAGTCGTCGGCGCCCGAGTCCAGGCAGCGCACCTTCTCCCCGGCCGAGTGCCGTGCGGACAGCACGATGATCGGCACCTGGGACCAGCCGCGCAGGCGCCGTATGACCTCCAGGCCCTCCATGTCGGGCAGTCCCAGGTCGAGGAGGACCACGTCCGGGTGGTTCTCGGCGGCCAGCCGCAGGGCCGTGGCCCCGTCGGCGGCCGTGTCCACGTCGTGCCCGCGCGCACGGAGGTTGATCCGCATGGCCCGGATGATCTGCATGTCGTCGTCAACGACCAGGACCCGCATGGGACCCCCTCTCGCCATCGATGTCCGTCATATCGGGTTCTGTCGCCCTCAGGGTGAAGACCATGGTCAGCCCGCCTCCAGGGGTGTCCTCGGGGTCGAGTCTGCCGTGCATCGCCTCAACGAAACCACGGGCGACGGCGAGCCCGAGCCCCACCCCCGTGCCCTGGGGGGCGTCGCCCAGGCGCTGGAAGGCCTCGAACATGCGCTGCTTGCCCTCGTCCGAGACACCCGGCCCCCGGTCCGCCACGCGCAGCTGCACGCTGTCGCCGTGCGCGCTCGCGGCGACCAGGACGGGCAGGCGCGGATCGGGGTTGTACCGCACCGCGTTGGCGACCACGTTCGCCACCGCCCGCTCCAGGAGTCCGGCGTCGGCCAGGACCCGGGGCAGGCCGTCGGGGACGTCGACGGTGACGGCCTCGTGGGGCAGGCCGAGGAGGGTGATCGGGACGACCTCCTCCAGGCCCACCGCGCGGAGCTTGGGGCGCACGTTGTCGGTGTGCACGCGGCTCATGTCCAACAGGTTGTCGATCAGGCGGTTGAGCCGGTCGGTGGACTCCTCCGCGGTCTCCAGGAGGTCCTCCCGGTCCTCCGGGGTGAGCGTGATGTCGGTGGCGCGCAGGCTGGCCAGGCTCGCCTTGATCGACGTCAGCGGGGTGCGCAGGTCGTGCGACACCGCGGCCAGCAGGGCGGTGCGGATGCGGTTGCCGGCCGCCTGGCTCCTCGCCTCGGCCGCGTCCCACTCCAGCCTCTGGTGCTCCAGGGCGATGCCGATGTGCGCCGCGAACGCGCGCAGCACGCCCCGGTCGGCGGCGGGCAGCACCCGCCCGCGCAGGGCCAGCGCCAGGTTGTCGGAGACCGACACCAGCACGTCCGACTCGTCGGGGGAGTCGCAGGCCGGGGCGCCGACGCTGTGGGCGGGCCGCCACCGGCCGTCGTCCAACCGCTCCAGGAGCGTCGCCGACCGCTGCCCGAACGTCTCCCTGATGCGCCGGAGCAGCGCCTGGAGGGGTTCCTTCCCCGACAGGATGCTCCCCGCCAGGAGGGTCACCGCGTCGGCCTCGGCGCGGGCCCGCGCGGCCTGCGCCGAGCGCCGGGCCGCCATCTCCACCACGATCGCGACCAGCGTTCCCACCAGCGTGAACGCGGTCAGCGCCACCACGTTGTCCAGCGACACCGACGGTCGCCCGTGCAGCGGTGACACCAGGACGGTGAGCAGGATCGCGCTCCACAGCGCCGACACCAGCGCGGGGCGCAGCCCGCCCACGGCCGCGGTGGCGACGGTGATCAGCAGGAGGAGCATGGTGTCCGAGGCCGGGCCCACGTCCGAGAACAGCGGCAGGGCCAGGAACAGCGAGACGAGGGTGGGCGCCAGCAGTGCCAGGGTCCACCCGGCCGCACGGCGGTGCTCGCCCAGCCCCCGGCCCGGGGGCGGCAGGGGCCACCGGCCGCTGCCCACCCTCTCGTGGGTGACGATGTGCACGTCGATGTCGCCGGAGTCGCGGGCCACGATCGCGCCGACCCCGGGACCGAACACGTACTGCCAGGTCCGGCGGCGCGACGAGCCCAGCACGATCTGGGTGGCGTGCACGCCCCGGGCGAACTCCAGCAGGCCTGTCGGGACGTCGTTGCCGACCACCTGGTGGTAGGTCCCGCCCAGCTCGGCGAGGAGGCGCCGCTGCCGCAGGAGGTCCTCCGGCGGCGTCTGCGAGATCCCCTGCGGCGGCACGACGTGCACGGCCAGGAGGTGGCTCGGCTGGGGGTGCCCGCCCCGCGACCGGGCGGCGACGCGGGCGGCCCGGCGGATCAGCGTCTCGCCCTCGGGGCCGCCGGTGAGCGCCACGACGACCCGCTCGCGGGCCTCCCAGGTGCGCTGGATCTCGTGCTCGCCCCGGTAGCGGGACAGGCCCTCCTCCACGCGGTCGGCGGTCCACAGCAGCGCCAGCTCGCGCAGCGCCGCCAGGTTGCCCTCCCTGTAGTAGTCGGCCAGGGCGGCGTCGACCCGCTCGGCGGGGTGGATGTCGCCGTGCGCCATGCGGCGGCGCAGCTCCTGCGGGGTGATGTCGACGAGTTCGACCTCGGCCGCGCGGCGCACCACGTGGTCGGGGACCGTCTGCTGGGGGCGTACCCCGGTGATCTGGTGGACGACGTCGTTGAGCGACTCCAGGTGGTGGATGCCCACGGTCGACAGGACGTCGATCCCTGCCTCCAGCAGCTCCTCCACGTCCTGCCAGCGGGTCGGGTTGGGCGCCCCCGGCGGGTTGGACCGGGCGAGGTCGTCGACCAGGGCCGTGCCGGGCGCCCGGGAGATCACCGCCGCGGTGTCCACCGAGCCGGACGGGTGCGGCGGCACGCACTCCAACCCCTCCAGGAGTGCGGACGTGCGCTCCCTCCGGTGCGTGTGGACGGCGGCGACCACCACGTCGGTGCCGTGCGAGGCCCGCCGGCGGGCCTCGACCAGCACGTTGTGCGTGGTGCCGACCCCGGGGGCCGAACCCAGGTAGATGCGGAGCTTTCCTCGTGCCACGGCATCCATTGTCGGGGCACGCGGGGGCGCCCGGGGCGGTTTCGCGCCGTGGGAAGGGTCGCGTCCGGTTCCGGTCCCGGGTCTGGCGCGGAAGCCGCGGTTGGCGATACTTGGTGTGGCGTCCCGGCGCGCGCACGGTGCGCACGCCGGCCCGGGCCGTTCCGTGCGACACGAGACCACCTGTGAGGAGGCGCGGCGACCACCCGCCCCGGGCCGGGTGCGCCCCCAGCCGCGAGACCGATGACCCATCCCCCCGACGACGCTTCGTTCCCCGGTCCCCCCGGAGGCCGGCCGTTCCCCGGCGGGCCCCACCGGGGGCTGCCGCCCCGCCCCCACCCCGGACGGCAGCCCCCGCCCGGGCCCCACGGACCGCCCGGAGCGCCCCACGGCGGGTCTCCGGGACAGCGGTACGTCCCGCCCGTCCGGCCGGGCCACGGCGCTCCCGGGGGAGTCCCGCCCGGACAGCCGCCCGTACCGGGCCGCCCCGGAGGCCCGGCACGGCGCGGACCGGCCGTGCTGGTCGGGGTGGCCGCCGCCTCCCTGGCGGTGGTCGCCTCCCTCGGCGTCGTGGTGTGGGAGGCGGCGGGCGGCCGCCCCTACGCCGACCTGCCCGGCTGCCGTCAGCTGCTGTCCGAGGACGTGGTCGCCGGCATCCCCGGGGCCGACAGCCCGCTGGCCGAGGGCGACTACTACTCGGCGGAGGAGGCGGGTTACGCGGAGGACGGCCAGATCGGCTACCTCGCCTGCTCCGTCAACGACTCCTACGTCTTCCTCCTCGACGTCTTCGTCTCCCTGTACGAGTTCGAGGACGGCGGTGAGACCCTCGCCGACCTGCGCGAGGACATGGCGGACGCCCGGGAGGACCTGGAGGGGGACAGGGCGCCAGAGGGCATGCAGGGGGAGGTCCTCGACTGGCGGTCCGTGCGGGCCGGGGACGGCGGCTTCGCGGTCCTGTACCGCGACGGGGAGTACTCCGACGCGGTCGTCGCGACGGCCTCCTTCACCAGCGTGAACGTGGCGGTCATGATCAGCCTGCCGGTGGAGGACGGCGGTATCGGGGAGGGCGAGGCCCTGGACCTCCTCGAGGACATGGCGGGGCAGGTCGAGCGCAGCCTCTCCCGCGAGGCGGAGAGGGCGTGAGGACGGGCCCGTCCGGGCCCGCGGCGCCGCCGGAGCCGACCCGGCCGCGCCGCGGGCGGTCCGCTAGTCCGAGTCGGGGATGAGCTTGCCCGGGTTGAGCACGCCCTCGGGGTCCAGCGCGGCCTTGACCGCGCGCAGCACGTCGCCGCCCAGGGGACCGATCTCCGCCGCCATCCACGGCCGGTGGTCCGACCCGACCGCGTGGTGGTGGGTGATCGTCCCGCCGTTGGCGACGATCGCGTCCGTCGCGGCGCGCTTGGCCCGGCCCCAGCGCGCCACCGGGTCCGGCCCGGCCGCCGTCGCCACCGTGAAGTACAGGGACGCGCCGGTCGGGTAGGTGTGCGACACGTGGCACATCACCACGGCGCCGCCCTCGTCGCCCTCCAGCGCCCCCGTGAGCGCCTCGGACACGGCCGTGTACAGCGGCAGCAGGCCGGTCCATGACGCGGCGGTCTCCAGCGTCTCGGCGAGGATCCCCGCCGACAGCAGGGTGTCGCGCAGGTAGGGCGAGGAGAACCGGTTCTCGCGCCAGTGCGCCACCGGCTCCGGGCCGAGCGGGGTGCCGCCGGCCTCCGCCATGGCCTCCCGCACCGCGGCGGCGCGGGCCTCCACCTCCGCGGGGGCCCCCTCGAAGCCCAGCACGGCCTGGCACCCGGGGACGGCTTCGCGCCCGCCCATCGCCGCGCCCACGAACGTCTCCGACTCGTCGAGCACGCGCGCCATGGTCGGCCGGGCGTCCGACTGCGCCAGGACGCGCAGGGCGTCCGCGCCCGAGGCGAAGTCGGGGAACGACCACGCCTCGTCCAGCACGCGCTCGGGCGCCCTCCGCACGCGCACGCCCACCTCGGTGATGACGCCCAGCGTGCCCTCCGAGCCCAGCAGCAGGCGCCGCAGGTCCGGGCCGGCGGCCGACGCGGGCGGACCGCCCGCCTCCAGGGTGCCGCGCGGGGTTGCCACCCGCAGCGACACGACCATGTCCTCGAACCGGCCGTACCCGGAGGAGGCCTGTCCGCTGGAACGGGTGGCCGCGTAGCCGCCGATCGTCGCGTACTCGTGGCTCTGGGGGAGGTGCCCCAGGGTGAGCCCGTGCTCCGCCAGCATCGCCTCCGCGTGCGGACCGCGCACGCCCGCGCCCAGGACGGCCGTCGACGACAGGGGGTCCACGGACACCAGGCGGTCCAGGCGGCGCAGGTCCAGGGAGACCACGGCGTGGAAGCCCCCGCGCAGCGGGGTGACGCCGCCGACCACGCTGGTGCCCCCGCCGAAGGGCACGACGGCGACCCGCTCCTCCGAGCACACCGCGAGGAGCCGCTCCACCTCGCCGTGGTCGGCCGGGTAGAGGACGGCGTCCGGAGCCGGGTCCGCCCGGCCCGCGCGGCGCAGCAGCAGGTCGGGCGTGCTCTTGCCGCCGCAGTGGCGCAGGCGGACGGGGTCCTCCGTGCTCACGTGCCCGGGGCCGACCACCCCGGCGAACAGCTCGCGCAGCCGGGGGCCGAGCCTGCTGGGCGGCAGTTCCACCAGCTCCTCCGGGACCGGGGGCATGTCCTGGAGGCGGGCCCGGAGCACCTGCGCGACGAGGTCGCGCAGACCGGGGTCCAGCTCCAGCGCCCTGGCGGGGTCGCCCCAGGCGAACCAGCTCATGTCGGGTGCGGTGTCCGTGCCCGGGGCGGGGCCTGTGCCCGCGCCGGGGCCGTTCCCGTCGCCGGGCGGTGTCTTCTCGTGAGCCATGCCCTACAGTTTTACATATGGCGTCAAAACGTAACGTAGAGGATCGGATCCTGGACGCGGCCCGCGCCTGCGTCGAGGCCTTCGGGGTGCGCCGCACCACGCTGACCGACGTCGCGCGCCGCGCCGGGGTCAGCAGGCCCACCGTGTACCGCCGCTGGCCCGACGCGACCGCGCTCGTCGCGGACCTGCTCACCCGCGAGCTGCGGCAGATCCTCGCCGAGGCCGGCGCGGCCTCCGCCGACGACCCGGAGGGGGAGGGCGTGCGCCCGCGCCTGGTCCGCCACGCCGCCCGGGTCGCCCGCGCGATGCTGGCCCACCCGCTGTTCACCCGGATCGTGGACACCGAGCCCGAACTCCTGGCGACCTACACCTTCCACCGGCTGGGGACCAGCCACCGGGCCGCCCTCGACCTGGTGGAGCCCGTCGTCGCCGAGGGGCAGCGCGACGGCTCCGTGCGCAAGGGCGACCCCGAGGCCCTGGCCCGCCTCGTCCTGGTGACCGTGCAGGGCACGGTCACCTCGCGCCGCCTGTTCGCCGACGTCCTCGACGAGGACCGGCTCGTCGGAGAACTCGCCGTCCTCCTCGACGGCTACCTCGCACCCTGAAGCGCCGCGGCCCCGACGGGCCGGGCGGGGCCGCGCGCCGGCCCATCCGCCGCACCGTCCCCCGGAAAGGACCGCTCACATGAGCACTGCCAGTCCCGCGTCCCCCTCGCTGAACGCCGCCCGGAGAGCCGCCGACCTGGCCGGGCTGGAGGCCCGGCCCGAGGTGGACGTCCTGGTCGTCGGGGGCGGCGTGACGGGGGCGGGAGCCGCGCTCGACGCCGCTTCGCGCGGACTCTCCACCGTGCTGGTCGAACGCCACGACCTGGCCTTCGGCACCAGCCGGTGGAGCTCCAAGCTCGTCCACGGGGGCCTGCGCTACCTGGCCCGGGGGCAGTTCGGCATCGCCTACGAGAGCGCCCGCGAACGCGACCTCCTCATGCGGGTGACCGCGCCCCACCTGGTCCGCCCCATGCCGATGGTCGTGCCCGTGTACAGGGGGAGCGGCCTGGCCAGGGCGCTGTCCGTGCGCGCGGGCATGGGCATGGGCGACCTCCTGCGCGTGATGGCGGGGACCCCGGGGAGCGTGCTGCCCCGCCCGCGGCTGCTCGACGCCCGCCAGACCCTGCGCCTGCTGCCCGGCGCCGCCAGGCGGGACCTGCTCGGCGGCATCCTGTCCTTCGACGGGCAGCTCGTGGACGACGCCCGGCTCGTCGTCGCTCTGGCGCGCACCGCCGCGCGCGAGGGGGCCAGGGTCATCACCCGCTGCTCGGCCGAGAGCGTGACCGCCGACGGCGCGGTGCTGAGGGACGCGGCCACCGGCAGGATCGTCCCCGTGCGCCCGCGCGCCGTCGTCAACGCCACCGGTGTGCACGCGGGGCTCCTGGACCCCCGCGTGCGGCTCCGGCCCAGCAGGGGCAGCCACCTCGTGCTCGACGGCGCGGCCCTGGGCCGCCCCCGGGCCGCGCTCACCGTGCCCGTCGGCGGGAGTGTCAGCCGCTTCGTCTTCGCCCTGCCCCAGACGGACGGGCGCGTGTTCGCCGGGCTCACCGACGAACCCGTGGACGGCCCCGCGCCGCACGTCCCCGACGTGCCCGAGGGCGACGTGGACTTCCTGCTCGACCGGTTCAACGGGGCGCTGGAGAACCGGATCGGGCGCGATGACGTCATCGGCGCGTTCGCCGGACTGCGCCCTCTGCTGGAGGGCGTCGGCGACAGCGCCGACCTGTCGCGCGAGCACTCCGTCTCCGTCGCGCCCAACGGGACGGTCACCGTGGTCGGCGGGAAGCTCACCACCTACCGGGCGATGGCGGAGGAGGCCGTGGACGCCGCCGTGGGCGCCCGCCGGCTGCCCGCCGGACCGTGCCGGACGCGCTCCCTGGCCCTGGTGGGCGCCGCCTCCCGCGAGGAGCTGGACGCGGTGGAGGCCCCGCGCCGACTGGTCGAGCGGTACGGGACCGAGGCCGTCGACGTCCTGGACGGGGCCGGCGGCGACCCCGCCCTGCTGGAGCCGGTCGTGCGCGGTGTCACGGGCGCCGAGTTCCGGTTCGGCGTGCGCCACGAGGGGGCCATGGACGCGGACGACCTGCTGGACCGCCGGACCCGGATCGGGCTGGTCCCGGCGGAGCGGGCCGAGGCGCTGGCCGCGGCGGAGGACGCGGTCGACGCGGCGGTCTGAGGCGCGGAGGGGAGGCGGACCGGGGGAGGGGGCGGGGCAAGGGCGATCGGGACGGGCATCCGGGTTCTCGCCACACCCGCGTCCCCTGTCCCGCAGGGGCCTGATCGCGTAAGGTCGTAGCCGTTCCGCGCCGGACCTCCCCCGAACGGCCGCCGGACGCTCCCGCAGCCGCCCCCTCCCGCGGTCCGCCCGTCCACGAACCGCCCCGCCGAAGGAGTCACCCATGCCCACGCTCGTTTCCGTGCCCGCCCTGGCCAAGGAGGAGGACTCCTTCCTCGCGGGTGTCCCGGACGAGTACCGGCACTACTTCAACGGCCGGCCTCCGGTCCCCTTCGCCAAGCGCCACTGGGAGTTCGCCGGGGAGCCCGCCAGCATCCCCCTGGCCCGCGCCTTCCTGGACACCTGCGCGGCGACCAGGGACTCCGAGTTCCGGTACGTGTTCGCGCTGCTGGGGACCGAGCTGGCGACCAACGCCATCCGGCACAGCCGTTCGGGGGAGGACGGCCAGACGTTCGTGCTCAAGGTGACCCGGGGGCCCAACGGCCTGACCCTGGCCTGCCGCGACAACGGCAGGCCGACCAGCTCCCCCTCGGGGGAGGACGGCCCGCTCAGCGCCGGACCGCTGGCGGGCGACCGGCTCACCGCCGAGAACGGCCGCGGGCTGGCCCTGGTCGACAGCTTCGCCACCGCGTGGGGCGACAACGGGCACCCGAGCATCCGCAAGGTGTGGTTCCACCTGGCCTACGACCTCACCGGCAGTTCCTGGCCCGCGGCCTGACCACGGCCCGGGGGCGGGGACGCGCCGGGCCCCGCCCCCGGAACCCGTGTCCGGGCCCCGCCCGGGGGCCTTGCCAGGGCCGCCGCGGGCGTGCCAACATACCGACGAGTAGCGATGGTGGCGCAGATCACGGGACGGCGCGATCCCGGTCCGCCCGGGCCTCCCCGCCCGGAACACCCCAGGCGAGCTCACGTCGGCACCGACACCGAACGCGGTCCACGACGGCCGGCGCCCCGCGCCGGTCGGTGCCCCCCGACCGCCGAGCCGCCTCCCCCCGCGCGGCCCGATCCCGAGGTGTCCCCATGGATTCCGCCATCGCCACGATCGCGCTCCCGGCCGCGCTCGCCGTCATCATGCTGGGCCTCGGACTGAGCCTGACCGTCGCAGACTTCGTCCGCCTCGCCGCACTGCCCGGCACGGTCGCGCTCGTCCTGGGCTGCCAGATCCTCCTCCTGCCCCTGTTCGCCCTCGGCCTGGTCCTGCTCTTCCAGCCGCCCCCGGCCCTGGCGGTCGGCATGATGCTGTTGGCGGCCTCCCCCGGAGGCACCACGGCCAGCCTGTACAGCTACCTGTTCCGCGGCAACGTCGCGCTCAACATCTCCCTCACGGCGCTCAACTCCGTCACGGCGATGGTGAGCCTCCCGCTGATCACCAACCTGTCGATCGCCCACTTCATGGGCGACGGGGACACGCTCGGGCTCCAGGCCGACAAGGTTCTCCAGGTCTTCGCGATCATCCTGGTCCCGGTCGCCGCGGGCATGCTCGTCCGGGCCCGCGCCTCGTCCTTCGCCCGGCGCATGGAGCGGCCGGTCAAGGCGGCGTCGGTCCTGGTGCTGTTCGGCGTCATCGCCGTCGCGGTCTTCCAGGAGCGCGCCGACCTCGTCGACTACCTCGTCGCCGTGGGCCCGATGGTGCTGCTGTTCAACGTCGCCGGCCTCGTCGTCGGCTACTGGGCGCCGCGCGCCATCGGGACGGGACGGCCCGAGGCGATCGCCTCGTGCATGGAGATCGGCCTGCACAACACCACGCTCTCCCTGGCCATCGCGCTCAGCCCCGCGCTGCTCGACAGCACGGAGATGGCGATCCCCTCGGCCGTGTACGGCGTGCTCATGTTCTTCACCGCCGCCGCCACCGGCATCCTGCTCAACCGGCGGGGCGTCCGCCAGGACGCACGGGCCGCCGGGGGCTGAGGCGCGGACCCGCCGGGCGCGCGGCCCTCACCTGCCGTCGAGGTAGGCGAGCACCGCGCGCACCCGGCGGTGCCCGCTGTCGGACGGCGACAGTCCCAGCTTCGCGAAGATGTTGCCGACGTGCTTGTGCACCGCGTTCTCGGTCACGACGATCCGCTCGGCGATCTCCCCGTTGCCCAGGCCCTCCGCCATCAGCCCCAGCACCTCGCTCTCGCGCCGGGTGAGGGTCTCCAGGGGATCCCGGGACCGCCGTGCCAGGAGCTGCTGGACCACGGCCGGATCCATCACCGTGCCCCCCTCCGCGACCCGGTGCAGGGCGTCCACGAACTCGCTCACCCGGCCCACCCGGTCCTTGAGCAGGTAGCCCACCCCGCCCCGGCCGTCGGCCAGCAGTTCACCGGCGTAGTCCCGCTCCACGTACTGCGACAGCACCAGCACCGGCAGCGCCTCGTGGCGCCGCCGGGCCGCGATCGCCGCGTGGATGCCCTCGTCCCGGAAGTTCGGCGGCAGCCGCACGTCGACGATCGCCAGGTCGGGCCCGTGCCGATCCACGGCGTCGGCGAAGGCCGGCGCGTCCACGGCGATTTCCACCACCTCGAACCCGCGCGTGGACAGCAGCAGTTCCAGGCCCGCGGACAGCAGCACGTTGTCCTCGGCTATCACGATCCGCACGGCAGCTCCACCTCGACCACGGTCGGCCCGCCCACCGGGCTCTCCACGCGCACGGTACCGTCCAGGGCGGCCACCCGGCGCCGGATGCCGGTCACCCCGGTGCCGCGGGACTCGTCCACCCCGCCCGCGCCGTCGTCGCGCACCGACACGCGCAGGACGCCGCCGACACGGTCCAGGCGCACGACGATCTCCTCGGCGGCGCCGTGCCGCACCGCGTTGGTGACCGCCTCGGTGACCACGAAGTACGCGGCGGTCTCCGCCGCCACCGGCAGCGTGCCCAGGTCGCCCACGTCCAGCCGGGTGGTGACCGTGGTGCGGGCGACCAGCGCGCTCAGCGCCCCGGCCAGCCCCCGGTCGGCGAGGATGGGCGGATAGATGCCGCGGATCACCTCGCGCAGCTCCGTCATCGCCTCCTCGGCGCCCTCGTGGGCGTTCTTCAGCAGTGCGGCGAGCCGCGGGTCCTCGGCGAGGGCCTCGCGGGCCACGCCCAGCTGCATCGCGATCGAGACGAGCCGCGCCTGGGTGCCGTCGTGCAGGTCGCGCTCGATCCTGCGCAGCTCCGCACCGTGGGCGTCCACCACCTCCGCGCGGGTCCGGCTCAGCTCGTCCACCCGGGCGGCCAGCAGCTCGGCCTCGGTGGGGGCGAGCAGCCGCAGGTTGAGGCGGGCGTGCGCCTTGGCCGCCGGGACCACGGCCCACCGGAGCAGGACGACCCCGAGCACCAGCTGCGCGGCCATGAGGAGCAGGGCCGAACCCCAGCCGTCGGCCGGGATCCCGAGGAACTGGAACTCCATGCCCTCCGGGAGCGCCCACCAGAACGGGAACTGCACCGAGGTGACGGGCAGGGAGACCGCGGCCACGCCCAGGAGGCCGGCGAGCATGCTCACCGCCGTGAACACGGGCATCCACAGCAGCACCCTGCGGGTGGACGGTTCGCGCCACAGCGCGCGGAAACCGGGGGTCCCGGAGCCCGGGAGCTCCGGCACCGGGACCCGGAGCAGGTCCGAGGCCCGCCCCTGGTGCCACGCGGCGAACCTCCCCACGGCGCCCAGCCAGGGCGGCAGCAGCACGAACCCGAGGCCGCCGATCGGCACGGTGAGCACCACGGCCAGGGTCAGCGGCAGAGCCACCAGCACGGCCAGGCCGGAGGCGAAGGCCACCAGGAGGTAGCCGCCCGCCCGCAACGCCCGAGCCCAGACCTCGTTCATCCTCGTTACTCCCCGTTCACGTCGCAACCCCTCGGCAACGATCAGTCTGGGGCATTCCGGAGGTGCCCGGCACTACAGCCAGCCACCCTGTTCCCCCTCCACGCGTCGGCGGGCGGGCAGGACGCGGCCGGCGTCCGGACGGCCCGGCCCGGACAACCGATCGACAACACATGGGCATCTTCGGGGCGAAGACCGGGAAGGACTCCTGAACCGCCGCACACACGCAGGAAGGAGAGGCCGATGCCCTTCCCGAACCGCACGTCACTGCCCCGCCCCGTCCACGGGATCTATGTCCGCAACGTCCTCCAGAGCTGCGGCGGCCACTTCGCCGCGGCGTGGGCCGAGGCGGAGCCCCTGCCCGCCGGGCACCCCGACGGCTTCGAGTTCGTCAACGCGGTCCAGCCCGTCGGACCCCGGGGGGAGCGACTCCCCGAGGAGCTGGCTGCGGCCTTCGCCCAGGGCCTGCGGCTGGCATGGCACGCCGGGGACGGCGCCCGACCGGGTATCGTCGCCCTGGTGCGCCTGGTCGACGCCCGCTGGCACCGGGAGGACTCCACGCCCCGGGCCTTCCGGATGACCGGGGAGCTCGCGGCCCTGGAGATCTCCCGCTGCGTGTCCGAGGACCGGGATCCGCGTCCGGTGCTGCGCAGCAGCAGACAGCCCTACCTCCCCTGGGAGCGGAGCATGCTCGGTGTCCTCAGCGACTGACGTCCCCCCGGCCGGTCCGGCCGCCCCCCTCACCGCGTCCGACGCCCCCGTGCCCCCGGCCCCCCGGCGGCCCTGGCCCGCCCTCCGGGCGGAGGGAGGCCCCACCCCCCGGAGGTTCGCGGCCGACGCCGCGGCCTCGCTGGTCCACCTGGCCCTCGCCGGCGGACTGCCCGACCCCCGCGACCTGGGCGCCGACGACCCGCTCCCCTGGGCCCGCCTCGCCCTGTCCGCCCTGATCACGGCCGGGATCCTGCTGCGCTGGCGGCTGCCCGCGGCGTCCTTCTGCACGGTGCTCGCCGCCACGCTCGCCGCCCTGGCCGCCGGATGGACCGCGGAGCCGTTCACCGCGGCCGCGTGGACGCTGTACCCGCTGGCGCTGACCTCGCGGCACGGCTCCTTCCGGCCCCGGCACTGGGCCTACCTCCTGGGTGCGCTCCTCGTGCTGGTGGCCGCGGGCGTGGACCCGGTGCCGCTGGAGGAGCCCGTCCGGGCCCTCGTCGTCGGAGCGGTCCTCCTCGCGCTCTCGTGGCTGCTGGGACGCTCCGTCCGGGAGCTCCGCGAGCAGGAGGAGCGCGCGGTGGCGGCCGTCGAACGCGAGGCCCGCACCCGGGAGAGGCTGCGGGTGGCCAGGGAGGTGCACGACGTCGTCTCCCACACCCTGGGCGCCATCGGCATGCGCGCGGGGGTGGCCCGGTACGCGGGCGGGGACGCCGAGGAGCTGCGGTCGGCCCTGGCCGACATCGAGGAGGCCGGCCGGGAGGCGTCGAACGAACTCCGCCGGGTCCTGGGCGCACTGCGCGCCGACGCCGACGCACCGCTGGAGCCGCAACCGGGGCTGGACGGGCTGGCCGCCCTGGCGGACACGGCCCGCCGCACCGGGATCGACTGCCGGCTGGAGGTCTCGGGCGTGGAGGGGGTGCCGCCCGCCGTGGCCGTCAGCGTGTACAGGATCGTCCGGGAAGCGGTCACGAACGTCATCAGGCACGCTCCCGGCGGCTCCTGCTCGGTGGTCGTCACCGGGGAAGGGGACGCCGTGGAGGCCGAGGTGACCGACACCGGCCCGGCCCGGGGACGCGTCGGCTCACCGGGAGGGGGCGTCGGCATGGTCGGCATGCGCGAGCGCGTGGCGGTCCACGGCGGAACCCTCACGGCCGGCCCGCTGCCCGGCGGCGGCTTCCGGGTCCGCGCCCGCGTCCCCTCCGGCCCCGGCGGCTGAGGGCGCGGCGGGCGGGAGGAGGGGTGCGGAGGGGCGGCGCCGTTCCGCGGCCGCCCGGCGTCCGGGACACTGGAGGCGGTGCTCCGGGCCGGAGCCGTGCTCCGGGCCGGACCCCGGTCGGGACGTCCCCGCCGCCCCGGAGAGCCCGCGGGGCGCGCACGGGCCCCGACCGCGTTCGCGACACGACGGCCGGAGGACTCATGGGGGAGACCGCACCCGTGCGGATCGTGGTGGCCGACGACCAGGACCTCCTGCGCGGCTCCTTGCGCATGCTCATGGACGGAGACCCCCGGCTCACCGTGGTCGGCGAGGCCCGTACCGGGCGGGAGGCGGTGGACCTGGCGGCCCGCCTCCGGCCCGACCTCGTCCTCATGGACGTCCGCATGCCCGAGATGGACGGACTGGCCGCCACCCGGGAGATCTGCGAGGCCGCCCCGCACACCAGGGTGGTCGTGCTGACCGTGTTCGACCTGGACGACTACGTGTACGGCGCCCTGCGGGCCGGGGCCAGCGGATTCCTGCTCAAGAACACCGCCCCCGAGGAACTGCTCCGCGCCGTCCACGTGGTCGCCGACGGGCAGTCCCTGCTCGCCCCCGAGGTCACGGGCCGCCTGATCGCCCACGTCGTGCGCGAGAGGGCCGGAACGGCGCCCGCCGCCTGGGCGCGGACACCGCTCGCCCCGCGCGAGAGGGAGGTCGTCACCCTCATCGCGCGCGGGCTGTCCAACGCCGAGATCGCCGACCGCCTCACCCTCAGCCGCGCCACCGTCAAGACGTACGTGAGCCGCCTGCTCGCCAAGCTCGGCGCCCGCGACCGCGCCCAGCTGGTCGTGTTCGCCTACGAGAGCGGGCTCGTCAGGGCCGCCGGCGCGGGGGGCGACGTCCTCCCGGGGTGACGTCGGGACTGTCCTCCCCGGGCGGACGCGCCCGGGCCCCTTCCGGCCCGACGATGGGTCCCATGATCGAGATACGCGGACTCACCAGGCGCTTCGGCGCCCGGACGGCGGTGGACGGGCTCACCTTCACCGCCCGCCCCGGCCAGGTCACGGGCTTCCTCGGACCCAACGGAGCCGGAAAGAGCACCACCCTGCGGGTGCTGCTCGGACTCGACCGCGCGGACGGGGGGACGGCCCTGATCGACGGGAGGCCCTACACGGAGCTGCGCCGGCCCGCCACCGCCGTCGGCGCCCAGCTCGACGGGGGAGGAGCGCACCCCGCGCGGACGGCCCGGGCCCACCTCGGGTGGATCGCCAGGGCGAACGGCCTGCCCGCCTCCCGGGTGGGGGAGGTGCTGGAGGGCGTCGGCCTGGGCGGGGCCGCCCGGGCCCGGGTGCGCACCTTCTCGCTGGGGATGGGACGGCGGCTCGACCTGGCCGCCGCCCTCCTCGGCGACCCGGGGGTACTGGTCATGGACGAGCCCGTCAACGGCCTCGACCCGGAGGGCATCCGCTGGGTGCGGTCGTTCACGCGGGCCCTGGCAGACGAGGGGCGCACCGTCCTCCTGTCCAGCCACTTCATGGGCGAGATCGCGAGGATCGCCGACCACCTGGTGGTGATCGACGGCGGGCGCCTGGTCGCCGAGGGCCGCCCCGACGAGGTGGCCGCGGGCCACGCCTCCCTGGAGGACGCCTTCTTCGCCCTCACCGTGCGCCCCGGCGGCGCGGACACGGGGTTCGGGCGGTGGCCCGGCGGCAGCGGCGCCGCCCGGGGCGGGGGAGAACGATGATCGACACCGTGCGCGCCGAGGCGTTCAAGCTCCGCACGCTCACCTCGGTCCTGTTCACCTGCCTGGCGACGGCCGTGCTGACGGTCGGGCTGGCGTGGCTGTCGGGATGGTCGGTGGGGAGGGCCCTCACGGACAACCCCGGCCTCCTCGTCGGGGAGGTCGTGCCGGAGCAGTCCGGCTTCGACGCGATCTCCTACGGGCAGGCGGGCATGGTGGTCCTGGGCGTGCTCGCGGTCGGCACCGAGTACACGGGAGGGCAGATCCGCGCCTCCCTGCTGGCCGTGCCGCACCGCCCCCGGCTCCTGCTGGCCAAGGCCGCCGCGGTCGCGGCGGCGGCACTGGCGGTCGCCCTGGCCACCGTGCCCGCGGCCTTCGCGGCCACCCAGGTCGGACTGGGGGAGCACGGGTACCCGCTGACCGGCATGCTCGACCGCCCCGTCCTGGGAGCGCTGGCGGGCGCGGTCGCGTACTGGGTGCTCCTCGCCCTGCTGGCGGCCGGGATCACCGTCGTCCTCCGCAACACGGTGGTGCCGCTGGTCCTCCTGATCAGTCTGGTGCTGGCCCTGTCCTTCTACCTCTCGATGCTGACCGGCCTGGCGGACCTCCTGCCCGACCGGGCGGGGGCGCAGATGTTCCTGAGGGGCGGCCCCAACAGGACAGACCTGTCCGCGATCGGGGGCGGCGCCGTGATGGCGGCCTGGGTGGCGGGTGTGTGGGCGGTCGCCGTGCCGCTCTTCGCGCGCAGGGCCGCCTGACGGGACGCGGCGCCGGAGCGGGGGCCGTCCCCGGCCCGCGGAGCGGTGCTCCGGCGCAGCCCTTCCGGGGCCGCCCCGGCGGGCGGCGGCGCGGTCCCCGCGGACGCCGCCCGCGCCGAACCGCACCCCGGGGAAGGCGGGTCCGGCCCGGGGCAGGGGGCGGACGCCGCGGGACGCGGTGCTCAGTCCTGCTCCCCGCCCTCCTCGTCGTCGTCCCGGGTGAGGGAGTCCACGGCGACCGCGACGCTGATCACGAGGGCGGCGTCGCCGCCGATGTCGCTCCGGTGGGTGTTGACGTCCACCGCGTAGGTGTCCCTGACGCGGAACCACTTGCGGGACACGTGCGCGACGGTGCCGTGCTCGTCGGCGATGACGTACTCCTTGCCGAGGAAGTCGCCGGTGACCTCCCAGTCCGGCGCGCCCTCCATGTCCACCACGAGCTTGTCGCGCAGGGGGTTGACCAGGCGTTTGCGCACGGTGGCGACGGTGTCGCCGTCGCGCTCGACGCGCATCTGGTCACGGACCTTGAACAGCTTCTTGCGGATGACGGTGAGGACGTTGCCGTCGGTGTCCTTGAGCTCGAAGGTCGTGCGGATCCGCAGGGCCTTGCCGTCGACGAGGAAGACCTTGCGGTCGTCCTCGTCGGTCACCCAGTAGTCGTCACCGATGTCGAAAACGCGTTCGCGTACCAGGAATTTCATGCCTCGAAGCTAGGGCACGGGGATTCCGCGCACCACCCCGGGCCACGGCCTGTGGACGGCCCGGGGGCCGCGGCGCCGGAGGGGAGCGCGGGGCGCGGGGGTCGTGTGCGGCGCGCACGCCCGCCGGCCTGCGGCTCCGGGACGGGGCAGGCGCATCCGGTTCCCCGTCATCCCAGCGCGGCGCGGTCGCGGACGACGGCGGCCCGGTACGCGGCCACCTCCCGTTCCACGTCCGCGTCGTCCCACCCCAGCGGCGGAGCCACCAGCGCCGCCGCCCTGGGCGCCAGGGCCGCGCCGCCGTCGGGCGCTTCGAGCGCCACCCGGGTGCGCCGGGCGAGCACGTCCTCCAGGGTCCGGGCCCCCTCGTGGGTCACCGCGTACCGGAGTTCCGCCGCCAGGTAGCCCGCCACGGTCGCCCCCAGGGCCGGGTCGCGCCGCACGGTCTCCAGCACCCGCGGCGTCTCGTCGCCGTACCGCAGGAGCATGCGCCGTACGTGGTGCTCCGCGACCCCGTGCCCGGAGGACGGTGGGGCGGGCCGCCCGGCGGCGCCCTGCCGGTCGCGGGCGCCGACCAGCGGGATCCGCGCGGTCGGGGTCGGCGGCAGCCTCCGGCCCAGCACCCGGCCGACCGCGTCCACCGCGTCCCGTGCCATCAGGCGGTAGGTGGTGTACTTGCCGCCCACGACCGTCACCACGCCGTGGCCGCTCAGCACCGCGTGGTCGCGCGAGAGCGCCGACGTGGCCGAGGTGTCCCTGGAAGCGAGCAACGGCCGCAGCCCGGCGTGGGCGCCCAGCACGTCCGCCCTGGTCAGCGGGCGGGCGAGGTAGCGGTTGACGTTGCGCAGCAGGTAGTCCACGTCCTCGGCGCCCACCCCCGGGGCGGCCCGGTCGCCCTCGTACGCGGTGTCGGTGGTGCCCAGCAGCCACCGCCCGTACCACCGCCGCAGGATGATCACCGAGTCCTCCGCCCGCGCGATGAGCCCCGTCCGTGAGTCGAAGGCCCCGCCCTCCACCAGCAGGTGCACGCCCTTGGCCGGGCGCACGGCGAAGGCCGGCTCGCCCGCCATGGCCTGGACGTCCGCGGCCCACACTCCGGCGGCGTTGACCACCGAGCCCGCCGACACCTCCAGTTCGCCCCCCTCGGCCGTGCGGACGGCCACCGCGCGCACCCGGCCCCCCTCCACGCGCATCCCCGTGACCCGGGCGTGGCTGAGGACGAGCGCGCCGTGGCCGGCGGCGGTCCTCGCCACGGCCAGGGTGTGCCGGGCGTCGTCCATGCGCCCGTCGTGGTACCGGATGCCGCCGGTGACCACGGAGGCGTCCAGCCCCGGGGCGAGCGCGAGCGTGCCGCTCCGGGACAGGTGCCGGTGCGCGGGGACCCCGGCCCCCCGCCGCCGCGCCAGCGCCATGGCGTCGTAGGCGAGCACCCCCGCACCGAAGTACGGGCGCTCCCACCAGCGGGTGGTCGGGAGCAGGAAGGGCTCGGCGGCCACCAGGTGGGGGGCGGTCACGCCGATCATCAGGTCCCGTTCGCGCAGGGCCTCCGCGACCAGGGAGAAGTTGAGCTGTTCGAGGTAGCGCAGCCCGCCGTGCGCCGTCTTGCCCGAGCGCGACGACGTCCCGCCCGCCAGGTCCCCGGCCTCGACCAGCAGGACCGACAGGCCCCTGGCCGCGGCGTCGAGCGCGCACCCCGACCCGGTGATGCCGCCGCCGACCACGACCACGTCGAAGTGCCCGCTCCCGGCCCGCGACAGCACCCGGTCACGGTCGGCGGGGGAGAGCCGGTGCGGTTCAGAGTCCACGGGTGACCTCCGCGTCGTCACCGGCGGGAGAGGGCCGCGGGACCCGCCCGGGGGCGGGACCCGCCGCGAGGGGCCGCCACAGCGGGCGGGCCGCCTCCAGGTGTGCGAGGTAGCGCCCGTAGCCGTCGTCGTAGTGGGCGCGCAGGGCCGGATCCGGTTCCACGGTCGCGGACGGGGCGGTCCACCCGGCCCGCTCCACCGAGTCGCCCACCGCCGAGAGGACGGCGCCGCGGGCGCCGACCTCGGGGGCGCGCGCCGTCTCCAGCGGTATCCCGAGCACGTCGGCGAAGACCTGGAGCCACGGAAGGGACCGGGAACCCCCGCCGCAGACCAGCAGGCGGTCCGGAGACCCCGCCGTGTCGAAGCAGTGCCGGGCCGCGTAGGCCAGCCCCTCGCACACCGCGCGCACGAGGTCGCCCCGCGAGGTCGTCAGCCTGACCCCCGTGAACTGGCCCGCCGCCCGCGGGTCGACGAACGGTGCGCGCTCGCCCGACGTGGCCAGGTACGGCAGCACCTCCACCCCTCCCGCGCCCGGGGCGCTCTCGGCCAGGGAGCGGCCGACGCCCTCCACGTCCATCCCGAGCACGGACAGCAGCCAGTCCACGGACGCCGTGCCCACCATCGCCGGCATCGCCCGCAGCCACCGTCCCCGCTCGCCCGTGGAGACGTGGAACCCCGCCGGGGTCCCCGCGGTCTCCAGGCGGTCGACGAGCACCATGCACCCGAGGGTGGTGCCGACGATCATCAGGGCGTCGCCCGGGTCGCGCACGCCCGCCCCCACCGCGCAGGCGGGGAAGTCGAACGGGCCCGAGCTGACCGGGGTCCCCTCCGGCAGCCCCAGCAGGCGCGCGCCGTCGGCGTGCAGCCCGGCGCGGGGCGCGGCCGAGACGGGCGCCAGGAGGCCGCGCCGGCCGGAGAGCCCCGTCAGCTCCAGCACGGTGTCGCTGTACCCCTTCCCGGAGCCGTCGCCGAACGGCATCGAGCTGTCGCTCGCGTCGGTGGCCCGCCTGCCGGTCAGCCGGGCGAACACCGCGTCCTTGCAGTACCCGGCCGTCGCCGCCCGGTCCAGGGACCCGGGTTCGTGCTCGTCGAGCCAGGCCAGCAGGGGCGCTGCGGTGCCGGGGAACATGGTCGTGCCGTTCTCGCGGTAGACCCGCTCGGTCACCCCCGTGCTGTTCCACCGCCGGAGGATCTCCGAGGCGCGCCCGTCCAGCCACGACATGGCGGGGCGCACCTGCCTGTGGTCGGCGTCGGTGAGCCAGCACCCGTCGCCCTGCCCGGTCACCGCCACCAGGTCCGGCGGGGCGCCCACCTCGGCGGCCACGGCGCGGACCACCTCCGCCACCCCCGCCAGGACGTGCTCCAGGTCCTGTTCGACCGCGCCCCCCGGCCCGTGGGCCACCGCGAGGCCGCGTCCGCGCACGGCCAGCGCCGCGCCCGTCTCGTCGAACACGACGGCCTTGACCACGGACGTGCCCGCGTCCACCCCGAGGAGGGTCCGCCCGCCGCTCACGGAGCGGCCTCCCCCGGGGAGGCCGGCGCCCCGGGGGCGGGCGGGGGGACGGCCGTGTCCGGGGGCCGCGCGTCCGGCGGGGGCCCCGCCGCCGCGCAACCCCCGCCGTCCACCTGTTCGGGGAGCCGTCGGCGGACCCGGGCCGGGCAGGCGGGCGCACCCTCGCGCAAAGCGGTGGCTTCGTCGAGCGGTCGGGACATGGGACGGGTCTCCTCACGCCGTCGGGGACTGCGGGAAGTGCCGGTGCTCCGGTGGTTGCGGGAAACTGCGGGGCGGCCGCCGAGGGGCCCGTGTCCGGTGGGTCCCGGCGGCGTCAGGGCGCGGCCTCCAGGGCCGACCGCAGGTAGGCGCGGGCGTCGTCGTGGTCGGCCGCGACGTGCTCGGCGAGGGCGAGCGCGTCCTCGCCGGGCGGGTAGTCGCGGTTGGGAAGGGCGACGACGCGCATGTGCGCCGCGTCGGCCGCGCGGATGCCGTTGGCCGAGTCCTCCACGGCCAGCGGCACGGCGGTGGACGGGGGGACGCCGAGCCGGCGCAGGGCCTCGGTGTAGACGTCGGGCGAGGGCTTGCCGCGCGCGACCTCCTCGCTGGAGACCGTGGCGGCGAACAGGCCCGCCAGCCCCTCGCGCTCCAGGACGGTGTCGATGACGGGTCGGGCCGCGGAGGAGGCCAGGCCGATCACGGTCGCCGCGGCGGTGTCGGTGAGGAGGTCGCGGGCGCCGGGGAGGAGGGGGCCGCGGCCGGCCAGGAGGGCGTCGCGCATGTGCGCGACGCAGGACTCGTACACGTGCTCCGGGTCGACCCGGGCGCCGGTGCGGCTCCGGATCCGCCCGGCCACGTCCCGCGACCACTCGGGGCTGCTCATGCCCTGCACCCGGAGGGTGTCGTCGCGGGACCAGGGTGCGCCGTGGCGCCGGCAGTACACCTCCCAGGACTCCTCCCACAGGTGCTCGGTCCACACGACGACCCCGTCGAGGTCGAAGACGACCACGGGGCGGCCCACCGGGGTCCCGTGCCCGTCCGGGGAGGGGGACCCGGTCCGGCCGGAGGGGCCCCGCCGGGCGGGTTCAGCCGTCATCGCCCGCCACCTCCACCGGCACGTCGTGTTCGCGGAGTCGGGCGAGGTGTTCGCGGGGGGTCGCGGAGTCGACGATCACGGACGTGAACCCTTCCAGCGGCAGGAGGCGGTGGAGCGCGCTACGGGTGAGCTTGGAGTGGTCGATGAGCAGGTGGCACCTCTCGGCGGCTGCGACCATCTCGCGTTTGACCGCCACGATCCTGTCCTCCTGGTGGAAGGCGTGGCCCGCCGTCACCGCGGAGGTGCTGACGAAGGCGACGTCGAAGCGCATCGAGCGGATGGCCTCCACGCAGGTCGTTCCGAGGAACGAGTCGTGCTGCACGTCGTAGGTGCCGCCGAGCGCGACGACCTGCACGTCCCGCAGCCGGGACAGCTCCGTGAGGGCGTACAGGTAGTTGGTGGCCACGGTGAGCGGGGCCAGTTCCGCCAGGTGGGGGATGAGGTGCGCGGCGGTGGTGGAGTCGTCGACGAGCACCGACATGCCGGGCTCGACCAGCCCGGCCGCCCGCGCCGCGATGGCGCGCTTGGCGTCGGCGTTGACCCGTCTCCGGTACTCGACGTTGGACTCGAAGGTGCCGCTGGGCTGGGCGGTGGCCACCCCCCGCGCCTTGCGGAGCACCCCCTGGCGCTGGAGCTCGTCCAGGTCGCGGTGGATGGTCATGACCGAGACCCCGAAGCGTTCGGCCAGCTCCTGGGCGGACACCGACCCGCTGTCCAGGACGAGGCCTGTGATCAGGGAACGCCGGTCCCCCGGCCCCGGGGGCCGTTCGTCCTCGACCCGGTCGTGCTCGCTCGGGTCCGCCTTGGCCGCCACGGTGCGTGTCCCCCGTCGTTCGTCGTCTCTGTTGCCGAACATCTCAACCGGGCGGCCCGCGTGTGTCAACCCTCGGTGTGAAGATCACTCGTCGCGACGCGGCGGGTGTGGAGGGCCACGCCCTGCTGAACTGGGGAACCACCGGAAACCGGCGAGGACGTCCGTGAACATCACCGGAAAAGGTGTGACGAACACACCTTGACATGAGAAGAGACCGGTTCTACGTTGGCCGTCACCACGTCCGAAGGTGAAGCAGGTCACATCCCTGTGCGCCTCCGAGCAGAGGATCCGCGGTGCGCGCTGCCGGTTCACCACGCGAAGCTCCCCCCGACCCCGCCGACCGGCGCGACGCCCTCTGGCTCGGCGTCGACCTGGGGACCCAGGGCGTCCGCGCCGTCCTCGTCGACGACCACGGCGCCGTCGTCGGCTCCGGAGAGGCCGCCCTGCTCCGCGACCACCGCGACGGGCCCCGCCACGAACAGGACCCCGAGGAGTGGTGGAGCGCCACCTGCCGGGCCACCGGCGCCGCCCTCGCCGCGCGGGACCCCGGGGACGGGCGCCCGGTCGGCGCCGTCAGCGTCGACGGCACCTCCGGCACCCTCCTGCTCCAGACCGCCGACGCGCTGCCCGTCGGACCGGCCCAGATGTACGACGACGCCAGGGCGGCCTCCCGGACCGCGGCGATCCACGCCCTGGGCGCCGACCACGTCCAGCCCACCTGGGCCCTTCCCCGCCTGGTCGGACTCGCCCGCGAGGGCCGCCTCGCCCCGGGACTGCTCGTCGCCCACCAGGGCGACCACGTCTCCGGGCGCCTCGCCGGAGCGGCCGTGCCCACCGACACCAGCCAGGCCCTCAAGACCGGCTACGACCCGCGGAGCCTGAGCTGGCCGCACACCCTCGTGGACCGCCTCGGGATCGATCCGGCGGTCCTGCCCCCCGTGGTCGCCCCCGGCGCCACGGTCGGCCACGTCACCGCGGCGGCCTCCCGCGCCTCCGGCATCCCCGAGGGCACCCCCGTCCGGGCCGGCATGACCGACGGCTGCGCGGCCCAGGTCGCCACCGCCGCCCTCGCACCGGGGCTCTGGTGCTCGTCCCTCGGCACCACGCTCGTCCTCAAGGGCGCCAGCCCCCACCCGCTCCGCGACCCCTCCGGTGTGGTCTACAACCACCGCAACCCGGACGGCGGCTGGCTGCCCGGGGGCGCGTCCAGCACCGGTACCGGACGGCTCGACACCGACCTCGGCGGCCACGACCTCGACCTGCTCACCGCGCAGGCGCTACGCCTCGGCGTCCCCGGCGGAGCCACGTACCCGCTCGCGGGCACCGGCGAACGGTTCCCCTTCGCGACCCCCGGCGCGCGGGGGTTCGACATCGGCCCCGGGAGCGGCCCGGCGGACCCCGCCGCGCGCCTCAACCGGATCGCCCACGGGCTGGCCTACGTCGAACGCCTCTCCCTGGACGCCCTCGCCGCGCTCGGCGCCGACACCGCGGGACCGGTCACCGCCGTCGGCGGCGCGGTCCGCAACCACTGGCTCACCGCCCTGCGGGCCGACGTCCTCGGCCGCACCGTGCTGGTCCCCGCGCACACCGGGTCGGCGTTCGGCTCCGCCGTGATCGCCCGCGCCCCGGCGGGCCGCCTGGCCGAGACCGCGCGCGCCATGGTCCGCGTCGCCCACCGCTACGAACCCGATCCGTCCCGCGCGGACGAACTCGCACACGGGTACCGGCGCCTCGTCGAGGCCCTCCGCGACCGCGGGTGGCTCGGCGGCCCCCGGACCCCGGAGGGGGCCACGGCATGATCCCCGCGCACACCGAGCTGTCCCTGGTCCGCCACGGCCGCACCGTCTGGCACGCCGAGAACCGGTACGCGGGCAGTTCCGACATCCCCCTCGACCGCACCGGCCGCGACCAGGCCCGCGCCCTCGCCCTCTGGGTCGGCGACCACCCCCACGACGCGGTCGCCTGCTCCCCGCTCGGCCGCGCCAGGGCCACGGCCCTCCCCGCCGCCGCGGCGCTCGGAGTGGAGCCCGTCGTCCTGCGGGACCTCTCCGAGGCCGGCTTCGGGCTGGCGGAGGGACTGACCCTCGCCGAGACCGACGCGCGCCACCCCGGCGCGGCGCACGCCTTCCGCGCCGACCCCGCGGCCCACCCGCTCCCCGGGGCGGAGGACCCCGCCGCGGTCGCGGACCGCGTGCGCGCGGCCCTGCGGAGCCTCGCCGACGAGTACCCCGGGCGGCGCGTCCTCGTCGTCGCCCACAACACGGCGCTGCGCCTGGCCCTGTGTTCCTGGCTCGGCATCCCCCTGGCCCACTACCGGCGCGTGCTCCCCCGGCTGGACAACGGCGCCGTCACCCGGCTGCGCGTCCCCGCCGACCCCGCCGAACCGCCCGCCCTGCTGGCGCTCAACCTCCCGACGCGCCGGGAAACCCGCACGGACCCGCGGACACACGCCTCCCCGGTGAGCCCCCGGCGCCCCTCCGACCCGGCGCGTCCGCGGACCTCCGCGCCCCCGGCGAGCCCCGGTCCGGACAAGCGACGGGACCCCGGCCCCTCCGACTGACCCCCGGCGCGGCCGACCGGCGGCCCCGCCGGACGGCGCCACCCCCCACCACCGACTGGAGAGCACCATGAACCCCAGAAGGAACCGCCGCCCCCCGCGTACCCCCGGATCCCCCCTCGTCCCCGGCCCGCCCGGAGCGCCGGGCCTGTCCCGGCGCCGTGCCATGGGCCTCCTGGGCGCGGGCGGCGCGGCCGCGGCGGGAGCGGTCCTGCTGCCCGGGTGCGGACTGGGCACCGGCAGCATCGCCGGCGGCGAGAACGGGGCCGGCGAGGTCACCGGGGCGTTCGACTGGCGCAAGGCCGAGGGCGCCGAGATCTCCGTGCTCCAGACCCCGCACCCCTACCAGGTGGCCTTCCAGCCCCTCCTCGCGCAGTTCACGGAGCTGACCGGCATCACCGTCAACGCCGACCTCGTCGCGGAGGCCGACTACTACACGCGCCTCAACACCGAGCTGGCCAGCGGCGCGGGCAACTACGACGCGTTCATGACCGGCGCCTACTTCATCTGGACCTACGGCCCGCCCGGCTGGATGGAGGACCTGCGCCCCTGGATCGACAACGAGTCCGCCACGAGCGACGAGTACGACTTCGACGACATCTACGAGGGCCTGCGCACCTCCACCTCCTGGGACTTCACCACCGGGAGCCCGCTGGGCACAGGAGGGCAGTGGGCCGTCCCGTGGGGCTTCGAGACCAACGTGATCTGCTACAACAAGGCCGAGTTCGACCGGCGCGGCATCCGGCCGGCGGAGACCTTCGACGAACTCCGCGAACTGGCCGTCGACCTCACGGACCGCTCGGAGAACACCTACGGCCTCGCCTTCCGGGGATCGCGCTCCTGGGCGACCATCCACCCCGGGTTCATGACCCAGTTCACGAGGGAGGGCTGCGTCGACTACACGCTGGAGGGCGACCGGCTCGTGGCCGCCATGAACTCGGAGGCCGCCGTCGACTTCACCCGGAAGTGGGTCGACCTCGCGCGCGACGCCGGCCCCACCTCCTGGACCACCTACGACTACCCCGACTGCACCGCCGACCTCGGGTCGGGCACGGCCATGATGGTCTACGACGCGGACTCGGCCACCTACCCCCAGAACATCGCGGGCAACAGCGCCGAGGCGGGCAACCTCGCCTGGCACCCGGGACCGGCCGGACCCGACGGCAACTACGACACCAACCTGTGGACGTGGTCGCTGGCCATGAGCTCCGCGTCCCGCAACAAGCTCGCCGCCTGGCTGTTCATCCAGTGGGCCACGGGCAGGGACGCCCAGAGCCAGGCCGTGCAGACCGGCGAGCTGGGGTTCGCCGACCCCACCCGCGAGTCCGTGTTCGAGGACGCGTTCAAGGCGGGCCTCGGCGAGTTCTCCGGCTACCAGGAGACCTTCGAGAGGGTCATCGACTCCACGAGGATCCACTTCACGCCGCAGACGCAGTTCTTCGAGAACACCGAGAACTGGGCGGTGGCGCTCCAGGACATCTACGCGGGCGACGACGCCGGGGAACGGCTCGACGCGCTGGCGCGGGCGAGCACCGACGCGCTCGACACCGAGTGAGGGGGACGAGCACGTGAGCACGACCACCGCACCCCCGGAGGCGGAGGGGGACGGGCCCGGGGGCGGCGCCCCCGTCCGCCGGGTCCCCGCCTGGCGGCGCGGGCTCCGGCCCTACCTGCTGTCCGTCCCCGCCGTCCTCGTCATCGCGGGCATCCTGTACCCGTTCGCCCTGGGCGCCTACTACGCCTTCCTCGACTACGCGGCCGTCGTCCCCGAGCCCGTGTTCGTCGGCCTCCGGAACATCACCGGGACCCTCGGCGACCCGGTGTTCTGGTCCAGCGTGCGAGTGACCGCCACCTACGCCCTCGCCGCCACGGCCGTCGAGACGGTCCTCGGCGTCGGCATCGCGCTGCTGCTCTTCCGCGCCGGCCTCGTGGGCAGGCTCCTGGAACGCCTGCTGATCCTGCCGCTGATGATCGCCCCGGTGATCGCCGGCGTCATCTGGGGGCTGATGTTCAACCCCCAGTTCGGCGTGCTCAACCACATGCTCGGACTCGGCTCCACCTTCGACTGGCTGAGCGAGGACCGCGCCCTGTGGTCGGTGATGCTGGTCGACGTCTGGATCTTCACCCCCTTCGTCGCGGTCCTCGTCCTGGCGGGGCTTCGCTCGCTGCCCCGGGAGCCCTTCGAGGCGTCCGACGTGGACGGCGCGGGCTGGTTCTACATGTTCCGGCGCCTCATGCTGCCGATGATGTGGCCCTACATCCTCGTCGCCGTGATCTTCCGGTTCATGGACTCGCTGAAGGTCTTCGACCACGTGTACGTGCTCACCGCCGGAGGGCCGGGAGGGGCCACCCGCACCCTCCAGATCGGCGCCTTCCAGAACTCGATCACCAACCTGAACTTCTCCCTCGGCAGCACCTACATGCTGCTGCTGTGGGTGATCGTGTTCCTCACCGCCCGCTACCTGGTCGCCGTCCTGGGCCGGGCCCAGCGCCGCGCGGCCGGATCGGAGGACTGAACCGTGACCGCCACCCGCCGACCGGGACGGCGCCGGTTCTCCCCGGCCTCCGCCGGGGCCGACCTCCTGCTGGTCCTGTGGTTCGCCTTCTCGCTGTTCCCGATCCTGTGGATGGTCCTGCTGTCCCTCAAGTCCAGGGCGGACCAGACCTCCACCTACTTCGTGTTCACCCCGACCCCGGACAACTTCGCCACCGTCCTGAGCGAGGAGGGGGTCCGCCTCACCGGCGTCGACTTCACCGGGGCGCTGCTCACCAGCCTGGTCACCTCGCTGGGCGCGGTCCTGCTGTCCCTCGCCATCGGCGTCCCGGCGGCCTACGCGGCCGGACGCTGGGCCTACCGGGGGTCCGGGGACATCATGTTCACCATCCTGTCGTTCCGGTTCGCGCCGGAGCTGATGGTGATCGTGCCGCTTTTCGTCATCTACAACCAGCTCGGGCTGTTCGACTCCGACGCCGGCACGATCTGGGTGCTCCAGCTGGTCACCCTGCCGCTGATCGTGTGGATCCTGCGGTCCTACTTCCAGGACATGCCGGAGGAGCTCGAACAGGCGGCCCTCCTGGACGGCTACACCCGCACCCGCGCCTTCCTCATGGTGGCGCTCCCGCTGGTGCGGCCCGGCATCGCGGCGTCGGCGCTGCTGGCGTTCGTCTTCGCGTGGAACAACTACGTGTTCCCGCTGATCCTCACCGGCGGCCAGAACCCCACGGTGACCGTGGCCGTGACCCGGTTCCTCGGCGGCGGCGGGCAGGCGTTCTACAACCTCACAGCCGCGGCCGCGCTCATCGCGGCCCTGCCACCGCTCCTGGTGGCCCTGTCCATCCAGCGCTATCTCGTGCGCGGCCTGTCGTTCGGGGCGGTGAAGTCGTGAGTTCCCTGGAACTGCGCGGGCTCGGCGCCCGCTACGGAAGGAAGACCGCCCTCCACGGCCTGGACGCGGAGATCGCCGACGGCGAGTTCTTCGTGGTCCTCGGCCCCTCGGGGGCGGGCAAGACCACCACCCTCAAGTGCGTCGCCGGCCTCGTGGAGGGGGCCACCGGCGCCGTCCTCATCGGCGGTCGCGACATGACCGGGGTGGAGCCCTACGAGCGCAACGTGGCGATGGCCTTCGAGAGCTACGCCCTCTACCCCCAGAAGACCGTGGCGGAGAACCTCGCCTCGCCCCTGCGCTCCGGGCGCCTGGGGACCTGGACGCCCGAGCAGCGCGGCGCACGCATCGGCGAGGTCACCCGGACCCTGGGCATCGACCACCTGCTCGGCCGCTATCCGCGCGAGCTGTCCAACGGCCAGCGCCAGCGCACGGCCCTGGGCCGCGTGCTGGTCAGGCCGGCCGACGTCTACCTGCTGGACGAACCCCTCTCCCACCTGGACGCCAAACTGCGCGCCGCCATGCGGGCGGAGCTCAAGCAGCTCAGCGGGATGGCGCGCACCACGACCGTCTACGTCACCCACGACTACCAGGAGGCCCTCGCCCTGGGCGACCGCATCGGGGTGCTGCGCGAGGGGCGGCTCGTCCAGGTCGGCACCCCGGCCCAGGTGTGGGAGACCCCGGCGGACGCCTTCGTCGCCCGCTCCCTGGGACAGCCCGAGACGAACCTGCTGGAGGCCCGCGTGCACCGAGGACTGGCCACCACCCACGGAGGGGGAGCCACCGTCGCCCTCCCGGAGGAGGCGCACGGCGCCGACGGCGTCCTGCTCGGGCTGCGCCCCCGGGACCTGCGGATCGCAGGACCGTCCGCGCCTCCGGACGGCGCGGGGCGGGAGCTCACCATGCGCGGCCGGGTCGTCCTGGTCGAACGCCTCGGCCGCTCCCGCGAGCTGAGCGTCGACGTGGCCGGACGAACCGTCATCACGGTCACCGACGACCCGCGCGTCCGGGAGGGGGACGACGTCACCCTCGCGGTCGCGTGGGGACGCGTCCACGTCTTCGCGGGGCCGGCGGGGGACGGGTCCCCGCACCCGCCCCGGGTGGGCAGCGCGCTGCCGGTCGGGGGGACGCGATGACGGCCGCGCCGGACACCGCGCCCCGGGCCGCCCGGAGCCTCACCCTGCGCAACCTGCACAAGACCTACACCGCGCGCGGACGCGAGCCGTTCGCGGCCGTGCGCGGCATCGACCTCGCCGTCGAACCGGGGGAGATGGTCGCCCTCCTCGGCCCCTCCGGCTGCGGCAAGACCACCACCCTGCGCATGATCGCCGGCCTGGAGACCGTGACCTCCGGGGAGGTCCTCATCGGCGACCGCGCGGTCACCGACCTGCCCCCGGGCAGGCGCGACGTCGGCGTCGGCTTCGAGGGCTACGCCCTCTACCCGCCCCTGTCGGTGCGGGAGAACCTTGCGTACGGGCTGCGCGCGCGGAGGGCCCGCGACGTCGGGCCGCGCGTGGCCGCGATCGCCGAGCGCCTGGAGATCACCGACCTGCTGGACCTGCGCCCCGCCGGCCTCTCCAGCGGCCAGAAGCAGCGCGTGGCCCTGGCGCGGGCCCTGGTCCGCAACCCGCCGGTCCTGCTGCTGGACGAGCCCCTGTCCCACCTGGACGCCGGGCAGCGCCAGCGGGTGCGGCGCGAACTGAAGGTGCTCCAGCGCGAGTTCGGCTACACGACCATCGTGGTCACCCACGACCAGCTGGAGGCGCTCAGCCTCGCGGACCGGATGGCGGTCATGGACGGCGGTGTGATCCGGCAGTTCGGCACCCCCGACGAGGTCTTCGACGACCCCGCCGACCGGTTCGTCGCCGACTTCGTGGGCGAACCCTCGATCAACCTGGTCGGGGGCACGGTCGCGGACGGCGGCGGGGCCGTCCGCATCGGCGGGGCCGGGACCCTGCCCACGGCCTCCCGCGCCCGTGCGGGCACCCGGGTCCAGGTGGGGCTGCGCCCGCAGGACTGCGAGCTCCTCGGGCGGGGGTCGGCGCGTCCCGCGCTGAGCGCGACCGTCGGCGTGTTCGAGTACCTCATGGAGTTCGGACTGGCCACGGTCGACCTCGCCGGGCAGGACCCGCCGGAGGCGGGAGGAGGGGCCCCGGGCCGGTTCGTCGTCCAGACGCCCGGCGGGGCCTCCCTCGACCCGGGCGCCCCCGTCCTGATCGGGGCACGGCCCGAACACGTCCACCTCTTCGACCCCGGAACGGGGGAGCGACTGCGATGACCGACACCCTTCGCCTGGTCTGCGCCGGGGACAGGTTCATCTCCGCCGACCTGCTCGCCGGGGCGCTGGAGGCCGAACTGGCGGGCGGCGCCCGGCGGCACGCCCTCCCCGCCACGATCGACCGCGTCGACTCCGACTGGCCCACCGCGCCCTTCGCCGACGTGGACGGGGTCAGGGAGGCCTCCGGGGACCCCGCCGCGCTGGCCGCACTGACCCGGGGCGCGCACGCCCTGGTCACCCACCTGGCGCCGGTCACGCGCGAGGTGGTCGAGGCGGGGCGCGGCACCCTGCGGGTCATCGGCGTGACCCGGGGCGGCCCCGTCAACGTGGACGTCGCGGCGGCGGCCGAGGCGTCGGTGCCCGTGGTCCACCTGCCAGGGCGCAACCTGGGCGCGGTCGCCGAGTACTGCGTCGGAACGATGATCTGCGCCATGCGGGGCCTGCCCGACGCCGCGGCCGGGCTGGCGCGCGGCCGGTGGGACGCGGAGGGGTTCCGGTACGAGCGCACCGGCACGGAGCTGCGGGCGGCCACGGTGGGTCTGGTCGGGCTGGGGGCGGTGGGGGCGCGGGTGGCCGAACTGCTGGGAGCCTTCGGCGCGACGGTGCTCGCCCACGACCCCTACGCCGACGCCGCGACGGCGCGCCGCGCGGGCGCCCGCCTGGTGGGGCTGGGCGAGCTGCTGGCCGGGTCGGACGTGGTGAGCCTGCACGCCCGCCTGACGGAGGAGACCCGCCACATCGTGGACGCGGCGGCGCTCGCGGCGATGCGGCCGGGATCACTGCTGGTCAACACCGCGCGCGGTGAACTGGTGGACGCGGCCGCGCTGGACCGGGCCCTGGAGTCGGGGCACCTGCGCGGAGCGGTGCTGGACGTGTTCGACCCCGAGCCCCCGGCGGCGGGCGACCCGCTGCTGCGGCGCCCGGGGGTCTTCGCCACCCCGCACCTGGCGGGCGCGTCCACCCAGGTCGCGGAGGAGTCCGCGGTCCGGATCGCGCGCGAGGTCGCGGCGGTGCTCACGGGCGGAGGGGCCGGCCGGGACACGTGAGCGCGCGGACAACGGTCGTCCACAGGCCGCGTCCGGCTCTGGCGCCCCAGCGCCCGCCCCGGTTGACTGGAAGACGGGGGGTCCCCAGGGGCCCGCCCGCTCCGGCCTGCCCTCGCACGGCCGGCCCGGTCGCGCGCCCCGGGCCCCGCCCGCGCTCCACACCCTGCGGCCCCACCCCAGCTCCCGGCCGCCGCCCCCGCCTGTCCGGGGTGACGTTCCCCGCGTCGGCAGTGCGCGGCGGCGAGTTCTCCCGGCGGCCCCGGGACCCCCGCGTCCCCGGTGTGGGACGCCAGGTGCGGGAAGGTAGGAACCAGCCGACCCGAAGGACGTCATGACCTGGCACATGCAACCGATGGCCGCCCTGGACTTCGAGTCCACCGGACTGGACCTGGCCGCCGACCGGATCGTCACCGCCGCCCTGTGGCGGATCGACCCCGGCGCCCGCACCAAGGACGCCACCACCTGGCTGGCCGACCCGGGCATCGAGATCCCCGAGGAGGCCGCGGCCATCCACGGGATCACCACCGGGCACGCCCGCGAGCACGGCCGCCCGGCCGCGGAGGTGGTGGCCGAGATCGGCGCCTCCCTGGAGCGGGCCGTCGTGGAGGGGCTGCCCGTGGTGATCTACAACGCCCCCTACGACCTCGGCCTGCTCTCCGCCGAACTGGAACGGCACGGCTCGGGGGTGAGCTTCTTCGGGCAGCTGCGCGTCGTGGACCCCCTGGTGCTGGACAAGCAGATGGACCCCTACCGCAGGGGCGGGCGCAAGCTGGTGGACGTGTGCGCGCACCACGGCGTGCCGCTGGACGAGCAGCAGGCCCACGGGGCCTCCGCCGACGCGCTCGCCGCGGCCCGCCTGGCCTGGAAGCTCGCCGCCGCCCACCCCGAGCTGGCCGAGATGGGCGTGGACGACCTGCACGCCGCCCAGATCGGCTGGAAGGCCGACCAGGCGGCGTCCTTCCAGGCCTACCTGCGGAGGGGGCGGGACCCCGAGGCGGTCGTCGACGGCTCGTGGCCGATCGCCAAGGCCTGAACCCGGACAGCGCGCCCACCGCGGGGGCCGTGCCCGCGCGGGCGGTCGGCCAGCCCCTCCCGGCCGGAGCCCCGGCCCGGTACGCCGGCGGCGGTCGGCGTACCGGCCGACCGCCGCCGGCGTCCGGGGCGTGTTCCGCGGACGCTCCGGGAGGGCCCGTCGGGCGCGGGCCCGGAACGGTCCGCGGAGCGCGGACTAGCCCCGGGGCGGGACGAAGTCCCAGCCGGTCCGCGCCAGGGACAGCGCCCGCGCCTCCACCACGGCCATGCGCGCCGCACGCTCCCCGCGGTCGGTGTGCGCCGCCGCGGCGGTCACCTGGCCCGGCCACTTCCGGTACAGCAGGCCGTGCTCCGCCGTGAACCACCCGCGGCTCACGGCGTCCAGCGCCAGCAGCAGCCCGGTGTCCTCCGACGCCGGGAGCGCCATCCACCCGCCCAGGGCCAGGAGCAGGTCGCGGCGCACACAGAGCGTCGCCGGGTGCACCGGCGCCAGGAAGTCGTGCGCCCGCCAGCTCGACAGGACCGACCCGCGCTCGACGGGCCCCTCGGCGGGATCCCCCGGAAAACCCTCGGTGGAGCCGTCGGGCAGCAGGTCCAGGACCGCCGACGCCGCCCACGCGGCCCCCGAGCCGCCCGTCAGCGCGGCGAGGTCCCGGGCCAGGGCCCCGGGCGTCAGCTGGTCGTCGGCGTCCAGGACCTTGACGAACTCGCCCTCCGCCCGGGACAGCGCCAGCGTGCGGGCCATGCCCGCCCGGCCGGGCCGCCCCTGCCCGAAGCTCACCCGGGGGTCGTCGGGCAGGAGGGGACGGACCTCGTCGGTCTCACCGTCCTCCTGGACGACCCACTGCCAGTCCCACCCCCCGGGCAGCCGCTGCTCCGCGAGGGAGCGGTAGGCCTCGGGCAGGAACCGGGCGCCCGGCGCGTGGACCGCCGTGACGACGGAGACGATCCCGGGCACGGCTACCACCGCTCCAGCCGCGTCGTGAAGACCGCCTCGGCGCGGTCGCCCGGAAGGACGACCTCGGACCAGTCCACGACCCTGCCCCGCGTGTCGGTGGAGGCCTTCCTGAGCACCATCACGGCGACGCCCTCACCCAGCCCGAGCTCCTCCGCCTCGTCGGGGGTGGGCGGCCTCGCCGTCACCCTCTCCTCCACGCGGTCCACCTCGACGCCGACGGTGCGCAGCTGGCTCTGCGTGCCTCCCGGCCACGGTTCCGCGGACTCGTCGAGCAGCGCGGGCTCGGACTCCAGCAGGTCGATCGGGATGTAGGACGAGGTGAGGCCGAACGGCGCGTCCTCGTCGCGGTGGCGGGTCCGGTAGACGCGCTCCAGCAGCGCGGTCCCCTCCGGCACCCCCAGCGCCTCCGCCAGGCCGGCATCGGCCGCCACCCGCGTGTAGCGGGCACTGAACACCAGGTCGTCCACCACGGATCCCGTGTCGTTCTCGGTCGCGCCGGTGGAGCGCCGCTCCCGGAGGTCCGTACGCGCCCGGTCCTTCTCCCACTGGTGGCGCTCGTCGTTCCGCAGCACCCCGCGCCGCGGTGCGAGCACCACGGGACCCCGGCCGGGACGGTCCCCGACCAGGCCCTCGGCGCGGAGGATCACCAGTGCCCCGCGCACGGCCGCCGGGTCCGCGCCGTGGCGTTCGGCCAGCTCGGCCCCGGAGGGCAGCGGTTCCCCGGGGGCGGGGTCCCCGGCCCGGATCCGCCGCCGGAGCTCGCCCGCGAGCCGCTCGTTCGCCCTGTGCCCGACCATGTGTCGCTCACCGCTCCCACCGGCCCCGTGAGGACCGTCACCAGGATTCGGGGACCCCGTCCCCCTGCCAGGCGGGTCCGTTCCCCTCGGAATCCGTCGCCTCCGTGCGCGGCCTTGGCCCTGCAGAGGGCGGCGCACCGGGTCGGACGACCTCCCGGAAAAGAAAAAGACCAGCTGGGAACAGTGTTCCCGCTGGTCGTCTCCACTACGGCGCTGACGCGCCCGCGTGCCCCCTGCAGGATTCGAACCTGCGCACCCGGCTCCGGAGGCCGATGCTCTATCCCCTGAGCTAAGGGGGCTGGCTTGCGTGAACAACTGTAGCAGGGGACCGGGGCCCTTCGTCCACCGCTTCGGGACGCGCCGGGGAGGGGCGCGCCGATCGGCGGATTCCGGTGGTGCCGTGTCGCCGAGCGGGGGTAGTGTCACGCCCGTGAACGCCCTACCCACACGGGTTCTCGTCGTCGAGGACGACGACGTGATCCGGGAACTGATCCGCCTCAACCTCGAACTGGAGGGGTTCGAGGTGTTCACCGCCGTGGACGGACGCGACTGCCTCGACCGGGCCGCCCACATCGCCCCCCACGTCATCACGATGGACGTGATGATGCCCCGTATGGACGGCTGGACCGCCGCCGAGCGGCTGCGCGCCGACGCGCGCACCCGGCACTGCCCCATCATCCTGGTCACGGCCCGCACCCAGGCCGACGACCAGCGGCGCGGCGAGCGGATCGGCGTCGACGCCTACGTCACCAAGCCGTTCGACCCCGACGCGCTGATCGACGTCATCCGCGGCCTCGTCGACGGGGCCGGGGGCCCCGAGTGAACCCCGGGCGCCTGGAGGCCGTGCTCCGCGAGGCCGCCGCCCGCGCGTTCGACCTCCCGCCGGACGAGGTGCCGTTCGTGTGGCCGCGCCACGACCAGGCGGACGGGGGCGCCGACGCCGCCACCGCGCTGGCGCCGCGCCTGGTCGGGAAGGTCGCCGCGCGGCTCCCCCCGGGCGGGGGACGCGGGCGGCGCCACCACGTGCTGGTCTCCGGCCTTGTGGCCGCGCAGCTGGAGAGCATGCGCGAAGAGGGCCTGGCCGACTTCGCCCGGGTCCTCGGCGACGGGCGCGGCTTCCTCAACATCACGTTCACCGGCGGCCAGAGGGACGCCCTGGTCGCCGAGGCCGCCGACGGCCCCCGCTTCCTCACCGGCCGCGACTGGGACGGCGAGGGGGAGTGGCCGCGGACCGCACTGCACGAGGCGGGGCCGGTGGCCCAGGCCCGCAGGCTCGCCCGGGCCGACGCACGGGGGCGCATCGCCCTGGCCACCGGGCCGCGCACCCCGCCGCCGGGCCCCGGTACCGCCGAGGTGTCCTGGCGCGACCCCTACCTGGACGGCGACCGCAGCGAACTCCTCACCCCCGCGGCGCGCGTCCTCGGCGCCGTCGGGGAGGACAGCGCGCGCGTCGCCTTCTGCCGGTCGGTCCCCGAACGTCCCCGCGACACCGAGACCACCGGCCGCGACCTGCCCGTCCTGCCCTCCGCCGAGTACCCGGGGGCCTGGGTCCGCCTCACCGACGCCAACCCCGCCTTCCGGCTGCGCCACGCCCACGCCCACGCCGTCACACGCGGGCGCTGGACGGCGGAGGGGGCGCCGCCCCCCGCCGCGTGCCCCGAGCACGCGGCGGCCGTGCGCGGACTCCTCTTCGACGGGCCCGGCGTGCTGGACACGGCCGCGCGCCGAGAGGAACCCCATATCCTGGTGAGATACCTGGAAGCGCTGGCCAGTGCCTACGATGAGTGGCGGGCGTGTCCCCACGCGGCCGCCGGACCGGCGGAGCGGGGCGCCCAGGACCCGGACACGGGCACGGCACTGCCCGCCGCCGTCGCCGGGGTCCTCCGCACCGGGCTCTTCCTGCTCGGGGTGTCAGCGCCCACAAGGCTGTAGACGCCCCGTCGTCCCTCCCGGGGCCACCCGTCCCCATCGTTCCGATCGGGTCGGTGGACAATGGGCCCGGGCCCCGCCGCCGGGGGCCCGCCGACCCGCACAGACGTACAGTTCCAGCCGAAAGCCCATCATGAGCCGCTACGCCCACCCCGCCGGATCCCGCCACGCGGAGGTCCTGCCGGAGGACAACCCGCCCCTGCCGCCGGAGAACCTCAACGACCTCGACCCCCGGGTCTGGCCGGCGACCGCCCGCCGCTCCGGCGGGGAGGTCGTGGTCGGCGGCGTCGGCGTCCGCGAACTCGCCGCCACGTACGGCACGCCCCTCTTCGTCATGGACGAGGAGGACTTCCGCGGCCGTGCGCGCGACTACCGCACGGCGTTCTCCGACGCCGACGTCTACTACGCGGGCAAGGCGCTGCTCACCAAGGCCGTCGCCCGCTGGGTCGTCGAGGAGGGCCTCAAGCTGGACGTGTGCTCGGGCGGCGAGCTCGCCGTGGCCCTGGCCGCGGGCGTCCCCGCCGAGCGCATCGGCATGCACGGCAACAACAAGTCCGTCCACGAGCTGCGCCGCGCCGCCGAGGCCGGCGTGGGACGGATCATCGTCGACTCCTTCGACGAGATCGAGCGGCTGGAGTCCGTCGCCGCCGGTCTCGGCGTCCGCCCGAAGGTGCTCATCCGCGTGACCACGGGCGTCGAGGCGCACACCCACGAGTTCGTGGCCACCGCGCACGACGACCAGAAGTTCGGCTTCGCGCTGAGCACCGGGGCCGCGGGCGAGGCCGTCCGCCGCGTCCTCGACGCGTCCCACATCGAGCTCGTGGGCCTGCACTCCCACATCGGCTCGCAGATCTTCGACACCTCCGGGTTCGAGGTGGCCGCCCGCCGCGTCGCGCGCTTCCTCACCGGCGTCCACGAGGACCTGGGCGTCACCCTCGCCGAGCTCGACCTGGGCGGCGGTCTGGGCATCGCCTACACCTCCGGCGACGACCCCCTCGACCCGTCGGCCATCGCCGCGGGCCTGACCGCCATCGTGCGCAGGGAGTGCGAGGACGCGGGCCTGCCGATGCCGCGCATCGCCGTCGAGCCGGGGCGCGCACTGGCGGGCCCGGCCGGGATCACCGTCTACGAGGTCGGTACCGTCAAGGACGTCGAGGGGATCCGCACCTACGTGAGCGTCGACGGGGGGATGAGCGACAACATCCGCACCGCCCTGTACGGCTCGGAGTACACCAGCCAGCTGGTGTCCCGGGAGAGCGACGCGGCTCCCATGCTGTCCCGCCTGGTCGGCAAGCACTGCGAGAGCGGCGACATCATCGTGCACGACCTCTACCTCCCGGCGGACCTGCGGCCGGGGGACCTGGTGGCGGTGGCCGCGACGGGCGCCTACTGCTACTCCATGGCGAGCAACTACAACCATCTGCCCAGGCCGGCCATGGTGGCGGTCCGGGACGGGAGCGCACGCGTCATCGTGCGCAGGGAGAGCGAGGAGGACCTGCTCCGCCTCGACGTCGGCTGAACAGTCCACTCCGGGGCGGCGCCGCCGCCCGAGGCAGGGACACGAGAGAAGTGGGAGTCACGCCCAAATGGCGATGAAGGTGGCGCTGCTCGGATGCGGCGTTGTGGGTTCGGAAGTCGTCCGCCTGGTCAACGAGCAGTCCGAGGAGCTGGCCGCGCGGGTGGGCACGCCGATCGAGATCGGCGGGATCGCGGTGCGTCGTATCGACCGCGACCGCGGGGTCGACCCGGCGCTGCTGACCACCGACGCCACGGCCCTGGTGACGCGTCCCGACATCGACCTCGTGGTCGAGGTGATCGGCGGGATCGAACCGGCCCGCTCCCTGATCCTCGCCGCGGTCAAGTCGGGCAAGTCCGTGGTGACGGCCAACAAGGCACTGCTCGCCGAGGACGGCCAGACCCTGCACAGGGCCGCCCGCGAGGCCGGGGTCGACCTGTACTACGAGGCGTCCGTGGCGGGGGCGATCCCGCTGCTGCGCCCGCTGCGGGACTCGCTCGCCGGCGACCGGGTCCACCGCGTGCTGGGCATCGTCAACGGCACCACCAACTACATCCTCGACCGGATGGACTCCCTCGGCGCGGGCTTCACGGAGTCCCTGGAGGAGGCCCAGTCCCTCGGGTACGCGGAGGCCGACCCCACCGCCGACGTGGAGGGCTTCGACGCCGCGGCCAAGGCCGCGATCCTGGCGCGGCTGGCCTTCCACACCCAGCAGGTGACCGCCGCCGACGTGCACCGCGAGGGCATCACGGGCGTCTCCGCCGGCGACATCGCCAGCGCGAGGGCGATGGGCTGCGTGGTCAAGCTCCTGGCGATCTGCCAGCGCTCGGAGGACGGGGAGTCGGTGGGCGTGCGCGTCCACCCGGTGATGCTGCCGGTCGAGCACCCGCTGGCCAGCGTCAAGGAGGCCTACAACGCGGTCTTCGTCGAGGCCGAGTCGGCGGGCCGCCTCATGTTCTACGGGGCGGGCGCGGGCGGCACCCCCACCGCGAGCGCGGTCCTGGGCGACCTGGTCGCGGTGGCGCGCAACCGGCTCGCGCGCACCTCGGTGGCCGAGGGCGCGCACGACACGGGGCTGCCGGTGCACGACATGGGCCACACCATCACCAGCTACCACGTGGCGCTGGACGTGGCCGACCGTCCCGGTGTGCTGTCCAAGGTCGCGGAGATCTTCGCCGACCACGGGGTGTCCATCAAGAACGTCCGGCAGGAGGGGACGGGGGACGACGCGCAGCTCGTGCTCGTCAGCCACCCCGCCCCCGACGCCGCGCTCAGCTCCACCGTCGAGGTGCTGCGCGGGCACGAGATGGTCCGCGAGGTGGCCAGCGTGATGCGCGTGGAGACCTTCTCGGACTGACCCCCGGCCCGGGGCCGCGACCGTGCGGCCCCGGGCGCGGGACCAGGCCGCGCGGAGCGTCCGCGCGGCCTCCGTGCCGCGCCCGCATATTTCACATGATGAGACGCCAACGACCGCGATTCGAGATAGTATGTGGGGGGTCGTAGACTCGTAGCTGGTCGGGGCCCCGGGGCTCGACAGCGTCCCCGTGGCGACCCCACCGCATCCACCGCGCGTCAAGCGAAGCCGCATCCACCCGAAAGGGACTCAGTCGTGAGCATGGCACGGGCGTGGCGAGGCATCGTCGAGGAGTACCGCGACCGCCTCCCCGTCAACGAGAACACCCCCGTCGTCACCCTCCAGGAGGGCGGCACGCCCCTGCTGCCGGCCACGCGCGTCTCCGAGCTCACGGGCTGCGAGGTCTTCCTCAAGGTCGAGGGGCTCAACCCCACGGGCTCCTTCAAGGACCGCGGCATGACGATGGCCATCTCCAAGGCGGCCGAGGACGGCGCCAAGGCCGTCATCTGCGCCTCCACCGGCAACACGAGCGCGAGTGCCGCGGCCTACGCCATCCGCGCGGGCATGACCTGCGCCGTGCTGGTGCCCCAGGGCAAGATCGCCATGGGCAAGCTCGCCCAGGCGCTCGTCCACGGGGCGCGCCTGCTCCAGGTCGACGGCAACTTCGACGACTGCCTCGAACTGGCCCGCAAGCTCAGCGTCGACTACCCCGTCGCCCTCGTGAACTCGGTCAACCCGTACCGGCTCCAGGGCCAGAAGACCGCCGCGTTCGAGATCGTGGACGCCCTCGGCGACGCCCCCGACGTCCACTGCATCCCGGTGGGCAACGCGGGCAACATCAGCGCCTACTGGATGGGCTACACGGAGTACGCCCGCGACGGGATCTCGTCGCGCAGCCCGCGCATGCTCGGGTTCCAGGCCAGCGGCTCCGCGCCCATCGTCAACGGCGCCCCCGTCACCAGCCCGAGCACCATCGCCACGGCGATCCGCATCGGCAACCCGGCCTCCTGGAAGCTCGCCGAGCAGGCGCGCGACGAGTCCGGCGGCCTGATCGACAAGGTCACCGACCGCCAGATCATGGCCGCCTACAAGCTCCTCGCCGCGGAGGAGGGCGTGTTCGTCGAGCTGGCCTCCGCCGCCAGTGTCGCCGGGCTCCTGCAGGCCGTCGAGGCCGGTCGGGTCGAGCGCGGCAGCCGCGTGGTCTGCACCGTCACCGGCAACGGCCTCAAGGACCCCGACTGGGCGCTGGCCGGAGCCTCCTCCGCCACCACCGTCCCCGTCGACGCACTCGCCGCGGCCCAGGCGCTCGACCTCGCCTGAGGCCGACCGCCGTCCACGGCCCCGAGCGCGGCGGGCCGGAACCCGCCGCGCGTCCTGTCAGGAGAAAGACCGCAGTGACCCCACCACGCCCCACCGCGGTGTCCGTCCGCGCGCCCGCCACGAGCGCCAACCTCGGCCCGGGCTTCGACGCCCTCGGCCTGGCCGTGCGCCTGTACAACGAGTTCGAGGCGGCCCTCAGGGACGACGGGGAGCTCCGCGTCCGCGTCAGCGGGGAGGGAGCCGGGGAGGTTCCGCTCGACGGGCGGCACCTCGTCGTCCGCGCCATGCGCGAGACCTACGAACGCGCCGGGGAAAAGCTGCCCGGGCTCGACCTGACGTGCGTCAACAACGTGCCGCACGCCCGGGGGCTCGGCTCCTCCTCGTCGGCGATCGTCGGCGGCGTCGCCGCCGCGAGCGCCCTGCTGGGACGGACCGGCCCCGACGGCGGGCCGGACCGGGACGCGATCTACCAGATCGCCGCCGACATCGAGGGCCACCCCGACAACGTGGCACCCTGCGTCTACGGCGGGTACACGGTCGCCTACCGTGACGGCGGCCGGTGGGGCGCGGTGCGCCTCTCCCCGGACGAGCGGATCCTCCCGGTGCTGTGCGTCCCGGGCGAGCGGCTGTCCACCGAGCGGGCGCGGGGCCTCCTGCCGGAGACGGTGCCGCACGCCGACGCCGCCTTCAACGCCGGGCGCTCCGCGCTGATGACGGCGGCCGTTTGTGGCCACCCCGAAACCCTGTACGCGGCGACCGAGGATCGGCTACACGAGGCCTACCGGGCCCCGGCGATGCCGCGCACCCTCGCCCTCATCCGTGACCTGCGCCGACACGAGGGACTGCCCGCGGTGGTCTCCGGCGCGGGTCCCACGGTGCTGGTGCTGTGCTCGGTCGGTGCGGGTGCTGCCGGGCCTGATTCGCCGGAAATCATCCGACAGGTTGATTCGATCCGTCGGAGGGCGGGTAATGATTGGGACATACGCCCCCTACACGTTGAGCCGGAGGGGTGCGGTCCCCATCTCCCCATCCGTAGCACCTGTGTCGAGGAATAGCCGTGGCCTCTGGTGATGTTAGGCTAGGTGAAGCACCGGATGCCCCGTTGCGGGGCGAGTGCTCATCCGCCACAGCGGCTTCCGCATCCCATACTCCGATGGTTCGATCTCACGACCACTCGGAAGCGGCGGCCAACGTGTCGAGTCAGCGGTTCTCCCGCGACTGTGCCAACGTCATCGAAGTCCACTCCTCCTCGGATGAGTGTGTCACCACGGTTGACGGGCATCACCACCGAGCCATCCGCCCCGACGTGTGGCTGTACCCAGAGCCCGCCGCGATTGGGTAGGGGACCGTCTTCACACCGGTTTCCGACATCCACGTGGGGCAAGCCCTACCCGGCCCCTGCCGGTTCGCACCACCGGGCCGGCCGATCAAGCAATCCGCTGACGGCCGAAGCCCGCTCCTTGGGAAGGACCCTTAGTGAGCGACACCACCGAACTCCACACGGACGCGGCGGTCGACAGCAAAGCCTCCACCGGCGCCTCCGCAGCGGAGGCTGGCGATGGCGCGCCCACAGGTGCGTCGTCCAGGTCCCGCACGGCGTCGCGCGGTACCGGGCTCGCGGCTCTGAAGCTCCCCGAGCTCCAGAAGCTCGCCTCCAGCCTGGGCATCACCGGTACGGGGCGCATGCGCAAGAGCGACGTCATCGCCGCGATCGAGACCAAGCAGGGCGGCCCCGTGGGCGGCCCGACGAAGGTCAAAACCGCAAAGAAAGCCGACACGGCTCCCAAGGCCGGTAAGGTCGAGGCAACCGACGGCTCGATCGAGGCCCAGGCCCCCGACACGGCGAGCACGGACGAAGCCCCGCGTCAGCGCGCGGCCGACCGGCCGTCGGACCAGGCCGTGACCGACCCCCAGGGTGGACGGGGCGACAAGTCGTCCCGCAACCGGCGTTCGTCCCGCAGGCGCGGCGACGAGACCGGCGACCAGGCCAGGTCGGTGGACGGCGCCGACTCCTCTACCTCCGCGAGCAGCGTGACCAAGACATCCAGTACCCCCCAGAAGAACGGCCCCGACTCCGCCGAGGACCGTGACAACAGGTCCGGGCAGGGTCGCGAGCGCCAGCGCAACCGCCGCAACCGCAACCGCGGTGGCGACGACCAGAACGCCAACGGCAGTGCCCCGCAGCAGGGCGGAGGCGGTCAGAACCAGGGCCAGAGCCAGAGCCAGGGGCGTGACCGGGACCGCGACAGGGACCGCGACCGCGACCGTGGCCCCGGAGGCGACGACGACGACTTCGGCGGACGCCGCCGGGGACGCCGCCGGGACCGCCGGGACCGCCGCGGACGAGGCACGGGCCAGGAGCCGGAGCCGGTGATCGGCGAGGACGACGTCCTGCTGCCCGTCGCGGGCATCCTGGACATCCTGGACAACTACGCCTTCGTCCGCACCACCGGCTACCTGCCCGGCCAGAGCGACGTGTACGTCTCCCTGGCCCAGGTGCGCAAGCACGGCCTGCGCAAGGGCGACCACATCATCGGCGCCGTCCGCCAGCCCAAGGACGGGGAGCGCAGGGAGAAGTTCAACGCCCTGGTGCGCCTGGACTCGGTCAACGGCATGTCGCCGGACCAGGCCCGGGGCCGCCAGGAGTTCTCCAAGCTCGTCCCGCTGTACCCCCAGGAGCGCCTGCGCCTGGAGACCGAGCCGCACATCCTCACCACGCGGATCATCGACCTCGTGGCACCCATCGGCAAGGGCCAGCGCGGGCTCATCGTCTCCCCGCCCAAGGCGGGCAAGACGATGGTGGTTCAGGCGATCGCCAACGCGATCACCGAGAACAACCCCGAGTGCTACCTGATGGTGATCCTGGTCGACGAGCGGCCCGAGGAAGTCACCGACATGCAGCGCACGGTCAAGGGCGAGGTCATCCACTCGACCTTCGACCGCCCCGCGGAGGACCACACGGTCGTCGCAGACCTGGCCATCGAGCGTGCCAAGCGGCTCGTCGAGATGGGCATGGACGTCGTCGTCCTGCTGGACTCCATCACCCGCCTGGGCCGCGCCTACAACCTGGCCGCCCCGGCGAGCGGGCGCATCATGTCCGGTGGTGTGGACTCCACCGCCCTCTACCCGCCCAAGCGCTTCTTCGGCGCGGCCCGCAACATCGAGGGCGGCGGCTCGCTGACCATCCTGGCGACCGCGCTGGTCGAGACCGGATCGCGCGCCGACGAGGTGATCTTCGAGGAGTTCAAGGGCACCGGCAACATGGAGCTCAAGCTCAACCGGAGCCTCGCGGACAAGCGGATCTTCCCGGCCGTGGACGTCGACGCCTCCAGCACCCGCAAGGAGGAGATCCTGATGTCCTCGGAGGAGCTGGGCGTCGTCTGGAAGCTCCGCCGGGTGCTGCACGCGCTCGACACCACCCAGGCGATCGAGCTGCTCCTGGACAAGATGAGGGAGTCCAAGAGCAACGCGGAGTTCCTGCTCCAGATCCAGAAGACCACCGTGGGCCCGGAGCGCTGACCCCGGCCCGCCCGTGACGCCGACGGCCCCCTCCCGCCAGGGAGGGGGCCGTCGTGTGTGCCGGGGGTGCTCCGGGGAGGGCGGGGACGGAGGGGCCCACGTGTTCCGCATGGCGGGATCCTGAGGCCGAGGAACGAAAAAGATCACCGGTGTGTCTCGGATCACAGAGGGGGGATGGTCCGACCGCCGACACCGGCCTATCGTCGCGGGGTCGAGTGCACCACCCCCGTTCCAGGGAGCAGTCCGCATGGACAACCTCGCCCTGCTCAGCCTTCTGGCGCTCACCCCCATCCTGCTGGTCGGAGTCCTCCTCGTCGGCTTCCGCGTCCCCGCCATGTACGCGATGCCCGCCGGGTACGCCGTCGTCGTGGCCGTCGCCGTCCTCGCCTGGGAGACCGACTGGCGGTCGATCGCCGCGTCCACGATCCAGGGGCTCATCCTCGCCGCCGGACTCCTGTACATCGTCTTCGGCGCGCTCCTCCTGCTCAGCACCCTCACCAAGAGCGGCGCCATCGCCACCATCCGCTCCACGTTCACCGACATCACCCCCGACCGGCGGGTCCAGGCGATCATCATCGGCTGGCTGTTCGGCAGCTTCATCGAGGGGGCCTCCGGGTTCGGCACACCCGCCGCCGTCGTGGCGCCCCTCCTGCTGGCCCTGGGCTTCCCCGCCATGGCCGCCGTCATGGTCGGCCTGGTCATCCAGAGCACGCCCGTCAGCTTCGGCGCCGTCGGCACCCCCATCCTGGTGGGCGTCGCCGGGGGCCTGGAGGGGTCGCCCGAGGTCGCCGAGCGGGCCTCCGCGCTCGGCCTGGCCGTGCCGGAGTTCATCGGCCACATCGGGTTCCAGACCGTCCTCCTGCACGCCGTCGCGGGCACCCTCGTGCCCCTGATCATCTGCTGCATGCTCTGCGGCTTCTACGGCGGCGGGCGGCGCTTCTCCGACGGCCTCGGGGTGTGGAGGTTCGCGCTCTTCTCCGCCTTCGCCATGACCGTCCCCTCCGTCCTGTACAACCACTTCCTCGGTGTGGAGTTCACGAGCCTCCTCGGCGGGCTGACCGGCCTGGTCGTCGTCGTGCTCGCCGCGCGCAAGGGCTTCCTCATGCCGGAGCGGGCCTGGGACTTCCCGCCGCGCGAGGACTGGCTGGCCCGCTGGAGCGGCAGCATCGCCCCGGGCGAGGGCGACACCGTCCTCGCCGACGACCGGCGCATCGGCCTCCTGCGCGCCTGGACCCCCTACCTCCTCGTCGCCGCGCTGCTGGTGGCCACCCGCACCGTCGAACCCCTCAAGGCGTGGCTGTCCGGCATCACCGTCGGCGCGACCGGCATCCTCGGCACCCCCGTCGCCCAGGCGGTCGAGCCCCTCTACTCGCCCGGGGCGACCTTCGTCCTCGTCTGCCTGGTGACCTGCGTCCTGCACCGCATGAGCGCGCGCCAGGTGGTGGACTCCTGGAAGGCGGCCGGATCGCAGCTGGCCGGCGCCGCCGTCGCGCTGCTCTTCGCCGTCCCCCTCGTCCGCGTGTTCATCAACACCGGCGCCGAGTTCGGCGAAACCGCGATGGAGAGCATGCCCCTGACCCTGGCCGCCGGCGCAGCCGAGCTGGGCGGCGCCACGTGGCCGCTCTACGCGCCGTGGATCGGCGCCCTGGGCGCGTTCGTGGCGGGCTCCAACACCGTCTCGAACCTGATGTTCTCCCTGTTCCAGTTCTCGACGGGGGAGCGCATCGGCATCCCGCCGGAGACCGTCGTCGCCACGCAGGCCGTCGGAGGGGCCGCGGGCAACATGATCACCGTCCACAACGTGGTCGCCGCCTCCGCGGTGGTCGGCCTGGTCGGCAGGGAGGGCGACCTCATCCGGCAGACGATCCTGCCGATGGCCTACTACGTGCTCCTGGCCGGGTCGGTCAGCTACGTGTTCGTCTACGGGTTCGGCGTCAACGCCGGAACCGCCGTGCTCGCCCTCCTCCTCGCGACCCTGGCCGCGCTGGTGCTCCTGATGCGCCGGACGGACTCCGCGGGGGCGCCCCGGACCCCGCGGGACGCCGCCCCCGGGCCAGGGGGGAGGGGGACGGAATAGACACTGGTCCCGGCATCGTTATCGGTCTGGCAAACTGGTACCGGGGTAACGGCCCGCCTTCTTCCGGCAGGGCCCGCCGCCCCTGACTACCTGGATCGCCGCGACACCGGTTCGCGCATGACCCACCACGCCGACCACCCGCCGGGTGGTGCGGCTTGGCATGCGTCCGGCGGTCGCGCCCCTGATGAGGAGAACACCATGAAGGCCGACATCCACCCCGAGTACGTCACCACCGAGGTGACCTGCACCTGTGGCGCCCACTTCGTCACCCGCAGCACCGTGGGCGGGGGCAAGATCCGTGCCGAGGTGTGCTCCGAGTGCCACCCGTTCTACACCGGCAAGCAGAAGATCCTCGACACCGGCGGCCGCGTCGCCCGCTTCGAGAAGCGCTTCGGCAAGCGCAAGTAGCGCCGCCCCTGTCCCGTGGCGCCGCCGACGCGGCGCCACGGGACCAGGTTGGCCCCCGAGGGGGAGACGGACACACAAGACGGGGACGTGGCAGAAGTGAAGCTGGATGACCTGCTGGGGGAGTACTACGAGCTGGAACAGCAGCTCGCCGACCCCGAGGTGCACGCCGACCAGACCAGGGCGCGCACGCTGGGCAAACGCTACTCACAGCTCACCCCGATCATCGAGGCCTACCGCGCGCTCAAGGAGGTCGAGAACGACATCGACGCCGCGCGCGAGCTCGCCGCCGAGGACTCCTCCTTCGCCGAGGAGGCCGACCGCCTGACCGAGGAGGCCGAGCGGCTCACCGAGCGGCTGCGCGTCCTCCTCGTCCCGCGCGACCCCTCCGACGACAAGAACCTCATCATGGAGGTCAAGGCCGGAGAGGGCGGCGAGGAGTCGGCCCTGTTCGCCGGCGACCTGGTCCGCATGTACCTGCGCTACGCCGAACGCCAGGGCTGGAAGACCGAGGTCATCGACGCCACCCACTCCGACCTGGGCGGCTACAAGGACATCACGATCGCCTTCAAGAACAAGGGCACCCCCGAGCCGGGGGCCGGCGTCTGGCCGATGCTCAAGTTCGAGGGCGGCGTGCACCGCGTCCAGCGCGTCCCGGTCACCGAGTCCCAGGGCCGCATCCACACCTCCGCCGCCGGTGTGCTGGTCGTCCCCGAGGCCGAGGAGGTGGAGGTCGAGATCCACGCCAAGGACCTGCGGATCGACGTCTACCGCTCCTCCGGGCCCGGCGGCCAGAGCGTCAACACCACCGACTCCGCGGTCCGCATCACCCACCTGCCGACCGGCATCGTCGCCTCCTGCCAGAACGAGAAGAGCCAGCTCCAGAACAAGGAGCAGGCCATGCGCATCCTGCGGGCCCGCATCTACGCCGAGGCCCAGGCCAGCGCGGACGCCGAGGCCTCCGCCGAGCGCAAGAGCCAGGTCCGCACCGTGGACCGCTCCGAGCGCGTGCGCACCTACAATTTCCCCGAGAACCGCATCTCCGACCACCGTGTCGGCTTCAAGGCCTACAACCTCGACCAGGTCCTCGACGGGGAGCTGGACGGGGTCGTCAAGGCCCTCGTGGACGCGGACACCAAGGAGAGGCTCGAAGCCGCCCAGTCATCATGAACCTGCTACTCGACGAGGTCGCCCGCGCCACGCTCCGGCTGGCCGAAGCGGGCGTCGCCTCACCCCGCACCGACGCCGAGGAACTCGCGGCGTTCGTGCACGGTGTGCGTCGAGGTGAGCTGCACATGGTGGCCGACGCCGACTTCGACGCCCGCTACTGGGAGTGCGTGTCCCGCAGGGAGGCGCGCGAACCCCTCCAGCACATCACCGGCCACGCCTACTTCCGCTACCTGGACCTCCAGGTCGGCCCCGGCGTGTTCGTGCCCCGGCCCGAGACCGAGATCATGGTCGACTGGGCGATCGAGACGCTGCGGGCCATGGACGTCGCCGACCCCCTGGTCGTCGACCTCGGCACGGGGTCGGGCGCCATCGCGATCTCCATCGCCCAGGAGGTACCCCGCTCGCGTGTGCACACCGTGGAGATCGACCCCGTCGCCCTGGGGTGGGCCCGCCGCAACATCGACTCCAGCGGGCACGCCGACCGCGTCACCTCCCACCACGGCGACATGCGCACGGCGCTGCCCGAGCTGAACGGCCGCGTCGACCTCCTCATCAGCAACCCCCCCTACGTCCCCACGCGCGGCTCCGGCGCCATCCCGCCCGAGGTGCGCGACTACGACCCCGCCCCGGCCCTGTGGTCCGGCGAGGACGGCCTCGACATGATCCGCGAGCTGGAGGCGGTCGGCCGCAGGCTGCTCCGCCCCGGCGGGGCGATGGCCGTCGAGCACCACGACGGCCAGGGCATCGACATCCCCTGGCTGTTCCCCGAGGACAACGGCTGGCGCGACGTCCTCAACCGCAAGGACATGGCCCGCCGCGACCGCTTCGTGGTCATGCGACGTGCCGACGGGGACGGCTGACGAGGCCGTGCCCCACCCCCGTACTCCCGTCGGACCGCTCAACCCGGTCGACCCCGTTCGAGAATGAGGTGAACGCAGGTGAGCCGCATCTACGACTGCGCGGACGAGACCGCCCGCAAGGACGGCATCGCCGACGCCGCGTCCGCGGTACGCCGAGGTGAACTGGTGGTGCTGCCCACGGACACCGTGTACGGCATCGGCACCGACGCCTTCAGCCCCGCCGCGGTGGCGAACCTGCTCGCCACCAAGGGGCGCGGCCGCGACATGCCGCCGCCGGTCCTGGTCGGTTCGATGCGCGCGGCCACCGCCCTCATCGAGGACCTCGGCAACCACGGCCGCGACCTCATGGAGGAGTTCTGGCCCGGCCCGCTGACCCTCGTGTGCACCGCCACCCCCAGCCTGTCCTGGGACCTCGGCGACACCAAGGGCACGGTGGCCGTCCGGATGCCGATGGACCCCGTCGCCCTCGAACTCCTCAAGGAGGTCGGGCCCATGGCGGTGAGCAGCGCCAACAAGTCGGGCCTGCCCGCCGCCACGCGGATGGAGGAGGCGCTGGAGCAGCTCGGTGACGAGGACGTCGCCGTGTACCTGGACGGCGGGGAGACCGACTCCCCTGTCGCCTCGACCATCGTCGACCTGACCTACGCCGTGCCGCGGGTGCTGCGGTCCGGCGCCATCTCCATCGAGCAGCTGCGCGCGGTGTGCGGCACCGTCATCGGAGAGCTGCGCCAGGGCCGCATGAAGCCGGTCAGGGAGGACGAGGTCGCCAAGGCCGGCGAGGCCGCCAAGGCGAGCCGCAGGGCCGCGTCCCGGTCCGAGGCGCCCGCCGCCGCGGGGACCGAGGGGGCGGACCCGGCACAGGCCTCCGGGGACGGGGCCTCCGGGGACGGGGCCTCCGGGGACGGGGCCTCCGGGGACGGGGCCTCCGAGGGCACGGCCTCCGGGAGCGGAGCCGCGGCGGCCGGGGCGGACACGGAAGCCGCCCCCGGCGGCGACCGGACCACCGGCGGCGGCACCGCCGCGGGGCAGGACGGCAGGACCCCCGAGACGGGGCAGTTCCCCGACGGCGACCGTTCCGAGAACTAGAGGGGCCAGGCCGTGCGAGAGTACGCGCTCACCTTCGTCATCGCCGCGGCGGTGACGTACCTGCTCGTGCCCCTGGTGCGCAAGTTCGCCATCAGGATCGGCGCCACCCCGCCGGTGCGCGACCGCGACGTGCACACCGAGCCCATCCCGCGCCTGGGCGGGCTCGCCATCTACGGGGGGTTCGCGGCGGCCCTGCTGATCTCCGCGCAGCTCCCGCACCTGCAGAACGTCTTCGTCGCCGACACCTGGCTGGGGCTCCTCCTCGCGGGCGGCCTCATCACGGTCATCGGGATCATCGACGACCGCTGGGGCATGGACGCGCTCAGCAAGCTGGCCGGCCAGGTCGTGGCCGCCGGCATCCTCGTCGCCAACGGCGTGCAGCTGCTGTGGCTGCCGCTGCCCGGCACCCAGCTGTCCCTGGGGCCGTGGCTGGGCGCGATGGTGTCGATCCTGCTCATCGTGGTGACCATCAACGCGGTCAACTTCGCCGACGGCCTGGACGGACTGGCGGCGGGCATCGTCGGCATCTCCTCCCTGGCGTTCTTCGCGTACTACTACGTGGTCGCCGTCGAGCAGGGCTTCGTCCGCCAGTCGTATCCGGCGATGATCGCGATCATCCTCGCGGGCACGTGCGCGGGCTTCCTCTTCCACAACTTCCACCCGGCCAGGGTGTTCATGGGCGACACCGGCTCGATGCTGCTGGGACTGCTGCTCACCTCGATCACCATCACGGTGACCGGCCAGTTCGACGCCAACACCGCACGTGAGGAGTTCAACTCCGGCGGGCTCGTGGTGTTCCTGCCGATCGCCCTGCCGCTCCTGGTGATCGCGCTGCCGCTGGCCGACCTGGTGCTCGCCGTGCTGCGGAGGACCCTCGCGGGCAAGTCCCCCTTCGCCCCGGACCGCGGCCACCTCCACCACCGCCTGCTGGACATGGGACACAGCCACATGCGGGCCGTTCTCCTCATGTACCTGTGGGCGGGGATCGTGGCGTTCGCCGCGGTCTCCCTGTCGGTGTTCGACTCCCCGGTGATCGTCCTGACGGTCACCGCGCTGGTCGCCACGTGTGCTGTCGGCCTCATCGCCCTGCCCCGCCTGCGGCGCCGGGGCCTCCTGCCGTGGGACCGCAAGGACCGCGTTAAGACGGGGGCAGGTCACGATTCGCCATCTGATGCCTGAGAGGGCGTCGGCATTCGGGACCAAGGTCTCGGAAGGCGGTGGCGGTGACCTGCGATGGCGGAGGCCGGACCGGTGTGGTGAAGGTGACACAGGCCCCGGAGGACGCCCGGAACGGGCGTTTTGCGGGGCGTTAAGGTCGCGTTAAGGAACCCCCGGATTCAGCACCGAGAACCTTGTGATAGCTTTCACGAGCAGGTACCCACTGAACCCCTACGGAGCTTTGTGATGCAGGAACACGACGCCCGGATCCTCCGTGGCGCCGCGCTTCCCAGCGCTGCGTGCGGGCTCCTGGCCATTGCGGTCTCCGCGCTCCTCGCCGGCGTCCCGGGAGCTCTCAGCTCCCTGTTCGCCGTGGTGATCGTGCTCGGCTGCTTCGGGCTGGGGCAGTGGGCCGTCCTCATGATCACGCGCCGCAACAAGGACCTCTTCCTGGCGGCGAACATGCTCGGCTTCGTCGTCAAGATGGCGGTGCTGGGCGTCATCCTCGTCACCCTCGGCCGCAGTCCCCTCGTCGAGGACCTCAGCAGTGCAGCCTTCGTCTACAGCGCCCTGGCGGTCGTGCTCGCCTGGCTGGGCGGCCAGACGTGGGCGATCTCGAAGGCCAAGATCCTTCACGTGACCCCGAACGAGGGTTCGGAGAACGCGTGATGGGGTGCCCCGTTGCAGCCCGTCGGGAAGGGCGTATTACCCTGAACCTCGGCAGGCGGACGGCCCCGTTCCCGCCAAGGCCCACATGCTATATTCCGGAGCGAGATGAGCAGCGAACCAGCCAGAAAATCGGAGAAGCGCACGCCCCCGGCACCGCGCGAGTCCGACGGCTGGGCACTCTTCTCCACTCTGCTCTCGGGCGTGCTCGTCTGGAGCGCGATCGGCTGGGCCGCGGACAAGCTCCTGGGGTTCCAGGCGCTCTTCCTGCCCATCGGGGCGGTTCTGGGCATGGTCGGCGCGATCTACGTGATCGTCGTCAAGACCCGCCAGGTCTGAACCCTCCCGCCAGTCCGGCGTCGACGATCGTGCGACGACGCTCTGTAACAACCATCAACGAGGCTTTCTTGCGTCACGACGAAAGGATTCGCCGTGAGTGCTGACGTGCGCATTCTCGCGGCCGAACCGAATTGCCACCTGTTCGGTGACAACGGTTGCGGGTTCACGCCGCCCACTATCGGGATGTTCTTCCCGGAACCGTGGTTCGCCAACATCCCCGGCAGCGCGGGCATCGACCTGTACCTGGTCCTGCTTCTCGTCGCCGTCGGTGCTGTCCTGCTTCTGTGGTCGTGGTTCAGCAAGAAGCTGAGCCTCGTCCCTGGTCGCAGGCAGAGCGTCGGCGAGATGCTGGTCCTGTTCATCCGGGACCAGATCACCCGCCCGACGATGGGTGCCAAGGGCGACCGGTTCATCCCGTTCATGACCGGTGTCTTCACGCTCATCCTGGCCATGAACTTCACGGGGCTGATCCCGGGCATGCTCCCGGTCAACAGCAACCTGGCCTTCACCGCGATGTTCGCCGGGGTCATCTACGTGATGACCATCGTGATCGGCATCCGCAACCAGGGCGGCTGGGGCTACTTCCGGAACCAGATCTTCCCGCCCGGGATGCCCAAGGCGATCTACATCCTGGTCACCCCGATCGAGATCCTCTCGGTCTTCCTGATCCGCCCGGTCACGCACGCCCTGCGTCTGTTCGCGACCATGTTCGCGGGCAGCCTGCTGCTCGCCGTGTTCGCCTACGGCGGCTGGTACATGCTCAACCTGACGGCCGAGCCCCTGCTGGTCGGTGTCTCGCTCCTCTTCTCGGGCGCGGCGCTGTTCGGCTACCTCGCCTTCTTCGTCTTCGAGATCGTGATCATGCTCGTCCAGGCGTTCATCTTCACGCTGCTGGCGAGCCTGTACATCAACCAGTCGCTCGAAGCGGCCCACTAGACCCCCTTCCCCTCCTGCGCGGCCGACCGGCCGTGCCAGGGGCGAGAAGAACTGACCCGTCCACACCGGCGAACTGACCAATTGCGACGAGCAACGCCGGACGTCGAGTAAAGGGAAACATCAATGGACATCGCTGCGATCACCGGCAACATCAACACCATCGGCTACGGCATCAGCGTCATCGGCGCCGGTATTGGTGTCGGTATCGTGTTCGGTCTCGGCATGCAGGCCATCGCCCGCCAGCCCGAGGCCCGCGGCCCGCTGCAGACCAACATCTACCTCGGCTTCGCCCTCATCGAGGCCCTGGCGATCCTTGGCTTCGTCCTCGCCTTCGCCGCTCCCCAGGGCTAGTCGAACTTGCCAACCGTTTTCTGATGGCAACTGACGCGAAGGAGGGCTGACCATGTTGGTGGAGTTGGCAGCCGATTACAACATTCTGCGGATCGACTGGGTGAAGTTCACCTTCGGTGCGATCGCGCTCGCCGTGGTCTACTTCTTTGTGGCCCGCAAGGCGGTTCCCAAGGTGATGGCGGTCCTCGACGAGCGTCATGACGCCATCGAGGGCGGCATCGAGCGGGCCAAGCGCGCCGAGGCCGAGGCCGAGGAGATCCGCCAGCAGTACCGCGAGAAGCTCGAGGAGGCGCACCGCGAGTCCGCCCAGGAGCTCGAGAGGGCCAAGGAGCAGCGGGCGGCGATCATCGCCGAGGCGCGCGAGGAGGCCCAGGCCGAGGCGCGCCGCATCGTCGAGGCGGCCCACGCCCAGATCGAGGCCGACCGCCAGCAGGCCATGGTGCAGCTGCGCGGCGAGATCGGCGGCCTGTCCGCCGACCTGGCCGGTCGCATCGTGGGTGAGACCCTCAGCGACAGCGCCGTCCAGAACCGCGTCATCGACCGGTTCCTGGACGAGCTGGAGCAGAGCCAGAGCACGCAGCAAGCAGAGGTGCGCTGATGCGTGGTATCAGCCGCACGTCGCTGGTCGAGGTGACCCGGCGCCTGGACGAGAACGTCCTGGCGTCGGCCGGCACCGCGCAGAGCGGTGTCTCCCTGGGCAGCGAGCTCTTCGAGGTCGTCGCCCTTCTCGGGAGCCAGCACTCGCTCCGCCGGTGGCTCGCCGACCAGGCGAACCCGGCAGAGCGCAAGACCGAGCTGATCGGCGAGCTGCTGGAGACCAAGGTCTCCCCGTCCACGGTCATCGTGGCCGGCGACGTGGTCTCGGCGAAGTGGTCCGGTCCGCGCGACCTCGTGGACGCGATGGAGCGGATGGCGGTCTACGCGACCGTCGCCGCGCTCCAGAACGCCTCGGCGCTCGACGAGCTGGAGGACGAGCTGTTCCGCTTCCAGCGGATCGTCGCCGCCCAGCCCGAGCTGCGCGACGCCCTCACCCGTGAGGGGGTCGCCCCCGAGCAGCGCCTCTCCCTCCTGGAGAGCCTGCTCTCGGGCAAGGTGAACGCCGCGACGCTGACGCTGGTCGGCGAGGCGGTGACCCGACCCCGGCGACGTACGCTGGAGCAGGCGCTGGACCACTTCGGGGGACTCGTCTCGGAGCGCGCCAAGCGCTACGTGGCCGTCGTCCGCAGCGCCGTCGCCCTGAGCGAGAGCCAGCAGTCCCGGCTCGGGGCCGCGCTCTCGCGCGCCTACGGCCGCGACATCCACCTCAACACCGAGGTCGCCCCCGAGATCGTGGGGGGCCTGTCCATCCAGGTGGGTGACGAGGTCATCGACGGGACCATCGCCGGGCGTATCGCCGAGGTCCAGCGCCGCCTGGCCGGCTGACAGTACGCAAGGCAAGCACGCACGGCGCCAGCCCGGCGCCATTTGAGAGCAAGGACAACGTAGAGATGGCGGAGCTGACGATCCGGCCGGACGAGATCCGGGACGCGCTACAGCGCTTCGTCCAGTCGTACGAGCCTGAAGCCACCCGCGCGGAAGAGGTCGGTACCGTCACCTACTCCGGTGACGGCATCGCCCGCGTCGGTGGCCTTCCCTCGGCGATGGCGAACGAGCTGCTGAAGTTCGAGGACGGCACCCTCGGTCTGGCCCAGAACCTTGAGGTCGGCGAGATCGGTGTCGTCGTGCTGGGCGACTTCACCAGCATCGAGGAGGGGCAGAAGGTGCGTCGCACCGGCCAGCTCCTCTCGGTGCCGGTGGGTGACAACTTCCTCGGCCGCGTGGTGGACCCCCTGGGCGCCCCCATCGACGGCAAGGGCGAGATCGAGTCGACCGAGCGGCGTGAGCTGGAGCTCCAGGCCGCCTCGGTGATGGAGCGCAAGCCGGTCCACGAGCCGCTCCAGACCGGTATCAAGGCGATCGACTCGATGACCCCGATCGGCCGCGGCCAGCGCCAGCTGGTCATCGGCGACCGTCAGACCGGCAAGACCGCGGTCTGCATCGACGCGATCATCAACCAGAAGGCCAACTGGGAGTCGGGCGACCCCGACAAGCAGGTGCACTGCATCTACGTCGCGATCGGTCAGAAGGGCTCGACCATCGCGGGTGTGCGCGGCGCCCTCGAAGAGGCCGGCGCGATGGAGTACACCACGATCGTCGCCTCCCCGGCGTCGGACGCGGCCGGCTTCAAGTACCTGGCCCCCTACACCGGTTCGGCCCTGGGCCAGCACTGGATGTACGAGGGCAAGCACGTCCTCATCGTCTTCGACGACCTCACCAAGCAGGCCGAGGCCTACCGTGCGGTGTCGCTGCTGCTGCGCCGCCCGCCGGGCCGTGAGGCCTACCCCGGTGACGTCTTCTACCTGCACTCCCGTCTCCTGGAGCGCTGCGCGAAGCTCTCCGACGAGATGGGCCGCGGATCGATGACGGCGCTGCCGATCATCGAGACCAAGGCGGGCGACGTCTCGGCGTACATCCCCACCAACGTCATCTCCATCACCGACGGCCAGGTCTTCCTGGAGTCCGACCTGTTCAACCAGGGACAGCGTCCGGCCATCAACGTCGGCGTGTCGGTCTCCCGTGTCGGTGGCGCGGCGCAGACCAAGGCGATGAAGAAGGTCTCCGGTACCCTCCGTCTGGGCCTGGCCCAGTACCGCGAGCTCGAGGCCTTCTCCGCCTTCGGCTCGGACCTGGACTCCGTCTCCAAGCAGCAGCTGGAGCGCGGCGCCCGTCTGATGGAGCTCCTCAAGCAGGGCCAGTACTCGCCCTACTCCATGGAGCAGCAGGTCGTGTCGATCTGGGCCGGTACCACCGGCCGCGTCGACGACGTCCCGGTCGAGGACGTCCGCCGCTTCGAGGACGACTTCCTGGAGCACCTCGGCCGCGAGCACGCCGGCATCCTGGAGACGATCCGGGACACCGGCAAGTTCGAGTCCGAGACCGAGAAGTCGCTCGACCTGGCCCTGGAGAAGTTCAAGCAGGGCTTCCAGACCTCCGCGGGCTCCCTCCTGGGCACCGAGGCCGAGGCCGAGGCGCTCTCCGAGGAGAAGGTCGGCCAGGAGACCATCAAGGTCGCCAAGGGCGGGAAGTAACCCATGGGTGCACAGCTTCGCGTCTATCGCCGGAGGATCCGCTCGACGAAGTCGATGGCGAAGATCACCCGCGCGATGGAGCTCATCGCCACGACGCGCATCACCAAGGCGCAGCGTGCGGCTGAGGCTGCTGGGCCCTACGCGCGGGAGATCACCCGGGCGGTCTCGGCCCTGGCCAGCCGGGTGTCGGACCACCCGCTGCTGACCGAGTCCGAGAACCCGACCCGCGCTGCCGTCCTGGTCATCACCAGTGACAAGGGCCTGGCCGGCGCCTTCTCCGCCAACGTGCTGAAGGAGGCGGAATCCCTCACCCAGCTCCTCCGGGAGCAGGGCAAGGAGGTTCTCACCTACATGGTGGGCCGCAAGGGCGTGGCCTTCTACAAGTTCCGCGATCGTCCGATCGAGGCGCAGTGGGAGGGCTTCACCGAGCGTCCGACCTACGCGCACGCCCAGGAGATCGGCTCCGCCCTCATTGAGAAGTTCCTGGCGGACACGTCCGACGGCGGCGTCGACGAGATCCACGTGGTCTCCACGGAGTTCGTCTCGATGCTGACCCAGCGGGCCGGCACCGTCCGCGCGCTGCCGCTGGAGGTCGAGGAGAGCGACGAGAGCGAACTCGAGGCCGCCCACGGAAGTGAGCCGCTGCCGCTGTACGAGTTCGAGCCGTCCGCGGAGGAGGCGCTGGACGCCCTGCTCCCGCAGTACGTGACCAACAGGATCTACTTCGCGCTCCTCGACGCCTCCGCCTCCCAGCAGGCGTCCCGCCGTGCGGCCATGAAGGCCGCCACGGACAACGCCGAGGACCTCGTCAAGAACCTGGGACGCCTGGCCAACCAGGCGCGCCAGGCCGAGATCACCAACGAACTCAGTGAGATTGTCGGCGGTGCCGACGCCCTCTCCGCTGCCAGCGCAGGAAGTGAGTAGCAAAAGTGACTGCGACAGTTGAAGAGACGGCTGGGGCTGGCACCGCCACCGGCCGTATCGCCCGGGTGACCGGGCCGGTCGTCGACGTGGAGTTCCCCGTCGGCTCCCTGCCCGCCATCTACAACGCCCTGCACACCGACGTGACCGTCGGCGGCAAGGCCAAGACCATCACCATGGAGGTCGCCCAGCACCTGGGTGACAACCTGGTGCGGACCATCTCCCTGGCCCCGCAGGACGGCCTCGTCCGCGGCGCCGAGGTGCGCGACACCGGCGCGCCCATCAGCGTGCCCGTCGGCGACCTCGTCAAGGGCCACGTGTTCAACACCCTGGGCGAGCCCCTGGACGTGTCGGCGGAGGAGCTCGGCGTCACCGAGCGCTGGCCGATCCACCGCAAGGCCCCGTCCTTCGACCAGCTCGAGTCCAAGACCGAGATGATGGTCACGGGCATCAAGGTGATCGACCTCCTCACCCCGTACGTGCGCGGTGGCAAGATCGGTCTGTTCGGTGGCGCCGGTGTCGGCAAGACCGTGCTGATCCAGGAGATGATCACCCGTATCGCCCGCAACTTCGGCGGTGTGTCCGTGTTCGCCGGCGTCGGCGAGCGCACCCGTGAGGGTACGGACCTGTTCCTGGAGATGGACGAGATGGAGGTCCTCCAGGACACCGCTCTCGTCTTCGGCCAGATGGACGAGCCCCCGGGCACCCGTCTGCGGGTCGCCCTGTCCGCTCTGACGATGGCGGAGTACTTCCGCGACGTCCAGAACCAGGACGTGCTCCTCTTCATCGACAACATCTTCCGTTTCACCCAGGCGGGCTCCGAGGTCTCCACGCTGCTGGGCCGCATGCCCTCGGCCGTGGGCTACCAGCCCAACCTGGCGGACGAGATGGGTCAGCTCCAGGAGCGGATCACCTCGACCCGCGGTCACTCGATCACCTCGATGCAGGCGATCTACGTGCCCGCGGACGACTACACCGACCCGGCGCCGGCGACCACCTTCGCCCACCTGGACGCGACGACCGAGCTCTCCCGCCCGATCTCGCAGAAGGGCATCTACCCGGCGGTGGACCCGCTGACGTCCACCTCCCGCATCCTCGACCCGCAGTACGTGGGCGAGGAGCACTACCAGGTGGCGCAGCGCGTCAAGGAGATCCTCCAGCGGAGCAACGACCTCCAGGACCAGATCGCCATCCTCGGTATGGACGAGCTGTCCGAAGAGGACAAGATCGTCGTGAACCGCGCCCGCCGCATCGAGCGCTTCCTGTCGCAGAACATGTTCGTGGCCGAGAAGTTCACCGGTACCCCGGGCGTGTTCGTCCCCCTGGAGGAGACCATCGCCTCCTTCAAGGGCCTGTGCGACGGTGAGTACGACCACCTGCCCGAGCAGGCCTTCCTCGACGTCGGCAACATCGACATGGCGGTCGAGAAGGCCAAGCAGCTTCAGGGCTAGAACCGCGCGAAGCGTCCGTTCAGGGTGGTGGCGGGCGACGGGCGGGACAGTTTCTCCGGCCGGGCCGGTCCCGAACGACAACACGTCGGGGCCGGCCCGGCCGAACCCACCCGCTAGCCGAGGAGTTTGTGGCAGTGTCGAAGAAGCTTTTCGTCGAGATCGTCTCGCCCGAACGTGAGATTTGGGCCGGCGAGGGCGACATGGTCATCGCGAAGACCGTCGAGGGCGAGATCGGCGTCCAGCCCGGGCACATCCCGGTGCTCTCGCTGCTGGCCCACGACGCCGTCGTTCGCGTACTGGGTGCGCGGGAGACCGGAGAGGTCCGGGCCGCCGCGCACAGCGGGTTCGTCTCGGTCTCGGGTGAGGGTCGTGTCTCCATCCTCGCCGAGACCGCCGAGCTCGCCGAGGACATCGATGTGGACCGTGCGCGCACGGCGCTGAAGAACGCGACCGAGGCCGGCGACACCGTCGCCCTGGGCCGCGCTCGGAGCCGCCTGCGCGCTGCTGGCGAGGACGTCGCCTAGCGAACCGGGACGGCGGAACGGCAGTGGGCATGGAACGACCGCTTCCCGCTCAGGCGGGACCGGGCTCCTGGCTGGGGTCCGCGCAGTGGGTGTTCTTCGCCCTGCTCTTCGTCTTCCTCGCGGTGGTGCTCGCCGTCACCGTGCGCCGCTGGGTACTCGTCCAGCGGGGCGGCGCGGTCGAGTGCTACCTGCGCACACCGGGCGGGCGGGGCCGCCGGGGCTCCTGGCGTATCGGCTTCGGCCGGTACGGAACGGAGAACCTCGGCTGGTTCCCCATCTTCTCCCTCAGGCCGCGGCCGACAGTGTTCCTGTCGCGCCGCGGCCTCGTCGTCGTGGGGAGGCGGGTCCCGAGCGGCGAGGACACCGAGCACCTGCCCGTGGACGTGACCGTCGTCCGGATCGGCTGGGCAGCCGAGGACGGCAGCGAGCCCCGGGAGGCGGTGTACGAGATCGCCATGAGCGAGAGCGCCCTGACGGGGTTCCTGTCCTGGCTGGAGTCGATGCCCCCGGGGACACAGTGGGAGGCGTGACCCCGAGAGGGTTCACATCCGACCCTTGCTGTGCCTAGCATGGCCGCATGATCGTCGCATTCTCTGTCTCTCCGCTCGGGGCCGGCGAGTCCGTCGCCCCCGCCGTCGCGCGGGCCGTGAAGGTCGTACGCGAGAGCGGGCTGCCCAACGAGACCACAGCCATGTTCACCAGCGTCGAGGGCGAGTGGGACGAGGTGATGGACGTCGTCAAGCGGGCCGTCGCCGCCGCGGGCGAGGGTTCCTCGCGGGTGTCCCTCACCCTCAAGGCCGACATCCGCGAGGGCGTCTCGGACGGCCTGCACAGCAAGGTCGAGGCCGTCGAACGGGAACTCGGCGACTCCTGAGGCCCCCGGGTCCTTCCGCGGAACCGGTCGGACACGGCAGTATGCGGTTCCATGGCCACTTCCCGATTCCGCGTCCTGTTCGCGCCGCTACTCCTGGCGCCCCTGCTCGCCGGCTGCTACCCGTCCGGCGGCCACGTCGGTGCTGTGGCCACGGGCCACTTCACCGCCCAGCACCGGTTCCCGGTCGTGATCGTCACCTGGTGCGGTGACGACCCGCCCCGCCAGATCGACCTGGCGGGGGAGTCCCGGAGCCTGCACCTCGTCGCCACCCGCGAGTTCGGGGGGAGCGAGCTGGAGGTCGACCTGGCCGCGCCGGGGGAGGACTGGGAGATCCTCGACGAGGACGGCAGGGCCGTCTACAGGATGGGCCCGGAATCCCCGGACGAGGAGTACACCCTCGGCGTGGGGTCGGCCGAGGCGGAGCCCGGGGAGCCCGCCGAGCACGACATCGGGACGCTCACCTTCACCACCGGGGCGCTGGCCGCCGAGCAGGGGGTGTACACGGAGGCCGACGGCGCCTCCGCCGCCGGGGCGGTCCCGCAGGAGGAGTTCCCGCCCGAGTGCTGAGACGGCCGGGACACGGGCCGGTGCGTGGTCCGCGGGTGCTGTCGGCGGGTTCGGCGCCTGCGCCGGTCGCCGCGGGCCCGGAACGCTCCGCGGAGCGGTCCTAGCGTTCGCCCCCGGGCTTCCAGAGCACCTCGTCGCCCTCGTCCGCCACGTACCGGCCGAGGATGAACAGCAGGTCGGAGAGCCGGTTGAGGTACTGCGCGGTGAGCGGGTTGACCGTGTCGCCGTGCTCCTCGACGGCGGCCCACACGCTGCGCTCCGCACGGCGCACCACGATTCGCGCCGTGTGCATCAGCGCCACGGTGGGGGAGCCTCCGGGGAGGATGAAGCTGCGCAGGGTGGGGAGGCCGGCGTTGTAGTGGTCGCAGGCCTCCTCCAACCGGGTGACGTACTCGGGGAGGACCCGCAGCGGCGGGTACTCCGGGTCCGGCACGATCGGCGTGGAGAGGTCGGCGCCCAGGTCGAACAGTTCGTTCTGCACCCGGCCGAGCAGGGCGCGCACGTCCCCGGGGACGTCCCCCAGGGCCAGCGCGACGCCGATGGCCGCGTTGGCCTCCTCCGTGTCGGCGTAGCCGACGAGGCGTGTGTCGTTCTTGCCGGTCCTGCTCATGTCGCCGAGGGCCGTCGTACCGGCGTCGCCGGTACGCGTGTAGATCTTCGACAGAACGACCGGCTTGTCCTTGTCCCGTGTGGTCATGCCCCCACCCTAGTGCGGCGGCCCCGCGCCACTCCGGCGCCGCCGTCCCCCGGTCGCGGCCCGTCCGGGCGGCGGAACCGCCGGCGGGCACGGGTGCGCCGGGTCGGGCCCGCTCGCACCGGCGCCGCCCCGGGCTGCGGGCGGGACGCCCACACTCCGTTCGTCACGGAGGATAACTGTTCAGTATCAAGGGGTGAAGGTGATGCACCTCACTGATACATTGAGACACGAGGGAGCTACTCAACGTAGTTTCCGGTGGTGTTCTACGCGTCAAGTCCCGGGTGGGAAGAGGGGGCCACCCGGGGCCGCCGCGCAGGGGGAGGCACCGCGAGGGGCGGGCGGCGTGAAACCGGGGGGTTCACACCGCCCGCCCCCATGTGCGGCGCCCCGGCCGGGGCGCCGGGGCCCGGAGTCCCCGCGGGGACCCCGGGCCCGTCCGCCTAGCGGAGCCAGGCGTCTCCCGTGCGCGGCAGCTCGGCCGGTGCGGAGGACCTCAGCACACCGTTGACCGGAAGGGTGCTCTCGGCGAAGAACTCCACGCCGTGGGCGCCGGCGGCCGACAGCTCCGCCACCGAGTCCCAGTCGATGTGCTCCATCGTGTCGTCCGCCGTGTGGTAGTACGGGTCGAAGGCCTCACCGGCGGTGCCGCCGTACCACTCGACCTGCTCCTCGCTCTTGATGCCGTCGGCGCCGCTGAACAGCCCCCCGGACGGGATGCCGGACTCCATGAAGGCCCTGTAGTCGCTGCGCCCGCTCAGCACGCCGGGCTCGCTCACCTGGTCCTGCGAGGCGAAGTAGTCCGCGAAGACCTTGGCGATCGCCCCGGACCCGGAGGGGGCTCCCGAGGAGTCGGGCAGCTCCATGCCGCCGTCGAGGACGAACCGGCCGTAGTTGTGCGAGCCGATCATGTCGAAGTTGAGGTAGAGGGCGATGTCCTCCAGCTGCTGCTCCGTCAGGTCCGCCACGTACTCGGTCGACCCGACCAGGCCCTCCTCCTCGGTGCCCCAGAAGGCGAACCGGACCTTGTTGTTCGGGTCGGCCTGCTCGGCGAGGCGGATAGCGGTCTCCAGCACGAACGCCGTGCCGCTGCCGTTGTCGTTGATGCCGGGGCCGTCCTCGACGCTGTCGAGGTGGGCGCCCACGACCACGACGTTGTCGTCGCGGCCCTCCGCCGTCTCGGCGAGGACGCTGTAGGAGCTCTCGGCGGAGACGGTGGCGTCCACCTTCACCCGGAGTTCGAGCCCGTCGGCGGCGATCAGGTCGGCGCCCGTCAGCCCGGACACTCCCACGGCCGGGATGGCGGAGACGGTCTCTATGGTGCCGAGGAAGACCTCGTCCGCGTTGTTCACCACGACGGCGGCGGAGGCGCCCGCGTCGGCGGAGTTCTGGACCTTCTCGGAGAAGGGGCAGGTGCCCCGCACGGTGATCGCGACCGCGCCCTCGGGGAAGCCCGCGAAGTCGTCGGGGGAGCACCCGCTCGCCGTGCTGTCCGCGTTGACGGCGACGGCCGGGGCGGTGACGTCCCCGGAGCCGGAGTAGCTCATGGGGACGTAGTCGACATCGGCCTCGTAGACGGCCTCGCCGGGCGCGGTCTGCGCCAGGACGGAGGGCGACTGCTCGCGCCAGAGCTCGTAGTCGTACTCGTGCCGGTACGTCTCGTACCCCGCGCGTTCGAGCTGGTCCTCCACGTACAGGGCGGCGACGTCGTATCCGGGGGTGTTCGTCGCCCGGTTGCCGCCGTTGTACTCGGCGATGGTGTCCAGGTTCTCCATGTGCTCCCGGACGGCGCCGGCGGTGACCAGGTCGGCGAGGCGGTCGGGCTCGCTCTCGGCGTGGGCGGGGCCCGACGCCAGGGCCCCGGAGGCCATGAGGACGGCGGCGAGGCCCGCCGCGGCGGTGCGCCCGCCGGGCCGGGGGGAGGAGGGGGATGCCAAGGCGGACGCTCTGCCGAGCGTGGCCCGTCGGTGTGTGGGGCGCAACGGTCTTCCTCCGGAGTGCGGGGGTCCACCGCTCCGCGGCGTGGGGGGTGGACACCTCTGGTGGGCGAAGTTTCGCTGCAGCCTGTCACCGGAACGGTGTTCCCGGCAAGGAGTGACAAGCCTGATTGCCACAATCAGCCACGCAACTTACGCGTTCGGTGCGCACTGTGCCCGTGGCGGAGCCCCGGAGGGACCGATCGTCCAGCGGCCGGCCCCCGGGGCGCGGCTCAGTCCTCGTCGCCCCGGTCGCGCTTGCGCTGGTGCTTGCGCCGCTTGTAGACCACGCCCACGCCGGCCATGACCGCGAGGCCGCGGATGTGCACGATCGGCGCGTCCGGGTCCACCACGCTCGGCGGATCGCCGCCCTCGGTACCGAAGCCCCCCATGATCGGCAGCCCGTGGACGCGGACCTGGATGTCGTCGGGGACCTTGATCTCGATCCCGGCCATCACACAGCCGGTCCAGATCGTGGTCTCGCGGTGGACGAACCGCGCCTCGCGCAGGTCCAGTTCGACGCCGCCCATGAGGGCGAGCGCGAAGAAGTTCTTGGGGACCACCCACGCCCCGGCGCGGTCGGAGCCGCCCATCACGGCCACGGCGGCGGTACTGGTGGGGGTCGCCCGGGGGGTGACCCGGCCGCTGCCGTAGATCGGGCGGGGCGAGCGGAAGTCGCCGGAGACGGGGGTCAGGGAGGAGGGGCCGCCGTCGGTCGCGGGCAGGTCCTCCGTGAGGGGGACGAGCTCGCCGATGGTCTTGGCGCGGTAGACCGCGTCCAGGCGTTCGCTGTGCTCGTCCGGGTCCAGGCGGCCTTCGGCGAGGGCTTCGCGCAGGCGGTGCGCGACGGAGTCGCGGTCGGCGTCGGAAGCGCGCAGCCGACCGTGCTCGGGGGGATTGGCGTCGTTCATCGGGTCCACCATATGACGATTCTTCCCCGGCGGCACGCGCGTGCCATCCGGGAGGATCCCTGAGCCGACCCTGAAGCGCCCCTCCCTCCCCGGGAGTCACCGGTCCGGGAGCAGCCCGCGGCGGATCGCCCGGGAGACGGCCGCCGTGCGGTCGCCCACGCCGAGCTTGTCGTACACCCGCATCAGGTGGGTCTTCACCGTCGTCTGGCTGATGTGCAGGGCGCGGCCGATGGCCGCGTTGGTCCGGCCCTCGGCGGCCAGGCGCAGCACCTCCGTCTCGCGGGGTGACAGGACGGCCGCGGGAGGGGCGGTCCTCTGCCGCATCCCGGACAGGAGCTTGCCCGCGACCCGGCCGGTGAGCACGGTCTCCCCGCGGGCCGCGGCGCGGACCGCGTCGGCCAGGGCCGCGCGCGGGGTGTCCTTGAGCAGGTAGCCGGTGGCGCCCGCCTCGACGGCCCGCAGGATGTCGCCGTCGGTGTCGTAGGTGGTGAGCACCAGGACGTGCGCGCCGGGGTGGTCGGCGGTGATGCGCTCGGTGGCCGAGACCCCGTCGCCGCCGGGCATGCGCAGGTCCATGAGGACGACGTCGGGGGAGAGCGCGGCGACCAGGGCCAGGGCCTCGGGTCCGGAGGCCGCGTCGCCGACCACGCTGAGGTCCGGCTCGGCGCCGAGCATGCCGCGGATCCCCTCGCGGACCACCGGGTGGTCGTCGACCAGCAGGACGCGGATCACGGTATGCGCTCCTCGTGTGTCTCATGGGAAGTGGGGCCGGTGAGGGTTCGGCCGGGGACGGAGGCCCCCGCCGACGGGAGGGACATGCGGACGGTGGTGCCGGAACCGGGGGCGGCCTCGACGTCCAGGGTCCCGCCCACACTCGCCGCCCGGTGCCCCATGTTGGCGAGACCGCGGCCCGCGGAGACCTCCCCGGGGACGAATCCGCGTCCGTCGTCGGAGACGGTCAGTTCGACGCACGCCTCCGTGTAGCCCAGGACCACCTCGACACGGCGGGCCCCGGAGTGCCTGCGCACGTTGGACAGTGCCTCCTGCGCGGTGCGCAGCAGGCAGATCTGCAGGTCGTTGGTGAGATGCGCCGGGGAGCCCTCCACCCTGGAGTGCGCGGTGGCGGCGAGTTCGTCGCCGAGTCGCGCGGTGATCCTCGCCAGGATCGCCTCCAGGTCCCCGGCGGCGAAGGGCGCCGGCTGGCGCGCCGCCACCATCGCCCGCGCCTCCGCCAGGTTCTCCGCGGCGGTCTCGCGCATCAGCGCCAGGTGGCGGCGCGCGGTCGCGGGATCGGAGTCCAGCTCCGACTCCACCGCCTGGGTGAGGGCGACGATGCTGGTCAGCCCCTGCGCCAGGGTGTCGTGCATCTCGCGGGCGAGGCGTTCGCGCTCTGCCATGGCACCGGACTCCTCCGACAGCCTGACCGCCTCGGAGCGGCTCTCGCGGAGCTCGGCGATCAACTCGGACCGCTCGTAGCTCTGCTCCACGATCAGCTCGAACCACCGCCCGAACCACAGGGCGTATCCGACGATCGCGCCGTGGACCAGCGCGGTGACCAGGACCGTGTTCCACTCCTCCGTGCCGGCCAGCCCCCGTACCGGTCCCGGCAGCAGCAGGACGACCGCCACCGTGGGGACGGCCACCGCGGACCCGCACGTCATGAAGCAGAGCGGGGCGACGGCGATGAGCATGAAGGTCAGGTTCGGGTTGAGGAGCACCGCGGGCAGGATGCACAGGAGGAGGAGCGCGCTCAGCACCAGCGAGCGGGGCAGGTCCCAGTCGGAACCGTCCAGGAGGAGCAGCCTCCTGCCGTACGCGTAGTAGACGGCGATGACGCCCGCCGTCAGGGACGCGGGCAGCCAGCGCCCGTCCGGATCGCCGCTCACCAGGGCGAGCAGGACCATACCGAGCATCGTGCCGGTGAAGTACAGGTCCCACCAGCCGCCCAGGTCCCACGCGTGCCGCTCGCCGGCACCGGGGTCCTTCCCGACGGCGGGCCGCCCGTCGCCGTCCGCGCCCCGGTCCCGGTCGGCGACAGCCTCGGCCACGTCGCTCACCCGTCCCTCCGCGTCTTCCACCGGAACGTCACCAGTGTCAGGACCAAGCCCACCACACACCACGTGCCCAGGGCCAGGGCCACCTGGGGGAGGTCCCAGGAGCCGCCGGGCTCGAGCGCGGCCATCTCCTCGGGGAAGAACCCGGCCCGCATGCCCTGGGCCATCCACAGGAGGGGGAAGAGGCCCGCCGCGTCCACCACCCAGTCGGGCAGGGCCACGACCGGCACGAAGACGCCCGACGTGAACTGCAGGACGAGGAAGGGCACGACCACCACGGCGGAGGCCGCCTGTGCGGACCGGGCCAGTGAGCTGACCGCGATCCCGAGGAGGGCGCACGAGACGGTGCCGAGGAGGAGGACCCACGCCAGGGTGGCCCACGACCCGGCGTCGGAGGGCAGCCGCGCGCCGAACCCCAGGACGGCGACGCCCAGCAGGAGGACCGTCTGGCCGAACGACAGGAAGGCCACCAGCACGGTCTTGCCGATGAAGTAGGCGCTCGGCGGCATCGGCGTGCCGCGCAGGCGGCGCAGCCCGCCGTTCTCGCGCTCACCGGCGATGCCGGTGCCCAGGAGCTGGAAGCTCACCGACATGAGGCCCATGGCGATCATGCCCGGCAGGTAGTGGTCGACGGCGGGCATGCCCATGTCGAACATGCCGTCGAAGACGGACGCGAACAGGACCAGGATCAGCGCGGGCAGGCTGAACGTGAAGACCAGGCTCTCCCACTCCCGGCTGAACGACCGGATCTCGACCCGTCCCCGGGACAGGCCGATCCGCAGGGCGCCGGGCAGCCGACGGGCGTGCCCCGGTCCGGAGGGGGCGGGCCCGGGGGCCGGCGCGGTGTCGGTGCTCATACGGTGCTCCTCCCGGCGGCCTCCGCGCCGCCGTCCTGTCCGATCAGTTCCAGGTAGGTCTCCTCCAGGGTGGGGCGGTGCACGCTCAGCCCCGGCACCTCGCCGCCGAAGCACGCGGACAGCTCGCCCACGACCCGGGCCGGCTCGTCGGTGACGGTCTCGCGCCGACGCCCCTCGACGGTCCAGCGCACCGTGGCCCGGGCGGAGGCCCGTCCGCCCAGGGTGGCGGGATCGCCCAGGGCCCGGACCCTCCCGCGCGCGATCACGCACACGCGGTCGGCGAGTTCCTCCGCCTCCTCCAGGTAGTGGGTGGTCAGCACGATGCTGGTCCCCCCGTCGGCGAGCTCGCCGACGAGGGACCAGAAGTCCCTCCTGGCCTGCGGGTCGAACCCCGTGGTGGGCTCGTCCAGGAACAGGAGTTCGGGACGGCCCACGATGCCGAGGGCCACGTCCAGCCGGCGGCGCTGTCCGCCGGACAGGGAGGAGGGCAGCGCCTTGGCCTTCTCCGCCAGGCCGACCCGCTCGACCACCTCGTCGGGGTCGTGGCTCTCGGGGTAGTAGCCCGCGAAGTGGCGGACCAGGTCGCGTACCGGGAGCGCGGGGACCTGGGTCTCCTGCTGCCAGACGACGCCGATCCGCGACCGCCACACGCGCCCGGCCGTGCCCGGGTCCTCGCCGAGGACGCGGACGGCGCCCCCGTCCCTGCGCCGGAAGCCCTCCAGGATCTCGACGGTGGTGGACTTCCCCGCGCCGTTGGGGCCGAGGAACGAGAACACCTCGCCGCGGTGCACGGTCAGGTCGACGCCCGCCACGGCTGTGTCGTCCCCGTATCTCTTGGTGAGGCCGCGTACCTCGATCGCTTCTCCGCTCATGGGAACGACTCTTCCGGCACGGGGCCGCCGGGGGTATCGGCCGCCGGGCCGCCGGGGGTCCTCCGATCGGACGACGGCGGCGGGGCGGGCACGGCGGAGGCCCCCGGCTGGTGTCGCCGGGGGCCTCGGAGAGCCGGGAGGGGTCCGGCGCCGCGGGCGGCGGCCGGGAGGGGGTCAGAACAGGCGCAGGACGTCGGGCTCGATACCGCGCAGCGCGTCGTAGTCCAGCACCACGCAGGAGATGCCGCGGTCCTCGGCCAGGACGCGGGCCTGGGGTTTGATCTCCTGAGCCGCGAAGACGCCGCGCACGGGGGCGAGCTGCGGATCCCGGTTGAGCAGTTCCAGGTAGCGCGTGAGCTGCTCGACACCGTCGATGTCGCCCCGGCGCTTCAGCTCGACGGCCACCGTGGCGTTGCCCGCGTCGCGGCACAGGATGTCGACCGGGCCGATCGCCGTCGGGAACTCGCGGCGGATGAGCGTGTAGCCCTCGCCCAGCGTGGTGATGTGCTCGGCGAGCAGTTCCTGGAGGTGGGCCTCGACGCCGTCCTTCTGGAGGCCGGGGTCCTTGCCGAGCTCGTGGGAGGTGTCGTGCATGACCTCCTCGACGGTCAGCACCAGCTTCTCGCCGGACTTGCCGTGGGTGACGGTCCACAGGTCCGGCCCGTCCTCGACGGTCTCCTCACGGAGCTTGCACGGCGGGTTCATCCAGTTCAGCGGTTTGAACGCCCGGTCGTCGGCGTGGATGGACACGCTCCCGTCGGCCTTGATGAGGATCAGCCGGGGAGCCATGGGCAGGTGTGCGGTGAGCCGGCCGACGTAGTCGACGCTGCACCGAGCGATGACGAGACGCACGAAACGCCACGTTACCGCCTCCGGCGGGCGGGCGGACCCGAACCGCCCTCCCGCCGGGAGCGGCCGCCCCGGACGGGTCCGGGGCCCTCCTCCCCGTGCCCGGGGCCGGACGCGGCCGCGGCGCGCCGGAGGCGGGGAGCGCCTCGGTGCCGGCGCTTCGGCGCCGCCCGCGGCACGCAGTGCCCGCCCGGGGCATCCCGTGCGCCGTCCACGGGGTCCCGCCCTTTAGTCTTGGGCGTATGGTGCAGGAATTTGACAAGGTCGGTGTCGTCGGACTCGGCGCGATGGGCGCGGGCATCGCAGAGGTGTTCGCCCGCGCGGGGTTCAACGTCATCGGGGTCGAGATCGACCAGGCCGCCGTCGACCGCGGCCGCAGTCACATGGACAAGTCCCTCTCGCGCGCGGTCAGCAAGGGCAAACTCACCGAGGAGGAACGCTCCGGGATCGACGCCCGCCTGACGTTCACCACCTCGCGGGAGGATCTCGCCGACGCGGACTTCGTCGTCGAGGCCGTCCCCGAGCGGATGGACGTCAAGAAGGACGTCTTCGCGGACCTGGACAGGATCTGTCCGCCCGGGACGATCCTGGCCACCAACACGTCGTCCCTGTCGGTCACCGAGATCGCGGCGCTCACCGGACGGCCCGAGAAGGTCGTCGGTCTGCACTTCTTCAACCCGGCGCCGGTCATGAAGCTGGTCGAGGTGATCACCACGGTGTCCACCGGCGAAGAGACCGTCGACGTGGTCACCGAGGTCGCCAAGCGCATCGGCAAGACGCCCGTGGCGGTCGGGGACCGTGCCGGGTTCGTCGCCAACGCGCTGCTCGTGCCCTACATCAACGACGCCGTCCGCCTGTACGAGCGGGGGATCGCCACCCGCGCGGAGATCGACGCCGCCGCCCAGAAGGCCGCGGACCTGCCCATGGGGCCGCTCGCCCTCGCCGACCTGGTCGGCCTGGACGTGTGCCTCGCCGTCATGGACGTCCTGTGGGAGGAGTACCGCGACCCGCGCTTCACCGCCTCGCCGCTGCTGCGCCGCATGGTCGCCGCGGGACAGCTGGGCCGCAAGACCGGCATGGGCTTCCACGAGGGCCGCTCCGAGGAGCCGGAGCCCCGGGCCGAGAGCCGCTACGCCGAGATGATCCGGGACGAGGAGACCCTCGACCTCGGGGAGATCCTCATCGCCCCGCAGATCGACGACGCCCTGCGCATGATCGGCGACGGCTACGCCTCGGCCAAGGACGTCGACACCGCGATGCGGTTCGGCTGCGGTTACCCCAAGGGTCCGACCGAGCTCCTGGCGGACCGCGGCGCGGAGTCCGTGGTCACCACCCTGATGGCGATGGGCGAGTACAGCCTGACCACGATCGCGGTGCCCGCACCGCTCCTGATGGACCAGCTGCCCGACGCCGAGGAGGGGCAGGGCCACGGCGGCGGCTGCGCCTGCCACGGCTGATCCGCTCCGGGCCCGCTCACGCAGTGGCCGCCGTCGCCGGTGTGACGGCGGCCACTGCCGTTTCTCTCCTACCCTTGACGGTGTGAGCCCGCGACGAAACTCCCCCCGCCGCAAACCCACCCGGGGCCGTGACTCCTCCGGTGGGGTCCCCGACGAGGACGCACTCATGCTGCGCGTCACCGGCGGGCAGCGCCGCGAGGCCGGCCCGGACGGGGAGTGGGTCACACGTCGTATCCCCGGGGCGTCCGCCGTCAAGGCCTACCGGTGCCCCGGCTGCGCGCAGGAGATCCCGTCCGGCATGCCCCACGTGGTGGCCTGGCGCCCCTACGGCGACGGCGGGGACCGGCGCCACTGGCACTCCTCCTGCTGGGACCGGCGTTCGCACCGCTCCCCCCGGGCCCCGCGCCGCTGAGCCCGGCCGCCCGGAGGACCCGCCCCCGGTCCGCCCCGCCCCGGTCCGCCTCCCGCGGGCCCGCGTCGGCAGGCCCGCCGCGCGGGGCGCCCACCCACCCAGGAGACGAGGAGCCATGGAGATTCGAGCCACCACGGTGCTGCCCGCCGTGAGACGACCCATCACCCTGCACACCGCCGACGGCCTGGAGCTGGTCGGTGAGCTGGCCCTGCCCGAGGACCGGGCCCCGGTGGCCACGCTGGTGTGCCTGCACCCGCTGCCCACCGCCGAGGGCATGATGGACAGCCATGTCCTGCGCAAGGCGTCGTTCCGGCTCCCCGCACTGGCCGGCGTCGCGGTGCTCCGGTTCAACACGCGCGGCACGACGTCGCGCCACGGCACCAGCCAGGGCGAGTTCGGCGAGGGCGAGACCGAGCGCCACGACGTGGTCGCGGCCATCGAGTTCACGGAGTTCGAGGGCCTGCCCGAGCCCTGGCTGCTCGGCTGGTCCTTCGGTACCGAGCTGGCCCTCAAGTGGGGCGCGGACCCGCAGGTGCGGGGCGCCCTCCTGCTGTCCCCGCCGCTGCACCGCGCCGACGAGTCCGACATGGCGGCGTGGGCCGAGACCGGCAAGCCGGTGGTGGCCCTGGTCCCCGAGCACGACGACTACCTGCGCCCGGCCGAGGCCAGGGAGCGGTTCAAGCCGCTCACGCAGGCCGAGGTGATCGGTGTGGACGGGGCCAAGCACCTGTGGGTGGGCGAGCCGTACGTGCGCCGGGTGCTCGACGAGATCGTCAGAAGGGTCAGCCCGGAGGCGTACCCGCTGCCGACCGAGTGGGACGGCCCCTACGAGAAGGACGTCCGCACCCTCGCGTAGGAGCGGACCCCCGCGGGGGAGATGAGTCGTACGTCTCCCCGTGGAGGCGTTCTCGATCCCGGGGGCCTCTTGAGTCACATCGACCCCTGCGGCTGCTCCGGCCCCGGTGGTCACGTCGGCCTCGGCCCGCGCGGGCCCGGACGGACGGGCGGAACGTGCCGTCACCGCCGGCCGCGTGGCAGGTCACGGGCCTCCGACGGCGAAGGGCCCGCCTCCCCGGGGGGAGGCGGGCCCTTCCATGCGCTCACCGGCTCCGCCCGGGGCGGGGACGCGGCGGCCGCGGTGCGGCCTGGGCGCTACTCCTGCCACCAGTCCTCGTCGTCGGCGCCCTTGCCGGAGTGCGCCGGCTGCTTGGTCTCCTCGGCCGCGGCGGGCTCCTGGTGGGCGATCGCGGCGGGGGCCGGGGCGGCGGGGGCGACCGGGGCCGGAGCCGGGGCGGCGCCGCCACCGAGCAGCTGGCGCAGCTGCTGGAGGTGCGACTGGATGCTGTCGCGCTGGCGGTTGAGCTCGTCGACCTCCTTGCGGGCGGCCGTCATGATCCGGTTGGCCTCGGCCTTGGCGTCGCTGAGCTGGTGCTCCGACTTCGACTTGGCCTCGGCCTCGATCTGCGAGGCGTTCTTCTTGGCGTTGCCGACCAGCTGCTTGGCGTGGTTCTCGGCGTCGCGGCGGGTCTGCTCCGCCTGCTGGCTCGCCTTGGTGGCGCGCTGCTCGGCGCTGGAGGCCCGCTCCTCCGCCTCGTTGACCATCTTCTGGGTGGCGGCCTGGGCGGCCGCCAGGCGCTCGGCGTCCTGGCGCTCGGCCTCGGCGCGGCGGTCGGCCAGCTGGAGCTCGAACTGGTCCTCGGTCTCGGTGCGGCGGGCCTCGGACTCGGCGAACGCGCGCTCGGCGTTCTTGCGCAGCTCCTCGGCCTGGCTCTTGGCCGACTGGATGGTCTCGTCGCGCTCGCGCTTGGCGGCGGCACGGGCCTGGGCGCACTCGCGCTCGGTGGTCGTGCGCAGCTTGGCGATCTCGCCCTCGAAGGTGGCGCGCTTCTCGGCGATCTCGTGGTCGACCGCGGAGCGCTTCTTCTGGACCTCGCGCTCGGTGGTGGAGGCCAGCTCGTCGGCCTCGCGGCGGGCCGTGGTGCTGATCTCCTCGGCCTCGGCCTCGGCGGTCTGCCGCAGCTCGTCGGCCTCGCGCTGGGCGAGGGTCCGGACCTCGGTGGCCTCGGACTCGGCGGCCGCGCGCATTTCGGCGGCCTCGATCTTGGCGGCCGAGCGGATGTCGTTGGCGTCGATCTGCGCGCTCTGGACCAGCTCGTTGGCCTGCTCCTCCGCGAGGCGCAGCAGCTCCTCGATCCGCGAGCCCAGGCCGGAGTAGGAGGGGCGCTCCCGCTCCTGGAGCTGACGGTTCTTGGAGGTGAGCTCGGCCTTGAACTTCTCGATCTGCTTGCTGTTCTGCTTGACCTCGTTGCGCAGGCCGTCCAGGTAGTCCGTCACCTGGGTGCGGTCATAGCCACGCAGCACCACGTCGAATTCGGGCGGGGTGTTGTCTTCGTCGAAGATGTTGTTGAGCTGGGTGTCAATGTTGTTTGACGGCATGTGGCGGAATCCTGAACGGGTGCGAGACGGCTAACTTGCAAACGGACCGGGGACGACATGGGGGCGGTGGCGCCGTCCCCGGTGGACGGGCGTGTCCGGAGGGGGTGTGCGAACCGGGGGGCGGTGGACCGGCGCGGCGGGCCCGGCAGCCCCTGACCGCCTCCGATGTCGTCCGCGTACGCCATGCCATCACGACACGGCGGCACGGTGTGACGGCCCACCCGGCTCGACCACCGGACTGCAAGACATGGACCAGCTCCGGAAAACACATCCGGCAGCTAGCCGACTTTATCAAGCGTGGAACCCCTGGGAAGAGGGTTTCGTGTAACTTCCGCCGGGGTCTGAGGTCAGCCGTGCGGCTGGAACTCAAGATGTGATGTGTCCGGAACGCCCTTGTGACGTCGTTTCGGAATCGCGTCCGCGTCAGTGCGCGGTTTGCACCAACTCCGTGAGCACGCCCCCGTTGTCCTTCGGATGGAGGAAGACGATCCTGGACCCGGCCGTCCCGGTGCGGGGCTCGGGGTTCAGCACACGCACCCCGCGTGCGCCGATCCCCTCGGCGCTCCGCGCGACGTCGGACGTGCCGAAGGCGATGTGGTGCACCCCCTCGCCGTTGCGTTCCAGGAACTTCGCGACCGGGGAGTCGTCGCGGGTGGGTTCGAGCAGTTGCAGATACGTGGCGCCCCCGTCGTCCGTGCCGTTGATCCGGAGCATCGCCTCGCGGACGCCCTGTTCCTCGTTCACCTCCTCGTGCTCCACCTCGAAGCCGTAGGTCCTCCTGTAGAACGCGATGGACGCGTCGAGGTCGCGGCACGCGATCCCCACGTGGTCGAGGCGGGTGAGGCCGGGGAACGCGCTGGCCGGGCCGGGTGCTTCGCCCATGTCGTGAACCTCCCGAGGGTCGAGGACGGCGGTGTGGGTATCGTTGCAGACCAGGTGCGTCACCCATCACTTGGAGGCCAGTTACGATGCCCGGTTCCGTCATCGTCGGTGGGGCGCGTACCCCCACCGGCAGACTCCTCGGCTCCCTCGCCGGGTTCTCCGCCGCCGATCTCGGCGGCTTCGCCGTCAAGGCCGCCCTGGAACGCGCGGGCATCAGCGGCGAACAGGTCGGATACGTGGTCATGGGACAGGTGCTCCAGGCCGGCGCCGGGCAGATCCCGTCGCGCCAGGCCGCCGTCAAGGCGGGCATCCCCATGAGCGTGCCGTCGGTGACGATCAACAAGGTCTGCCTGTCGGGCCTCGACGCGATCGCCCTCGCGGACCAGCTCATCTCCGCGGGCGAGTTCGACGTGGTGGTGGCCGGGGGCATGGAGTCCATGACCAACGCCCCGCACCTGCTCCCCAAGTCCCGCAAGGGCTACAAGTACGGGTCGATCGAGGTCCTGGACGCGACCGCGCACGACGGTCTGACCGACGCCTTCGAGGGCGACTCCATGGGCGCCTCCACGGAGCGGCACAACGCCAAGCTCGGCATCGGCCGCCGCGAGCAGGACGAGTTCTCGGCCCGCTCGCACCAGCGGGCCGCCGCAGCGGCGGAGGCGGGGTACTTCGACGCGGAGATCGTCCCCGTGGAGATCCCCCAGCGCAAGGGCGACCCGGTCGTGTTCGCCGCCGACGAGGGCGTGCGGCCCGGCACCACGGCGGAGGGGCTGGGCAAGCTGCGCCCGGCCTTCGACAGCGAGGGCACCATCACGGCGGGCTCGTCGTCCCAGATCTCCGACGGCGCCGCCGCGGTGGTCGTGATGAGCCGGGCCAGGGCGGAGGAGCTGGGCGTCCCGGTCCTCGCCGAGATCGGCGCCCACGGGAACGTCGCGGGCCCGGACAACTCGCTGCACTCCCAGCCGTCCAACGCGATCCGGCACGCGCTGGCCAAGGCAGGGAGGTCCGTGGAGGAGCTGGACCTGATCGAGATCAACGAGGCGTTCGCCGCGGTGGGCCTGCAGTCCATCAGGGACCTGGGCGTCTCCGAGGACATCGTCAACGTGAACGGCGGCGCGATCGCGATCGGCCACCCGATCGGCGCCTCCGGGGCCCGCATCGCGCTGCACCTGGTCAACGAGCTGCGCCGCCGCGGAGGCGGGTTCGGCGCCGCGGCCCTGTGCGGGGGCGGCGGCCAGGGCGACGCCCTGCTGTTCACGGTTCCCGCCGAGTAGCGCGCCCGGCCCCGTGCGCCCCGTGCGCCACAGGGGCCGGACGCCCGCCCCCCGGCCCGCGCGCGGTCCCGGGCGACCCCCGGCCGCCCGCGTGGCGGAGCCCGGCGGGGGCGGCGCGTCCGAAGACACTGTTCCGAAGACACACCCGCGCCCGGGGGAGCCCCGGAGCGCGCGACGCACCCGACAGCGGCGGGGCGGGGGCCACGAGCCCTCGCCCCGTCCTGCTCCTGCCGACACCTAGGAGTCCCATGCACGCCCCCCAGCTGGTCGAACGGGTTCGGAAGGGTGACCGCCGGGCCCTGGCCCGCGCGATCACCCTCGTCGAGAACGGCGCCGAGGAACTGAGCGCGATCATGGCGGGCCTGGCCCCCGGCACCGGGCGCGCGAGGGTGGTCGGGTTCACCGGCTCGCCGGGCGTGGGCAAGTCCACGACCACGAACGCCGTCGTGCGCGCCGTGCGGGCCAAGGGCCTGACCGTGGCCGTCCTGGCGGTGGACCCCTCGTCCCCGTTCACGGGGGGCGCACTGCTCGGCGACCGCGTGCGGATGCAGGAGCACGCCACCGACCCGGGCGTCTACATCCGCTCCATGGCCAACAGGGGACACCTGGGCGGGCTGTCCTGGGCCACCCCCCACGCGCTGCGGGTGCTGGACGCCGCCGGGTTCGACGTGATCCTGGTCGAGACGGTGGGCGTGGGCCAGGCCGAGGTGGAGATCGCGGGCCGGGCCGACACGACCGTGGTGCTGTCCGCGCCAGGCATGGGGGACGCGGTGCAGGCGGCGAAGGCCGGCGTGCTGGAGGTGGCCGACGTGTTCGCCGTGAACAAGGCGGACCGGGACGGGGCGAGGGTGACCCTGCGCGAGCTGCGCCAGATGGTCGCGATGAAGGACCGCGCCGACGACGAGTGGAAGCCGCCGATCGTCATGACCGTCGCGGCGGAGGACGAGGGCGTCGCCGAGCTGTGGGAGCGGGTGGAGGAGCACTTCGCCCACCTGGAGGCGACCGGCGGGCTGGCCGTGCGCCGCCGGGCCCGGGCGAGGGACGAGGTCCAGGCGATCGTGCTGGAGCGCCTGCGCTCCCGTCTGGGCGGCCTCGGGGAGGAGACCGGCCTGGACGCGCTCGCCCGGGAGGTGGCCGAGGGGCGGAGCGACCCGTACGCCGCTGCCGAGGTGCTGTTGGAGGAGCTCGGGGCGTAGGGCGTGCGGGGGCGCCCGCCCCGCCGTGCGGCGGTCGGGGCCGTCCGACACGGCCGGGCGCGGCCTCCGCGGCCGGGCGGCGTAAACGGGGCGGCGCCCCGGGGGCGGCGGCGGGGGCGCCGCGGACGGCTGTCCGCGACGGCCCCGCCCGGCCCCGGCCGGGGGCGGGCCCTGTCGGGTCCGGTGTCGGCCGGGGTCAGTCGGCCAGCGCCGTGTCGATGGCGTTCATGAGGCTGCCGTTCGCGTCGTCGCCGTCGACGGACCAGATCATCACTCCGCCGAGGCCGTTGGCCTGGGCCCAGTCGGTCTTCTGGGCCATGGAGATCTCGTCGTCGTAGTTCCAGAAGGTGGAGCCGTTGTAGAGCCAGGCCGTCCCGGACGCGTCGTCACGGTGCAGCTGGTAGCCGGTCAGGTCCTTGAGCAGCTTCCAGTCCTGGATCCCCGCCTCGTAGCGGCCGGGGGCTGCTCCGGTGGCGGGCTGGAAGAGCCCGTCGCCGTTCGGCCCGGGGGAGACCCCGGTCCATCCGCGGCCGTAGAAGGGGACGCCGAGGACCATGTCGGCCGGGTCGACGCCGCGGTCGAGGTACGCCTGGACCGTGGTCTGCGTGGAGTAGACGTCGGGGCCGGGGTCGGCGGCGTCGGTCACGAGGTTCGACTGGTGGTTGGCGGTGTTCTCCCAGGCGCCGTGGTAGTCGTACCCCTGGACGGTGATGAAGTCGAAGTCGGCCATGAGCGGCTGCATCTCGAAGCCGAGGTCGATCTTCCTGGGGTCGGCCGGCATGAAGGAGGTCAGCTCGTAGGGACGGCCGGTCTCGGCGGTGAGGGCGTCCAGCTGGGTGCGGAACTCCGAGACGAGGGCGGTGAAGTTCTCCTTGTCCTCCGGGCGGATGGTGTTGTGCTCGTGTCCGGCCGAGCCGGGCCACTCCCAGTCGAGGTCGATGCCGTCGAAGACGCCCTCGGCGGAGCCGGGGCCGCCCGCGCCGTCGAAGAGCGGCAGGTTGCCGCGCAGGAACTGGTCGATGCAGGACGAGACCATGCGCTCCCGGGACGCGGGGGTCAGGGCGGCGTCGGAGAAGTGCTCGGACCAGGTCCAGCCGCCGAGGGAGATGTTGACCTTCAGGTCGGGGTACATCTCCTTGAGCTTGAGGATCTGGTTGAAGTTGCCGCGCAGGGACTGGTTCCAGGTGTCGGCCACGCCGTCGACGCTCTGGTCGGCGGTGAAGGAGCGCCCGTAGTCGGCCCAGGCGTCGCCCTGGCCGAGCTGGTTGGCCATGAAGCACTCGCCGTTGGCGTTGATGTTGCCGAACGCGTAGTTGATGTGGGTCAGCTTCTCGGCGGTGCCGGAGGTCTCCAGGTTCCGGACGAGGTAGCCCCGGTCGTAGATCCCCCACTGGGTGAAGTAGGCGACGCGGCGCTCCTGGGGAGGATCGGTGGGACCGCCCCCGGCGTCGGTGGTGGCCGTCACGGCCGCGGTCTCCGGCCCCCGGTTGTTGGAACTGTCGTAGGCGCGCACCGTGAACGAGTGCTGTGTCGCGGGCGCCAGCCCGGTGACGGTCGCGGATTCGGTCGTGACGGCGCGGACGACCTGTCCGCCGGAGAGGACCTCGTAGCCCGTGACGGCGACGTCGTCCGTCGCCGCCTGCCATCCCAGGGTCACGGTGGTGGAGGTGGTGCCGGTGACGGTCAGCCCCGCCGGGGCGGTGGGCGGCTCGGTGTCGGGCGCGCCGGGCTCGCCGGAGCAGCTGTTGCCGTTGATCAGGCAGTTCACGGGGGCGGTGTCGCCGCCGCTGTGGGTGCCGTTGAACCCGATGGAGTAGCTGCCGCCGGCCGGGACGTCGGCGCCCCAGGAGGGCGGGGTGAGGGTGTGGGTCCCGCCGGACCGGGCCAGGGTGGCGTTCCACAGGGACGTGATGGCGGTGCCGGAGGGGAGCCCGAACTCGACGGACCAGTCGGTCAGGCGGGTGTCGGACGTGTTGGAGATGGTGATCTGTCCGCCGTAGCCGGTCTCCCAGCGGCTGGTCTCCACGTAGGTGACCGTGACGCCGGCGGTGTTCGCGGCGGCGGGGGTGGCGGACAGGGCGAGGGGGACGGCGATGACGGCGGCCACGAGTGCCGCGAGGCGGTTCCTGAGTCGTCGTGCTCTCACTGGTTGCTCCTGGAGCGTGAGCGGTGTGGGGGGGTGCCGTTCGCCGTGGGAGTGTCTCGGGCGGCGCTCGGCCGGGGGTGTGCGCCCAGGGAGTGCGGTGATCGGAGCTGACAGGGACCGGGGCGGGGGTGCGCGTGTGCGTGGCAGGGGCATGGCGGGTCCTCCCGTGGGGAGGAGGAGGGATGGGGGAGGGGCCGGCGCGGACCGTCGCACATCGGTCCGCGCCGGCCGTGGCGGCGGTGCTCCCCGGATCAGAGCACCGACGCCGCCCGGTCCCGGTCCGGGTGCGCCGGACCGGGGGTTCGAGGGGTCAGTCGGCCAGCGCCGCGTCGATGGCCGCCATGAGGCTGCCCTCGGCGTCGTCGCCGTCGATGGACCAGATCATCACGCCGCCCATGCCCTGGGCCTGGGCCCAGTCGGTCTTCTGGGCGACCGCGGTCTCGTCGTCGTAGGTCCAGAGGGTCCGGCCGTCGTAGAGCCAGGCCGTCCCGGCCTCGTCGTTGCGGTACAGCTCGTAGCCCTCGTCGGTGAGTCCGCGGAGGACCTTCCAGTCCTCGGTGCCCGTGCCGTGGGTGCCCTGCGCGGGGCCGGTCGCGGGCTGGAAGAGGCCGTCGCCGTCGGGGCCGGGCTCCACGCCGGTCCAACCCTGCCCGTAGAAGGGGATGCCCAGGACCAGCTTGGCCGGGTCGACCCCGCGGTCGATGTAGGCCTGGTGGATGAGCTCGGCGGAGATGACCGGCTCGGGGTCGCGGGCGTCGGTGACGAGGTTGGACTGGTGGTTGGTGACCGACTCCCAGGTGCCGTGGTAGTCGTAGCCCTGGACGGTGACGAAGTCGAAGTTCGGCATCAGCTCGTCCAGCTCGAAGCCGGCGTCCAGGCGCCAGCCGCCGGCGGGCAGGAAGGCGGTCAGCTCGTAGTGGCGGTCGTCCTCGGCGCCGAGCTCGTCCATCTGGTCGCGGAACTCCTGCACGAGGGCGGTGAAGTTCTCCTTGTCCTCGGGGCGGACGACGTTGTGCGGGTTGCCGTCGGAGCCGGGCCACTCCCAGTCGAGGTCGATGCCGTCGAAGACGCCCGCGGCGGCGCCCTCGCCGCCCGCGCCGTTGAGCTCGGGGAGGTCGCCCCGGAGGTAGAGGTCGATGCAGGAGCTGACGAGCTTCTCGCGGGACTCCGCGGTCAGCGCGGCGTCGGAGAAGTGGCGCGACCACTCCCAGCCGCCGAGGGAGATGCTGACGGCCAGCTCGGGGTACCGCTCCTTGAGCTCGAGGATCTGGTTGAAGTTGCCGCGCAGCGGCTGGGCGGGGTCGTCGGCGACGCCGTCGACGCTCTGGTCGGCGGGGACGGGGTGGCCGTAGTCGGCGAGGGCGTCGCCCTGGCCCTCCTCGTCGGTCATGACGCACTCGCCCTCGGCGCTGACGTTGCCGAAGGCGTACTGGACGTGCGTGAGCTTCTCGGCACTGCCGCTGTCGACGAGGTCGCGGACGTGGTAGTCGCGTTCCCTCGGTCCCCACTGGGTGAAGTAGGCGACGGAGTAGCTGTCGTGGGAGGGGCCTTCGCCGCCGGAGCAGGGTGAGCCGTTGACGAGGCAGCCGACGGGGTCGGTGCCGCCGTCGGCGTGCAGGCCGTTGAAGCCGAAGGAGTACTCGCCGCCGGCGGGGACGGTGGCGCCCCAGCGCGGCGGGGTGATCGTGTAGCCCTCGGCCGTGCCCGCCAGGCTCGCGTTCCACAGTTCGTGGATGCGGCTGCCGTCGGGCAGCGCGAACTCGACGGTCCAGTCGCTCACGGGGGTGTCCGAGGCGTTGTGGACGGTGATCTCACCGGTGTAGCCGGTGTTCCAGCGGGCGGACTCGACGTAGGTGACCGTGAGGTCGGAGGCGTCGGCCTCCTCTGCGGCGGCGGTGGAAGGTGCCGCCGCCAGTGGGGCGGCCAGCACTGCTGCGGCGAGGGCCGCGAGCAGGGTGCCGGAACGTCGTGCTCTCACGTCGGGAGATCTCCTGGTCATGAGCTGGGGGCGGGGGATGACCGTCGCACCGCGGAGCGGGTGGGATGGGCTGCGGCCGGTCGGTCGGAGGGCGCCTGCGCGGTCTTCCGGCAGGGGTGGTCCACGAGCGAAGTGAGGTCCTGGAAAACGTTCCGGTGCCTCTGACGTGGGGGGATAAATTTTTAGGAAACTTAACTAATAATTACGGGTGGCGTCAACGGCCTCCCGTGAACTTTCTGGAGACCATCCGCAGTGGTTTCGGGTTTTCCGAGTTGGAGGGGTGGACCGGCCTCCTGGGGCGCCCGTGTCCCCTTGTGGCCACCGGAAGTCATTGACTCCGCGTCGTGTGAATGCTACGGCGGGTGGTCGTCCCTCGTGGCGGACGGCGCCCTCCGGGTACGCCCTAGAGTGACGGCGTGGGAAACCCGTTGAATCTTCCGTTCGACCCGATCGAGCGCGCACACGACAACTGGACGCGCAGATGGGGTGCCTCGCCCGCGATGGCGGCGGTCACCTCGGTCATGCGCGCGCAGCAGATCCTGATCGGCGAGCTGGACGGCGCACTCAAGCCGTTCGGTCTGACCTTCGCCCGCTACGAGGCCCTCGTCCTGCTCACGTTCAGCGCCTCCGGTTCCCTGCCCCTGGGCAAGATCGGTGAGCGCCTGATGGTGCACCCGACCAGCGTCACCAACACCATCGACCGGTTGGAGGGGCAGGGCTTCGTGCGCCGCCGCCCCAACCCGAGCGACGGCCGCGGCGTGCTGGCCGACATCACCGACACCGGGCGCGCCGTCACCGAGGAGGCGACCCGGGCGCTGCTGGGCATGGACTTCGGGCTGGGCTGCTACTCCGACGAGGAGCTGTGGCGCATGCACGAGACGTTCACCAAGCTCAGGGTGGACTTCGGAGACTTCCCCGAACCCGTGCCCGGGGCCGCCGAGGGTCGCTGAACCGCCCGCTCCGGGCGGGGTGCCGCAGGTGTCGTCCCTGTACATATTTAGTTGGACGTCCTACTATTTCGACATGGCGAACACCACGAGCGACCCCACCGACGGCGGCGGGGCCGAGGAGATCGAGGCCGGGCGCGAGCGCTGGCAGCGCCGCTACGACTCCGCGCGCACACGCGACGCCGACTTCACGTCCCTGTCCGGGCGCCCCCTGCAGCCGGTCTACGGGCCCGCGCCCGGGGCCGAGGTGCCCGGCTTCGAGCGCGTCGGCTGGCCCGGCGAGTTCCCCTTCACGCGCGGACTCCACTCCACGGGCTACCGGGGGCGGGCGTGGACCATCCGCCAGTTCGCCGGCTTCGGCAACGCCCGCCAGACCAACGAGCGCTACAAGATGATCCTGGCCTCCGGCGGCGGCGGGCTCTCGGTCGCGTTCGACATGCCCACCCTCATGGGCCACGACTCGGACTCCCCCCACGCCCTGGGAGAGGTCGGCCACTGCGGGGTGGCGATCGACTCCGTGGCCGACATGGACCTGCTCTTCGACGGCATCCCCCTCGGCGCCACCACGACCTCGATGACCATCAGCGGCCCCGCCGTCCCGGCGTTCTGCATGTACCTGGTCGCCGCCGAGCGCCAGGGCGTCGACACCCGCACCCTGAACGGCACGCTCCAGACCGACATCTTCAAGGAGTACATCGCCCAGAAGGAGTGGCTGTACCCGCCGGAGCCCCAGCTGCGGCTCATCGGCGACCTCATGGAGTACTGCGCGGAGCACATCCCCGCGTACAAACCGCTGTCGGTGTCGGGCTACCACATCCGCGAGGCCGGGGCCACGGCCGGGCAGGAGCTCGCCTACACGCTCGCCGACGGCTTCGGCTACGTCGAGCTCGGCCTCTCGCGGGGGCTGGACGTGGACGCGTTCGCGCCCGGGCTGTCGTTCTTCTTCGACGCGCACATCGACTTCTTCGAGGAGATCGCCAAGTTCCGGGCCGCCCGGCGCATCTGGGCGCGCCGCCTCAGGGACGTCTACGGCGCCCGCACGGAGAAGGCCCAGTGGCTGCGGTTCCACACCCAGACGGCCGGCGTCTCCCTCACGGCCCAGCAGCCCTACAACAACGTGGTCCGGACCGCGGTCGAGGCCCTCGCCGCGGTGCTCGGCGGCACGAACTCCCTGCACACCAATGCCCTGGACGAGACCCTGGCGCTGCCGACCGAGCAGTCCGCCGAGATCGCCCTCCGCACCCAGCAGGTGCTCATGGAGGAGACGGGAGTCGTCAACGTGGCCGACCCGCTCGGCGGCTCCTGGTACCTGGAGGCGCTCACCGACGAGCTGGAGGCCGAGGCGGAGCGGATCTTCGCGGAGATCCTGCGGATGGGCGGCGGGGAGGGGGCCGAGCACGCGATCGGCCCGATGGCCTCCGGCATCCTCGCCGGGATCGAGAACGGCTACTTCAGCTCGGAGATCGCCGAGTCGGCCTTCCAGTACCAGCAGGCCCTGGAGAAGGGCGACAAGCGGATCGTGGGGGTCAACTGCCACACCGGCACCGTCTCCGGCGAACTGGACATCCTCCGGATCAGCCACGAGGTGGAGCACGAGCAGAAGCGCGAGCTGGCCGAGCGCCGGTCGCGCCGCGACGGCGCCGCCGTGGACGCGGCGCTGGCAGCCCTCCTGGAGGGGGTCCGCGCGGACGACCGCAACCTGATCCCCCTCATCATGGACGCCGCCCGGGCCGAGGCCACGATGGGCGAGATCTGCGCGACGATGGGGGAGGAGTTCGGGACCTACACCGAGGACCCGCGCTTCTGAGACCGGGCTCCCACGATCCGCACGGGCCCCGCCGGAACCCTCCGGCGGGGCCCGTCGTTCGTCACGCGGGGGCGGGAGGGGAGGCCCGCCCCCGGGCCGTGTTCGGCCGAACACGGCCCGGCCCCTTCGCGGGCGGTCCACGCCCTCCCCGCGGATACGGCAGGATGGAAGCATGCAGCCTTCGGACTTTTCACCGAACAGTGCCGTTGACCTCGGCGCGCGCAAGGCGGCCATGGAACGCGAGGCCAAACAGCGTGCGGCGGAGTCGGCGGGTCGATCCAACCCCTACGCCTTCGACGTCGACGAGTCCTCCTTCCAGGCCCAGGTCCTCGAGCGGTCCATGACCGCTCCCGTCGTGCTGGCCGTCCTCGCCGGCTGGTCCGACCAGTCCAAGCAGTTCGAGGACGTCCTGGACAAGCTCTCGGCGGCCTCCGGCGGGAACTGGTTCCTCGCCAAGGTCGACAGCGACGCGAGCCCTCAGCTGGTCCAGGCCCTCCGGGTGCCCACGGCCCCGATGATCATCGTGGCCGTCCAGGGGCAGCTCCTGCCCGGCCCGGCGGGCCCGGCGACCGAGGAGCAGCTCACCGGCTGGCTCACCGAGGCGTTCGCCGCCCTCCAGGAGCAGGGCGCGCTGCCCCCGGGCCACCCCGGAACCCTCGCGGGGGAGCCGGGGCCCGAGGACGCCGCCGGCGCGCAGCCGGAGGCGCCCCAGGGCCGCCCGGTGGACGCCGAGGCACAGGAGGCCCTGGACCGGGGCGACTTCGACGCCGCCGCGGCCGTCTACGCCAAGGCCGTCGAGGCCGACCCGGGCGACACCGAGTCCAGGAGCAAGCTCGCCCAGGTGCGCCTGGTGGGGCGCCTCCAGGACGTCGACCCGGACGCCGCCCGTGCGGCCGCCGACGCCGACCCGGCGGACGTGGACGCGCAGACCACCGCGGCCGACATCGACATGTACGGGGGCAAGTTCGAGGACGCCTTCGACCGCCTCGTCGCCACGGTCAGGGCGACGCGCGACAAGGACCGCGACCGGGCGCGCCAGCACCTGCTGGGGCTGTTCGACCTGCTGCCCCCGGGCGACCCGCGTGTGGGCGCGGCCCGGCGCAAGCTCACCTCCGCGCTGTTCTGAGGACGGAGCGGGGGAGCGGTCCGCCCGTGCCGGCCCCGGTCGCTCCGACCGGGACCGGAACGGGCGGACCCCGGCGGGTTCCGTCCGGAACCGGCCACGGAGGTCCGGGGGCCGGTCCGGGGGCCGCGGAAAACCGGTGCTTTCTTGCGCGGGCGATCACGGGTGGTCCGCCGCCGCCTGGGTAAAGAGTCCGCAAGAGGCGGGCCGGCACGGCCCGCAGGTCGACCCGGCAGGTGTCCCATGGCGAGCGACGACGACCCCCGCAGGACCGGCGAGCCCGTGGTCACGATCTCGGCCACCTACGGCGCGGGAGGCAGCGCGGTGGGACCGGCCGTCGCCGCACGGCTGGGCGTGGCCTTCCTCGACCGCGCGATCCCCAGCGCCGTGGCGGCCCAGATCGGCTGCTCCCTGGACGAGGTCCTCCAGCGCGACGACCGCGCCCCCGGAGGGCTCGAACGCCTCCTCGCCAGTGCCGCACGCCTTCCCACCGTCACGCTGGGAAGCGTCGACACCGCCTTCATCGGCACCACCGACGAGGAGGGGCGCCTCCTCTACGACCACGAGTTCGTGGAGCAGACCGAACTCGTCATCGGCGAGGTCGCCCACAGCGGCGGCGTCGTCCTCGGGCGCGCCGGGGCCGTCGTCCTCGCCGACCACCCCGCCGCCCTGCACGTGCGCCTGGACGGCGACCGCGACGCGCGCCTGCGCAGGGCCCGCACCCTGTGGGAGGCGGGCGACCGGGAGGAGTGCTCCGGGCACGGCTGGGGGGAGGGCGTGCCCACGCTGCGGCTGCTGGACGACAACGACCGCGCCCGGGCCTCGTACGTGCGCCGCTTCTACCGCGCCGACCCCACCGACCCGCGCCACTACCACCTGGTCCTGGACACCTCGGCGCTGTCCCTGGAAGCCTGTACCGACCTCGTCGTGAGGGCCGCCGAGGACCGGGCGGCCCCCGCCGGGGACCTCCCGCCCCAGGCCGGCGGACGCCCCGACGACACTTCTGATTAGTCGTAATTTGTGCGATTTTTTACCATCGCGGTAATTGTCACCTTGTGCTGACGGTGGGCGCTTGACTCGGGTAAGGTAAGGCGACTTGGTTCCGGGTCCCGACCAGCCCCCACCCGCAACCGAGGTCCGCGTGCGGCCGCCACCACGGTGGGACCGCGCGAACCGGACACGCAGGACACCCTCGCCCCGCACACGGGCGGGACGCGAGCGCCGCCCCGCGCACGCGCCTACCGCACCGGGCCCCGGCCGGGCCGCGAGAGCGCGGCGCGGCCCCGCGGCGGGAGGGTCCCCCGACGCCGGCAGCGCGTCCCCGTGAGGGGCCGTCCGCGTGCCCGCCGGGCGCACAACACCGAGCCAGAGCCGAGGAGCAACACGTGGCCACCCTTCCCAGCGTTTCGTACTCCATCACCGTCCGCCTCGAACTCGACGCTGGGGGCAGCGCTGTCGGCAGCCTCACCAACGCCGTCGAGCAGGTGGGCGGCATGATCACCGCGCTGGACGTGGCCGCGGCCGGGCACGAGCGCATCCGCATCGACGTCACCTGCGCCGCCCGCGACACCGAGCACGCGCAGGCCATCGTCGACGCGCTGGGCGCCGTCGAGGGCGTGGTCGTCCACAAGGTCAGCGACCGGACCTTCCTCATGCACCTGGGCGGCAAGATCGAGATGAAGTCGAAGGTGCCGCTGCGCAACCGCGACGAGCTCTCCATGGCCTACACCCCCGGCGTCGCCCGCGTCTCCCAGGCCATCGCCGCGAACAAGGACGACGCCCGCCGTCTGACCATCAAGCGCAACAGCGTCGCCGTCGTCACCGACGGGTCCGCCGTCCTGGGCCTGGGCAACATCGGCCCCGAGGCCGCCATGCCCGTCATGGAGGGCAAGGCCGCCCTGTTCAAACGCTTCGCCGACATCGACGCCTGGCCCATCGCCCTGGACACCCAGGACGTGGACGAGATCGTCCGCACCGTCCAGGTGATCGCCCCGGGGTTCGGCGGGATCAACCTGGAGGACATCTCCGCGCCCCGCTGCTTCGAGGTCGAGGCCCGCCTGCGCGAGCTGCTCGACATCCCCGTCTTCCACGACGACCAGCACGGCACCGCCATCGTCGTGCTCGCCGCCCTGCGCAACGCCCTGCGCGTCGTCGGCAAGAAGCTCGGCGAGGTCCGCATCGCCATGTCCGGCGCGGGCGCGGCCGGCACCGCCATCCTCAAGCTCCTCATGCACGCCGGGGCCCGCGACATCATCGTCAGCGACGTCCGCGGCGCGGTGCACACCGGGCGCGACGACCTGGACCCCAACCTCCGGTGGATCGCCGAGCACACCAACCCCGAGGGCTACAGCGGCGACCTCCGCGGCTCCGTCGCCGGAGCGGACGTCTTCATCGGCGTCTCCGCCCCCAACCTGCTCGAGGGCGAGGACATCGCCGAGATGAACGACGACTCGATCATCTTCGCGCTGGCCAACCCCGACCCGGAGGTGGACCCGGAGGTCGCGCACCTGCACGCCTCCGTCGTGGCCACGGGCCGCAGCGACTACCCCAACCAGATCAACAACGTCCTGGTCTTCCCCGGCTTCTTCCGCGGGCTGCTCGACGCCCAGAGCCACCACGTCACCTCCGACATGATGGTCGCCGCCGCCGAGGCCCTCGCCGACGTCGTCAGCGAGGACGAGCTGGGCCCGAACTACATCATCCCCAGCGTGTTCCACTCCGACCTGTCCACCCACGTGGCGACCGCGGTGCGCGAGGTCGCCCAGCGCGGGCTGCGCGACCAGGTCCAGTGACGCCGGACCCGGGGGCGGCGCCCCGCGGGAGGGAGCGGTGGACCCGGGCGTGTAACGGCCTGGGAACACGGGCGGATCGGCGGCTGTTCCGGGGTAGAGGTGCAGCATGGACCAGTCGACTATGACCGGGCGGCTCCTGGTGGCCGCCCCCCTCCTCCAGGAGGACTCCTTCCGCCGCTCGGTGGTGTTCGTCGTGGACGACACGGCCGACGGCACACTCGGGGTGATCCTCAACCGCCCCCTGGGTATGGCCGTGGACGAGGTCGTCACCGACTGGGGCGCCTATGCGAGCGAACCGGCGGTGATGTTCTCGGGCGGCCCCGTCGGGGCCGACTCCGGGATAGCCCTGGGCGCGGCCGGGATCGGGGAGCCGCCTCCGGGCTGGGCGCCCCTGGAGGGCCTCGCCCCGGGGCTGGGCCTGGACGCGGTCGGCGTGGTGGACCTGGACGGTCCCCCGCAGGTGCTCGGGACGGCCCTGGGAGCGTTCCGCGTGTTCGCCGGCTACGCCGGGTGGAGCGAGGGCCAGCTCCGGGAGGAGATCGACGAGGGCGCGTGGTTCGTGGTCGACGCGGTCCCCTCGGACGTGTTCACCACGTCCCCCGAGGGCCTTTGGGCCCGGGTGCTGCGGCGCCAGGGCGGGCGGATGGCGCTCCTGTCCACCTACCCGGACGATCCCACCATGAACTGAGCGCCCACCGGTGTGGGTGCGGCACCCTATACCGTGGAACGCAGACGTCGAAAGGTGTGAGGCACGATGGCGATGGACATCCTCAACAAGGTCCTTCCTGACAGCGAGACCAGGCCGGACATCTCCCACGACAGCGGGGACCGGGAGCGGTTCGCCCACTACGTGCAGAAGGACAAGATCACCGAGAGCGCCGTCACCGGCAACCCCGTGATCGCCCTGTGCGGGAAGGTCTGGGTCCCCAACCGGGACCCCAAGAAGTTCCCGGTGTGCCCCGACTGCAAGAAGGCCTACGAGGAGATGATGAAGTAGGACGTCTCCACGTCGCCTCCACGCGGTGGGCGCCACACGGAAGGCCTTGGCACGCGAACGTGCCAAGGCCTTCGTGCTCTCCGCGGGCCCCGGGCCGCCGCGCGCGTGCCCCCGCTCTCCGGCGGACGCGCTCCGCGGCCCCGCGGGCGCCCGGGCCGTGCCCGCTCAGGGCCTCCGGTCCGGGCGCCCGCCCGGCGGCTCCGGGGTCAGGCGGCGTCCTCGGGGACCGGGGCGCGGCGCCTGCGGGCGGCGTACACGGCCGTGCCGCCGGCGGCCACGGCCACCGCGGCGGCGGCGAGCAGGCCCGTGAGGGCGGCGCCGGTGTTGGGCAGGCCGGGATTGTCGCCGCCGCCGTCACCCCCGCCGTCGCCCGGACCGCCGGGGGCGCCCCCGGCGCCGTCGCCGCCGCCCGGGACCGTGACGTCCTCGTCCACGCTCACCGTCAGGGCGACCGGGTCCAGCGCCGCCCCCTCGGCGTAGAAGTCCGCGAAGGCGGGCACGCCCTCGGCGGTCAGGGAGGCGGGGATCGGGTCCCAGCTCAGGACGCCGTCCGCGAGCTCGTACTCCACCCCGGACAGGTCCAGGTCGGCGAAAGCGACGTCCTCGTAGGAGACGAGCTCCTCGCCGGCGAGCGACTTGCTGACCACGTCGGCGTACAGGACGCCCGCGCCGTCCTCGATCTCCACGCGGGGGTCGCTGACCGTCATGTGCAGGAGCGGGTCGGCCCCGTCGTACACGTGGCCCTCGAAGACGACGGTGCCCTCGAAGCCGATGTCGGCCGTGGACGCGGACAGGTCCACCTCGCCGCTGCCGTTCGTGAACGCGTAGGTGCCGTCCTCGTTCGTCGTCGCGCCGTTGCGGGTGCTGATCTCACCGTGGGCGATGTTGCCGGTGATGTAGTCGCGGAAGGACTCCTTCACCCCCCAGTCCGCGCGGCCGTTGTGGACGGTCAGCGGGCCGTCGGGGTCCGTGGGGTCGACGGGGTCCGTCGGCTCCTCGGTGGGGTCGGTCGGCTCCTCGGTGGGCTCCTCCCCGGAGGCGAAGGAGACGGGCGTCCACACGTCCTGGTCGCGGTTGGCGATGTCGGTGTGGTCGTTGAAGACCGCCACGTAGCACTGCGACTCGACGCAGTCGTAGGTGGTGCCGTCCTTGTCGTAGGAGCCGGTCACCGCCACCTCGGTGCTGAAGGCGCCGTCCTCGCCCGGGGCGGTGGCGCCGCGCAGCCACACCGCTCCGGTGTAGTGGGCCGGGAAGGAGTCGGCCGACCGCGGGAGGGCGGTCAGCGCAGCGTAGACGCCCTGGCCCGGGCGGAAGCCGGCGCCCTCGAGGGTGACGGTGTCACCCTCGGGGTCCAGGCCGGAGTCCGGGGCCACGGTGACCCGGGGGGCGGGGTCGGGCCCGCCCGGGTCGGTGACGTCCGCGATGCCGGCGGTGAAGGACAGCGGGTCCATCGGGGACCCGGCGGCGTAGAAGCTCGCGAACGGCTCGACCGCGTCGGCGTGCAGGGTGGCCGCGGCGGAGGTGAAGGCGATCTCCTCTCCCTCGACGGTCAGCTCGGCGCCGGTCAGCTCGGCGACCGCGACCTCTCCGTACCCGACCAGGTCGCCCGGGGGCAGGTTCGGGTCGGCGCCGCCGAACTCGCGGCTGGTCACGTCGGCGTACACCGTGGCGGCGTCGCCGTCGAACACCACGCGCGGGTCGGAGACCCGGACCTCCAGGACGGGGCCCCGGCCGTAGTCGTGGCCGCTGAAGACGACGGTCCCGGCGAAGTCCACCTCACCGGAGGCGTCCTCCTTGGACACCGAGCCGCCCGCCGTGGGGAAGTCCACGGTGCCGTCGGCCAGCACCGTCGCACCGTCGGAGGCCTCGTAGCCGCCGTGGGCGATCGGCCCCGAGATGTAGTTGCGGAAGGACTGCTTCACGCCCCAGGCGGCCGAGCCCCCCTCGAGGGGCACGGTCTCGTCGGCGGAGGCCGGCGCCGCGGCGACGGCGAGCGAGGCGCCGAGGGCGGCGACACCCGCGTAGGCGGTGAGGGCGCGCAGGGCCCGGCGGGCTCTGCCCGGGGCTCCGCTCCCGCCTGTCGTGGTCGTGGTCATGGGATTCGTCGGTCCAATCGTGAGGGGGATGGGTGGAGGGGACGGCCCCCGGCGCGTGCCGGGGGCCGGCGGGTCGGCGGCCCCTGCCGAGCGGGGGCGGCGGGGCCCGCCGGTGGGGGGTCTGGGGGCGGTCAGCCGGCGGCCGGGTCCGTCGCGGTGTCGTTCCCGCGCCGGCGGCGCGTGGCGAACAGGGCCGCGGCGCCCGCCAGGGCGGCCACCGAGGCGGCCAGGACGAGGCCGTGGAGCTCGGCGCCGGTCCGGGGGAGTCGGCCGGGGGAGCCGTTCCCGCCGTCACCGTCACCGTTGCCTCCGCCTCCGCCGCCGGAGTTCCCGGCTTCGCCGCCGGAACCGGAACCGGAACCGGAGCCGCCGTCGCCCGAACCCGAACCTGAACCCGAGCCCGAGCCCGAGCCCGAGCCCGAGCCGAAGGAGACCGGGACGAACACGTCCTGGCCGCGGTCGCTGGACCGGGTGTGGTCGTTGCGGGTGACCACCGCGCACTCCGTGCCGGAGGCGGCGCAGTCGGTGTTCTCGTCACCGGCCCGGACCTCGAGCTGGACGCTGAAGCCGCCGTCGGCACCGCTGCCGGTGTAGGGGGTGGTCAGCCCCTCGCCGTAGGGCGGGGGGTTGCTGGAGACCCACACCGATGCGCCGCCGGAGCCGTCCATGTCCACGCCGCCGATGCACGGTCCGGGGGCCTGCGCCGGGCCGGCCGAGCTGGTGTCGCACAGGGCGACGTAGACGCCCTTGGAGGTGTCGTAGCCGGTGCCGGTGACCGTGACGGTCTCACCGGCCGGGTCGAGCCCCGAGGTCCTGGAGACGGTCAGCGCGGGGGTGCCGGGCTCCCGGGGGGCGGGGGCCTGCGGGGCGGCGGGCCGGGCCCGCGGCTCCGCCTGCGGGACCGTCACGGGCGCCGTCTCCGGGACGGCGCCCGTGACGGCGAAGGCCACCGGGACCCGGCCCACCACGACCGGGGCGGAGGGAGCCTCCGGGACGGCCTCGGAGACGCTCGTCCCCGCGCCGGGGGAGGCGGTCGGCGCGGACCCGCCGGTGTCCCCGGACGCGTCCTCCCCGGAGCCCCCGCCCGTGTCCTCCGCCGGGCCGGGCGCCCAGGTCCCCCCGGCGGCCGCGCCGGCGTCCCCGGCGGGGGCGGGTGCGAGCTCCAGGAGGCGGATCTCGAACGGGTCCTCCTCCGCGTCCAGGCCGGCCCCGGCGGCGAACCCCGCCCCGGTGTCGAGGGCGACCGTGAAGGTTCCGCGCGAGCCGACCTCGACCGTCACCGCGTTGCCGTCGTCGGGGACGGCGCCGTCGTCGGCGGAACCGGCCGGCACGGCCCAGGTGGCGACCTCGACCAGTGAGCCGGGCGCGTGGCCGATCCCGGAGACGGTGACGGTGTCGCCCGCGGGGTCGAGGCCCCCGGTCCGGTCCACGGTGGTGACGCGGGGGCGGCCGTGTTCGCCGTCCGGGGACGGGACGGGTTCGGCGAGCGCCGCCGCCGGAACCGTCGTGGACAGCACCGCCGCGACGGCGGTGGCTGCGAGGGGCGGGACGAGCCCGCGGCGCCGCCCGTGGCCCGGGCGGGGGGAAACCGCTGCTTGCATCAGAGGCCTTCGCTTCGTGCGGGGCGGTGGGAGACCGCCCTCCGCGTGAGGTGGGGAGAGTTCTTTAGGTTACGCTTACCTTTGTGAAGTGAGCCTTGCCTAACTCGAAGTCCGCGCCGGAACAGTTGAACACCGAAGCATCAGGCTTGTCAAGATGATGACGAAGTGTCATATAAAGGGCGTTGTCGCCTCCCCGCTCCCCGGCGACACCCGCCCGTGCACCCGGCACACGGACCACCGAAAGCGACCCCCATGCCACTCGCCGACGCGCGGCGCCGCCCGCGCGGACACCGCCCGCACGCACGATCCGTCCCGGTCCTCGCCGCGGCCTGCGCCCTCGCGCTGGCACTGGCCGGCTGCGCCGTGGGAGGAGGCGGTGCGCCCGAGGCCCCCTCGCGGGGGGACGGCGCCGCCGACATCCCCGACTTCTCCGAGAACCGCCTCCAGCCGCTGGAGGGCACCGGGGAGCCCGAGCTCCCCGTCACCGTCGACTCCGTCGTCCTCGATCCGTACCGCACGAGCTCCGACCCCCTGGAGTACGAGCAGGTCGAGGTCGACGACGTCAGCCGCATCCTCCCGCTCACCGGCAGCCTCGCCGAGATCGTCTTCACGCTCGGCCTCGGCGACAACGTGGTCGGCCGCGACGTCGCCGCCACGTTCGAGGAGGCCTCCGGCCTCCCCGTCATCAGCGAGGGGCACGAGGTCTCCGCCGAGAGCGTCCTCGCCCTCGAACCCACGGTGATCCTCGCCGACACCCAGACGGGCCCGTCCGAGGCCGTCGAGCAGATCCAGAGGTCCGGGGTCCCCGTCGTCATCGTCGAGGAGGCCTGGTCCATCGACGAGATGTACCCGCGCTTCGAGCGGGTCGCGGAGGCCCTCGGGGTCCCCGACGACGGCGCGGCCCTGTCCGAGCGCACGCGGGCGCAGATGGCCGAGGTCCGGGAGGAGGCGGACGGCTCCGGCGACGGCCCGCTCGTGGCCTTCCTCTACCTGCGGGGCACGGCCGGGGTCTACCTCCTCGGGGGCGAGGGCTCGGGTGCCGACGCCGTGCTCGCCGAGACCGGCGCGCGCGACGCCGGGGTCGAGATGGGCCTGACCACACCGTTCACCCCCATCACCACGGAGGCCCTCATCGCGGCCCAGCCCGACGTGCTCCTCGTCATGACCCAGGGCCTGGAGTCCGTGGGCGGCGTCGACGGGCTCGTCGAGATCCCCGGCGTCGCCCAGACACCGGCCGGCGCGGCACGGGCGGTCGTCGACTTCGAGGACGGCGTCCTGCTCAACTTCGGCCCCCGCACGCCGCAGGTCGTCGCGGCCCTCGCGGACGAACTGGCCGCGTTCCAGGCGGAGGGGGAGGGCCGGTGACCGCCCCCGACACCACCGCCCCCGAACGGGTCGGCGTGGACGGCGGCCCCCCGCCGGGACCCGGGGGGCGCGCCGCACACCGCCTCCGGGCCGTGCTCCTGCTGGCCGGACTCGGCACGGGCCTGGTCGCGGTCTCGCTCGTCGCGGCCGGCGCCGGCGCCTACCCCGTGCCCGCCGGCCAGGTCGCCTCCTCGGTCCTGCACGCGGTCGGGCTGGAGGTCGGCACACCCCCCGACCGGATCGGCCGGACCGTCCTGTGGGACGTGCGCTTCCCCCGCGTCGTCCTGGCGGTCATGGTCGGCGCCGCCCTCGGCGCCGCCGGGGCCATGATGCAGGGGATCTTCGGCAACCCCCTCGCGGAGCCCGGCGTCATCGGGGTCTCCTCCGGCGCGGCGGTCGGCGCGATCACGGTCGTCTTCACGGGCCTGACCGTGTTCGGCCACTGGACGATCATCGCCGCTTCGTTCGTGTTCGGCCTGGCCACGACCCTGTTCGTGTACGTCTTCGCGCGCTCGCGCGGCCGCACCGAGGTCGTCACCCTGCTCCTCACGGGCATCGCCGTCAACGCCGTGGCGGGAGCGGCCATCGGCCTGATGACCAACTTCTCCCAGGACGCCGAGATCCAGACCATCACCTTCTGGCAGCTCGGCAGCGTCTCCACCGCCACCTGGTCCAAGGTCGCCGCCATCGCCCCGTGCCTCCTGGCCGGACTGGCCGTGATCCCCCTCTACGCCCGGCGCCTCGACCTGCTCGCGCTCGGCGAGGGGCCCGCCCGCCACCTGGGAGTGGACGTCGAGCGCATGCGCCTCGTCCTCATCTGCGCCCTGGCGCTGCTCACCTCGGCCGCCGTCGCGTTCGCGGGGATCGTCGCGTTCGTCGGCCTGGTCGTCCCGCACATCATCCGCATGGTCACCGGTCCCGGGCACCGGGTCCTGCTGCCCGCCAGCGCGCTCGGCGGAGGGCTCCTCCTGCTCGCCGCCGACCTGCTCGCCCGCACCGTCGCCGCACCCGCCGAGATCCCGCTCGGCGTGGTCACCGCCGCCCTCGGCGGGCCGTTCTTCTTCTACCTTCTGCACCGCACCCGCGCCAAGCAGGGAGGATGGTCGTGAACACCCTTCCCCGTCTGCGCCGGCGGGTCTCCGCCGCCTTCGCCCCCCTGTCCCGTCCCCCCGCGCTCCCCGTCCGCGCCGCGACCGGCTCGGAGGTGGTCCGCGCCGAGGGGGTCACCGTCCGCCGGGGCGGACGCGCCCTCCTGGACGGGGTCGACCTCACGGTGCGCGCCGGAGAGCTCCTGGCCCTGGTGGGCCCCAACGGGGCCGGCAAGTCCACCCTGCTGGCCGCCCTGTCCGGCGACGTCACCGGCGGGCCCGCCCGGGGGGAGGCCGACGAGGGCGCCGTGCTCCTCTTCGGCCGGCCCCTGCCGGAGTGGACCCCGCCACAGCTCGCGCTGCGGCGGGCCGTCCTCCCGCAGGAGGCGTCGGTCAGCTTCCCGTTCCCGGTCGCCGAGCTCGTCGCCATGGGCCGGGCCCCCTGGGCGGGGCTGTGCGCCCCCGGCGCCGACGACGCCGCGGTCGCCGCGGCCATGGACGGCACGGGCGTCGCCCACCTGGCCGGACACCGGTTCCCCACGCTCTCCGGGGGAGAGCGGGCCAGGGTGATGCTCGCGCGTGTCCTCGCCCAGGACACGCAGGTGCTGATGCTCGACGAACCGACGGCGGCCCTGGACATCAGGCACCAGGAACTCGTACTGTCCATCGCGCGTCAGATCTCGGAGGACGGTGGTGCGGTTATCGTGGTCCTGCACGATTTGGGGCTTGCGGCGGCCTACGCCCATCGTGTGGCGATACTCTCCGGAGGACGGATCGCCGCGCAGGGAGCCCCCGCCGACGTGTTCACCGCGTCCCTGCTCGGCAACGTCTACCAGCACGAGGTCGAAGTCCTGCCGCACCCGCGTACCGGGGTCCCGCTGGTCGTGCCCCTCCGGTAGGTGTCCGGCGCACATGAGAGCGTCCACAGGAGTAGGTCGTATTGGTGTCCACAACTGAACGGCAGCCACACGAAGAGCCACCGTACGAGCGGCGGGAGGGGCGTGGACGGAGCGCGGGCGGCCGACGCCGCCGGGCGCCCCGGCCCAGGGCCACCCCGGGAGACGTCGTGCGCGGCTTCGTCCGGTTCGTCGGCGAGATCCTCCTGACGGCCGGTCTGCTCATGCTCTTCTACGCGGGGTACGAGGTCTACGGCTCCCAGTGGGAGACCGACCGCGAGCAGCAGGGCCTGGCGGACGGGCTGAACGAGGCGTGGGCGGCCACGGCGGAGGAGTCCGGTCCGGACTCCGAGCCGCTGCCCGGCAGCGCCGACAGCCGCCTCTACATCCCCAGCCTCGACCTGGACTGGGTCGTGGTCAACGGCACCACCCCCGACGACATCCGCTACAGCCCCGGCCACTACACCGAGTACCCCAGCAGCGCGGGCGGCGCGGGCAACTACGCGATCGCCGCCCACCGGACCCCGGGCCTGTTCTGGGACATGGACCTGCTGGACAACGGTGACGTGCTGGTCCTGGAGGACGGGGAGAACTTCTACACGTACGAGGTCTTCCAGGAGGAGACGGTCCTGCCCACCGACGTGTGGGTGATCGAGCCGGACCCGTTCGACGACGTCGAGGGGGCGGGGGAGGGGGAGCCCGAGCGGTCCCTGATCACGCTGACCACCTGTGCGCCGAAGCTGAACAACACGCACCGGCTCATCGTCTGGGGTGAGCTGGTCGAGACCACGCCCAAGTCCGAGGGGATGCCCGACTCGATCGCGCACATGGCCCCCGAGACCGCCGAGGCCGAGTAGGGGTAACGCGAATGTACGGTCTGATCTGGCGCATCCTGCCCGGCCCCTGGGCCTCCAAGTTCATCATGGCGGTCGGCCTGCTGGCCGGGGCCGCGGCGCTCCTGTGGTTCTTCGCCTTCCCGGCGATCTCCCCGCACATGCCGTTCAACGACGGCGCCGTCGACACCCAGGGCGTCGGCACGGGCGGGGAGGCGGGCACGGGAGAGGTCTCCGAGGACCCGGGGGCCGAAGGGCTTTCCGGGGAAGAGGGGGCCTCCGGGGCGGAGGTCCCCGGGGCAGGGGGCTGACGTCCGCCCGGCCCCGGGCCGCCCGCGGGGCCCCGGGCCCGGCCCGGGGCCGCGGCGCGGTCGTGTGGGCGGCACCACTGGCGGGGCTCCCGGTCCGGTCCGCCACGACCGCTAACCTCTAGCAGGTGAGCAACGGGGGACGGTTCTGAGAATGACGGTGACGCAGACCACTACGGAGGACCGCCTGCGCGGGCTCCGCGCTTGGCAGCGGGAGGCGTTCGAGGAGTACTTCCGCCGGGAGCCGCGCGACTTCCTCGCCGTGGCGACCCCCGGTGCGGGCAAGACGACCTTCGCGCTCACCCTGGCCACGGAACTCCTCCACCGGCACGCGGTGAGGGCCATCACCATCGTGTGCCCCACCGAGCACCTCAAGAAGCAGTGGGCCGAGGCCGCCGCCCGGTTCGGCATCGCCATCGACCCCGACTTCAAGAACGGCCAGGGGGCGCTCGGCCGCCAGTACATCGGGGTGGCCGTCACCTACGCGCAGGTCGCCGCGCACCCGATGCTGCACCGCAACCGGACCGAGGCGCGCAAGACCCTCGTGATCTTCGACGAGGTCCACCACGCGGGCGACGCCCTCTCCTGGGGCGACGCCGCGCGCGAGGCCTTCGACCCGGCGACCAAGAGGCTCTCCCTCACCGGCACCCCCTTCCGCTCCGACATCAACCCCATCCCCTTCGTGGACTACGTCCCCGACGCGGCGGGGGTGCGCCGCTGCTCGTGGGACTACAACTACGGGTACGGCCCGGCCCTGGAGGACGGGGTCGTGCGCCCCGTCATCTTCATGGCCTACTCCGGTGAGATGCGCTGGCGCACCCGCGCCGGGGACGAACTCGCGGCCAGACTCGGGGAGCCCCTCACCCAGGACGCCCTCTCCCAGGCCTGGCGCGCCGCGCTGGACCCCAAGGGCGACTGGATCAAGCGCGTGCTCCAGGCCGCGGACCGGCGCCTGACCGAGGTCCGCAAGACGCACCCCGACGCGGGCGGCCTGGTCATCGCCACCGACCACGAGAACGCCCGCGCCTACTCGCGCATCATCCGGCAGATCACCGGCAAGGGCGCGACCGTGGTGCTCTCGGACGACCCCACGGCCTCCCGGAAGATCTCCCGTTTCGCCGTGGGCGACGACCGGTGGATGGTCGCGGTGCGCATGGTGTCGGAGGGGGTCGACGTGCCCCGGCTGATGGTCGGCGTGTACGCCACCTCCACCAGCACGGCCCTGTTCTTCGCCCAGGCCATCGGCCGCTTCGTGCGCGTGCGCCAGCGGGGCGAGGTGGCGTCGGTGTTCCTGCCCTCGGTGCCGACCCTGCTGGAGTACGCGGGCGAGATGGAGCGCGAGCGCGACCACGTGCTGGACAAGCCGCCGCCCGGTGACGACGAGTACCCGGAGGAGGACCTCCTCAAGGAGGCCAACCGCAAGCGGGACAGCCCGGACGCCGGCGAGGAGCTGCCGTTCGAGACGATGGAGTCGGCGGCCGAGTTCGACCGCGCCCTCTACGACGGGGCCGAGTACGGCGGTGTCCCGGGCTCCTCCGAGGAGGAGGACTTCCTGGGGCTTCCGGGCCTGCTCGACCCGCAACAGGTCTCCCAGCTCCTCCGCAAGCGCAAGGCCGACATCCGCGCGGGTGAGCGCAGGGCGAAGAAGGACGACCCGGCCGAGGAGGAGGGCCCCACCCACGAGGTCGTGGCGGAGCTGCGCCGCGAGCTGAGCGGGCTGGTGGGCGCATGGCACCACCGGACGGGCAAGCCGCACGGGGTCATCCACAACGAGCTGCGCCGCGCGTGCGGGGGCCCGCCGGTGGCGCAGGCCTCCCCGACCCAGATCCGCGAGCGGATCGCCAAGCTCCGCACCTGGGCGGTCGGGGGCAAGTAGTCCCGGTTGTCCCGAAAAGGGCAAACACTTCGTCAGCGTGCGCACGGCTGCTGTGCGTAACGTGCCCGTTTGATTACATTCCGTGATGTGAATCGACGAAGCTCTCGCGGCGGCACAGCCGCGCTCTGGACCGGACTGCTCATGTGCGGTCTCGCTCTGACCGGGACGGTCGCGGGCCTGCCGCCCGAACCGGCCGGGGCCGAGACCGCCCGGACCCTGGCCCCGGGGAAGGAGGGCTCCCTCCTGGAGGAGTGCCCGCCCGGCCGGGCCGCCCGCGTGAGCGATCCCGACGCGGCGGTGCCCGAGGGAGGGGAGCTCACCCCGCAGCAGGCCGAGGACTACGACAGGCGGTTCCGCGAGGCCCTCGTCCCCCTGCGCGGCCAGGAGATGCAGGCGCCCCGGAACGTGCCGGTCGTGGTGCACGTCATCTCCGCCGAGGACGGCCGGGGCGACGTGCCGCAGGCCCGTGTCGAAGACCAGATCGAGGTCCTCAACACCGCCTTCTCGGGCGGCTACGGGACGGACGGCGCCGACACCGGTTTCCGCTTCGAGCTGTCCGAGACCACCCGCACGGTGAACGACACCTGGTTCACCCGGTTCGACGAGTACCGCGACACGATCCGGGCCGAGCTGCACCGGGGCGGCGCCGGGACGCTCAACGTCTACACGGCCCAACTGGGGACGGGGCTGCTCGGGTACTCCTCCTTCCCGCAGGACTACGAGGCGGCGCCCGACCAGGACGGGGTCGTGCTCGCCCACGACACCCTGCCCGGCGGGGGCCGTGACGGCTTCGACCTCGGCCACACCGGTACCCACGAGGTCGGCCACTGGCTGGGGCTGTTCCACACGTTCCAGAACGGGTGCGCCTCGCCCGGGGACTACGTGGACGACACCCCCTACGAGCGCGAGGCGGCGTCCGGCTGCCCGGTCGGCAGGGACTCCTGCCCCCGCAAGAAGGGCGACGACCCCGTCACCAACTTCATGAACTACAGCGACGACGGCTGCATGACCCACTTCACCGAGGGGCAGGCCCGGCGCATCGTCGAGCACTGGGCGGCCTTCCGCTCCTGACCCGGCGGTACGGGCGGCCGTGTCCGGGGGCCCGGGGCATGCGCCCCGGGCCCCCGGACACCACACCGGCCCGGAGGGGGAGGGGTCCGGTCCGGGGACGGCCGCCGGGAGGACCTGTACGGGGGAGCGCCCCCGAACGCCGCTAGGCTGAGGACATGGCAGCGAACACCTACCTGACCGGCATCAAGCCCACCGGGGAATTCCACCTGGGCAACTACGTCGGCGCGATCAAGCCCGCCCTGGCCGCGGCCCGTGAGTACGACACGTACTACTTCGTCGCGGACTACCACGCGCTCAACACCGTCAAGGACGCGGCCGAGCTCCGCCACAGCATCCGGTCGGGCGCTGCCACCTGGCTCGCGTGCGGCCTCGACCCCGAGCGCACGGTCGTCTACCAGCAGTCCAAGGTCCCCGAGACCTTCGAGCTCACCACCATCCTGAGCGCCCTCACCCCCAAGGGCCTCATGAACCGCGCGCACGCCTACAAGGCCGCGCGGGACCGCAACACCGCGGCCGGGAACAGCGACCTGGACGCCGGGATCAACATGGGGCTGTACAACTACCCCATCCTCATGGCCGCCGACATCCTGGTCATGGAGGGCACGCACGTGCCGGTCGGCCGCGACCAGTCCCAGCACATCGAGTACACGGCCGACATCGCCGGGTACTTCAACCACCGCTTCGGCGAGGGGTACTCCTTCCCGGTCCCCAAGGGCGTCATCGACGAGGGCGACGGCAGCATCCTGCCCGGCACCGACGGCCGCAAGATGAGCAAGTCCTACGACAACCACATCCCGCTGTTCCTGCCGGAGAACAAGCTCAAGAAGGCCATCCGCCGCATCCCCACCGACTCCACCCCCGTGGAGGACCCCAAGGACGCCGACGGCTCGGTGCCCTTCCAGCTCCTGGCCCACTTCGCCGACGCCGACAAGGTCGCCGACGTCCGGCGGCGGCTGGAGGCCGGCGGCATGGGCTGGGGCGAGCTCAAGAACGAGCTGTTCGAGGCGGTCAACGCCGAACTCGGCCCCAAGCGCGAGCGCTACGACCAGCTGATGGACGACCCCTCCGAGATCGACGCGATCCTGGAGGCCGGTTCCGCGCGCGCCCGCGAGCGTGCGCGCGCCACGATCGACCGGGTGCGCGCCGCCGTCGGCGTCGCCTGAGGCGCGACAGGACACGGGGGCGGCGCTCCGCGCCGCCCCCGCCCGTGCGTCAGCCCACCAGCGGCTCGCCCTCCAGCTCCACCCCGGCCGCGCGCAGCCGCTCCAGCGCGGTCGTCACGGTGTCCCCGGACACACCCGCGGTGAGGCCGAGCAGGACCCGCGTGCGCAGGCCCGCGGCAGCCGCGTCCACCGCCGTCGCGCGGACGCAGTGGTCGGTGGCGATCCCCACCACGTCCACCTCGTCCACCCCCCGTTCGCGCAGCCAGTCGGCCAGCCGGGTCGTCCCGTCCCCCGCGGTCCCCTCGAAACCGCTGTAGGCCGCCGTGTACAGCCCCTTGCTGAACACCTCCTCGGCCAGCGAGGCGTCGAACTCCGGATGGAACTCGGCCCCCGGAGTCCCCACTTCGCAGTGCCGGGGCCAGCTGTCCACGAAGTCCGGGTTCTCGGAGAAGTGCGGTCCCGGGTCGATGTGGTAGTCGCGGGTCGCCACCACGTGGTCGTAGGAGTCGGCGTTGGCCCGGGCGTGGTCGGTGACGGCGGCCGCCGTCCGCTCGCCGCCCCTCACCCCCAGGCTCCCGCCCTCGCAGAAGTCGTTCTGGATGTCCACCACGATGAGTGCCCTGGTCATCCCGGCACCCCTTTCTCGCGTCTGTCGGTCAGGTCTCGGAACTCAGGGGCCGGTCTCCCGGAACGGCTCAGTGGAAGACCGTCGGCAGCGCGGCCTCGCCCCGCGACATCCGGAGCGCCTGCTCGGGAAGCTCGGAGACCGTCGCGCGGTGCCGCTCCCTCGCGTCGTGGACGCTCTCCTGTCCCACCACGACGCCCTCGGACACCAGGGGCCGCAGCAGCGGACGCAACCCCACGCCCGAAGACGGGTCATGGGGGAACACCTCCTCCGCCACGGCGGTCCCCTTGTCGTCCAGGCGTCGCGACGCCCACTTGCGGCCGCCCCGGCTGGGCTTGCCCACCGAGCGCTTGGCCACCGGTTCCAGAGGGGCGTCCGGCTCCAGGCCGCGGGCCCGCGCCACCAGCTTGTACACGAGGGACACCGTCGGCGCCCCCGACCCCGTCACCAGAGAGGTACCCACCCCGTAACCGTTCACGGGCGCCACGGCCAGGGCCAGGATCGAGTACTCGTCCAGGTCGCCGGTCACCACGATGCGGGTCCCGGTCGCGCCCAGGGCGTCCAGCTGTGCGCGCACCCGGGAGGCGGTCGCGCCGAGGTCGCCGGAGTCGATGCGCACCGCGCCCAGCTCCGGGCCGGCCAGTTCCACGGCGGTGGCCACCGCCCGCTCCACGTCGAACGTGTCCACGAGCAGTGTCGTCCCCGTGCCCATGGACTCCAACTGGGCCTTGAACGCGTGTCTCTCGCTGTCGTGCAGGAGCGTGAACGCGTGCGCCGCGGTGCCGCCGGTCGGCACCCCGTAGGTGCGCCCCGCCTCGAGGTTGGAGGAGGTGGCGAACCCGCCCACGTACGCGGCGCGCGCCGCGGCGACGGCCGACCGCTCGTGCGTGCGGCGCGAGCCCATCTCGATCAGGGGGCGGTCGCCCGCCGCGGCCGACATCCGGCTGGCGGCGGAGGCGATGGCGCTGTCGTGGTTGTACACCGACAGCGCCAGGGTCTCCAGGATCACGGCCTCGGCGAAGGTGCCCTCGACCACGAGGATGGGGGAGCCGGGGAAGTACGCCTCCCCCTCGCCGTAGCCCCACACGTTCCCGGAGAACCGGTAGTCGGCCAGCCACGCGAGCGTGCGGTCGTCCACCACCCCGTTGTCGGACAGGAAGTCCAGTTCCCCGGTGTCGAACCTGAACCTCTCCAGGAGGTCGAGGAAGCGGCCGGTCCCGGAGACGATCCCGTACCGCCGCCCCTCGGGGAGGCGCCGGGCGAACATCTCGAACACCGACCGACGCGGGGCGGCGCCGCTGTGCAGGGCCCCCTGGAGCATCGTCAGTTCGTAGTGGTCGGTGAGCAGCGCGCTGCTGCTGTCGTCGCTCATGGGCACGAGCCTAATCCGTGTGCGATGGGCCACGGAGGCCGCCCCACCAGCCCCGGAACGGCGGGGGCTCCCGGGCCCGCTAACAATACCCATTCGGTTGGTAGGGAACAGGATGCGGGTACCCTGGTCGCATGCTGAGGATTGATCGCTCGATCTACGACAAGATCGTCTCCCACGCCCGTCGCGACCACCCGGACGAGGCGTGCGGCGTCGTGGCCGGACCCGAGAAGTCCGACCGCCCCGAGCGGTTCATCGAGATGGCCAACGCGGAGCGGTCACCGACCTTCTACCGGTTCGACTCCCTCGAACAGCTCAAGGTCTGGCGGGAGATGGACGACCGGGACGAGGAGCCCGTCGTGATCTACCACTCCCACACCGCCACCGAGGCCTACCCCTCGCGCACCGACATCTCCTACGCCTCCGAGCCCGGCGCGCACTACGTGCTCGTCTCCACCCGTGAGCCGGACACCGTCGAGTTCCGGTCCTACCGGATCGTCGACGGCGAGGTCACCGAGGAGCCGGTGGAGATCACCGGTACGGGCGCCGGCCAGTAGGCGCCGCGTCTCGCGGGCCCCGCCCCGGAATGGCCGCGAGACGTCCCCTGTTGGAAATGAACGCACACCAACCACCGCGAAGGAAGTCACTCTTCATGGCCATCGAGGTCCGCATCCCCACCATCCTGCGCAACCTGACCGACGACGCCAAGGTCGTCGAGGGGTCCGGCGCCACCCTCGAAGAGCTGTTCACCGACCTGGACGGCCGCTACCCGGGCATCGGCGAGCGCCTGGTGGAGGACGGCAAGCTGCGCCGCTTCATCAACGTGTACCTCAACGACGAGGACGTGCGTTTCGTCGGCGGCCTGAAGGCGGAGCTCTCCGACGGCGACAGCGTCACCGTCCTGCCGGCCGTCGCCGGCGGAAGCCGCTAGGCCGGGCATGCGCTACGACTCCCTGCTCGACTCCCTCGGGGGCACGCCGCTCGTCGGCCTGCCGAGCCTCTCGCCCTCGCCCCGGGTCCGGCTCTGGGCCAAGCTGGAGGACCGCAACCCCACGGGCTCGATCAAGGACCGCACCGCGTTCTTCATGATCGAGCAGGCAGAGAAGGACGGCCTGCTGTCCCCCGGCTGCACCATCCTGGAGCCGACCTCGGGGAACACCGGCATCTCGCTGGCGATGGTCGCCAAGCTGCGCGGCTACCGCATGGTCTGCGTCATGCCGGAGAACACGTCGGCGGAGCGCAGGCAGCTGCTCGCCATGTGGGGGGCCGAGGTCCACTACTCCGAGGCGGCGGGCGGGTCCAACGAGGCCGTCCGCGTCGCCAAGGAGATGGCGAAGGAGCACCCGGACTGGGTGATGCTCTACCAGTACGGCAACCCGGCGAACACGCGGGCCCACTACGAGACCACAGGCCCCGAGATCCTCGCCGACCTGCCGGGGATCACCCACTTCGTGGCCGGTCTCGGTACCACCGGGACCCTCATGGGAGCGGGGCGCTACCTGCGCGAGCAGCGGCCCGACGTCCGGATCGTCGCGGCCGAGCCCCGGTACGGCGAGCTGGTGTACGGGCTGCGCAACCTCGACGAGGGCTTCGTCCCGGAACTGTACGACGAGTCGGTGCTCACCACCCGCTTCTCGGTCCCGGCCGAGGCGGCGCTCCGGCGCACCCGCGAGCTCCTCGACCGGGAGGGCATCTTCGCCGGGATCTCCACCGGCGGAGCCCTGCACGCCGCGATGGGCGTGGCCGCGAAGGCGGAGAAGGCGGGCGAACGCGCCGACATCGCCTTCGTCATCGCCGACGCGGGGTGGAAGTACCTGTCCACCGGCGCCTACGAGGGCACCCTGGAGGAGGCGGAGGACCGGCTCGACGGCCAGCTCTGGGCCTGAGTCGTCCGACGCCTCCCGGACCTGAAGGCGGTGGGGGCCGGCACCCGCGATGGGTGCCGGCCCTCTTGCTGTTCTGAACACGCCCGAAACACGCCCTGAACAAACAAGACAGAAAGCGTCAAAGTGTGTGAAAAATTCACACGTGACCGAGGTCGCGTGAGACGCGGGCCACATTTTGTACCACCCGGGCGGGCATTGGGGTAGACCCGTAACAACGGGACATCCGCAGAACCAGCCGCCATCCGCACTCCTCACCACACGCCTGGGGTGCCACGGACGCCGCGCGGCCCATCGAGAAGGCGACGACGACGTGCGACTCACGATTATCGGGTCCTCGGGGAGCTTCCCCGGGCCGGACAGCCCGGCCTCCTGTTACATGCTGGAGGCGGACGGCTACCGCCTCCTGCTCGACATGGGCAACGGCGCGCTCGGAGCACTCCAGCGGTACATCGACATCTACTCCGTCGACGCCGTCTACCTGAGCCATCTGCATGCCGACCACTGCTTCGACCTGTGCTCCTACTGGGTGGCGAGGATGTTCCACCCCGAGGGCGCCAAGCCCCGCATCCCGGTCTACGGGCCCAGGGGCGTGGCCGACCGCGTCGCGGAGGCGTACGGGCTCGAACCGGACCCGGGCATGACCGAGGTCTTCGACTTCCACGAGCTCGTCCCCGGCGCCCTGGAGATCGGCCCCTTCACCGCCCGGGTCGACTACGTCAACCACCCGGTGGAGGCCTTCGGCATCCGCCTGGAGCACGGCGGCGCGTCCATGGCCTACTCGGGGGACACCGGCGTCTGCGACTCCCTGGTCGAACTCGCGACCGACACCGACCTCTTCCTGTGCGAGGCGGCCTTCCAGGACCACCTGGAACACCCCAAGGACATGCACCTGACGGGCAGCGAGGCGGGCGACCACGCCAACCGCGCGAGGGCCCGCGAACTGCTCCTCACCCACCTCGTGCCGTGGAACGACGACGAGGTCACCCTCGCCGAGGCCAGCTCCACCTTCGCGGGGCCGATCGGCCTGGCCCGCAGCGGCCAGGTGCACGCGATCGGCGGCTGACCGGCCGGCGGGACGCGGCGGGAGTCCCACAGGAGGGGCATTCGTGCCCACCAGCACCGCCGGACCCTCCTCGGATATACGCTCTTGGCATGGCCCGACCTGACGGACGCGTTCCGACCCAACTCCGCCCCGTGACGATCACCCGCAACTGGCTGCGCCAGGCGGAGGGCTCCGCACTCATCGAGTTCGGGGACACCCGCGTACTGTGCGCCGCCACAGTCGAGGACGGGGTCCCCCGCTGGCGCCGGGGCACCGGCGAGGGGTGGGTCACCGCCGAGTACGCGATGCTGCCCCGCGCCACCGACACCCGCGGGGCGCGGGAGTCGGTCCGCGGGAAGATCGGCGGCCGCACCCACGAGATCTCCCGCCTGATCGGCCGCTCCCTGCGCGCCGTCGTGGACTTCAAGGCGATGGGCGAGCACACCATCACCCTGGACTGCGACGTCCTCCAGGCGGACGGGGGGACCCGCACCGCCGCCATCACCGGCGCGTACGTGGCGCTGGCCGACGCCATGAAGTACCTGCGCAAGCGCCGCAAGCTCAAGAACAACCCGCTGACCGGCTCCCTGTCGGCCGTCAGCGTCGGCGTGGTCCAGGGCCAGCCCAGGCTGGACCTGAACTACCTGGAGGACTCGGTCGCCCAGACCGACATGAACGTCGTCCTCACCGGGGACGGCAGGTTCGTCGAGGTGCAGGGGACCGCCGAGGGGGAGCCGTTCGACCGGGACCTCCTCAACCAGCTGCTCGACCTCGCCGCCGCCGGCTGCGAGGAACTGACCGCGATCCAGAAGAAGGCACTGGCCGAGTGACACCGATGAACAGCGTCGGCACCCGTATCGGCGGTGTCCCCGGAGGAGGGGGAACCGTGAAGCTCGTACTGGCCACACGCAACGCCAAGAAGGTTCCGGAGATGCGCGCGATCCTGGCCGAGGCCGGCCTGGACGCGGAGGTGCTGTCGCTCGACGCCTTCCCGGACGCGCCCGAGGTGCCCGAGACGGAGCCCTCGTTCATCGGGAACGCACTGCTGAAGGCGCGCGCGATCGCCGCGCACACGGGGCTCCCCGCCGTCGCCGACGACTCCGGACTGGCCGTCGACGAGCTGAGGGGGATGCCCGGGGTGCTCTCCGCCCGCTGGGCGGGCCGCTTCGGCGAGGGGGACCAGGACCGGGCCAACCTCGACCTCGTCCTCGACCAGCTGGCGGACACCCCGGCGGAGCGCCGCGGCGGTGAGTTCGTGTGCGCGGCCGTGCTGGTGATGCCCGACGGGACCGAGGTGGTCGCCGAAGGGGTGCTCCGCGGCAGGCTGGCGCGCGAGCGCCGGGGGGAGCACGGCTTCGGGTACGACCCGGTCTTCATCCCCGAGGGGGAGACGCGCACCACGGCGGAGCTCACCCCGGAGGAGAAGAACGCGATCAGCCACCGGGGGATCGCCTTCCGGCAGCTGGCCAAGGACCTGGCGGACATGGTCTGATCCCCGCCGGTCCCGTGCTGACGAGGGGCGGCGCCCGGGCTTGCGGCCCGTGCGCCGCCTCCGTCGTTCCGGGGCCGCGGGGCCGCTGCCGGGGCCGCGCACAGGTGCGGGCTCCGCCGCAGAAAAAACTCGGCCCCCTGTGTTTGGCCGCGGGTGTGCAGGGGCAGGACAGTCCTTGCCTGACAAGCAAGCCGTGACAGACACACGATCCCGAGGATCGGGTGGTCCGGCAGGCGCGGACCAGCGGGCGGGCCCGAGGGGGCCGGCCGACGCGGAACGCTCGTGGACATCGGGTTCCCCCCGGACACGGGCCGGTTTGACGCCACCGGGGTAGTTGCCTACACTCGATCGAGTCGCTGCGGGACGGCGAGGATCCTTCTTCGGATCACTCGGAACCGGGCCGCGATCTGACAATCCTCCTCCTGAGTGCCTTGGTCCGAGCATGTGCTCGGAGCGTGTAGGCTCAGGGAGTTGCCTCGAAAGAGGGAAAACCGGGTTCTTTATCCCGATCAGGTGCGCAGAAAAACCTCAGGGTTTGGAAGCGCAAATGCGAAAAACCGCCGATTTGGCGGGGCGCGGAACACCTGATAAAGTAAAGACACAACAAAGCGGAAACGCAGACGCCTTCCACGGAAGAGCAGACGGCCGGAACGGCTGGCGCTTGTACGGGAAGAGCGGTTGTTTCTTGAGAACTCAACAGCGCGTGTTTGATTTTCTTTAAGCCATGTTTGTTTTGGCCCC